>JBDTNT010000153.1:0-44312 GCA_039933615.1 Flavobacterium sp. | reverse complement strand
TCGTAAAACAATACGGTGATTATGTAGCGCTTAACGAAGTTTCATTAAATGTGCCGAAAGGTAGTATTTACGGACTCTTAGGTCCTAATGGAGCTGGAAAAACATCCCTCATCCGAATCATAAACCAAATTACGCTGCCCGATAGTGGCGAAGTGATTTTAGACGGAGAACGATTGCAGCCAAAACACGTGCAGACTATCGGCTACCTTCCTGAGGAAAGAGGTTTGTACAGTACTATGAAAGTAGGTGAGCAGTGTTTGTACCTCGCGCAGATGAAAGGACTTTCTAAAGCCGAAGCCAAAATACAATTGGAATACTGGTTTGACCGTTTAGGAATTCAGGGTTGGTGGAACAAGAAAATTCAGGAACTTTCAAAAGGAATGGCACAGAAAATTCAGTTTGTGGTTTGTGTACTTCATAAGCCTAAACTACTGATTTTTGACGAACCCTTTTCCGGTTTTGATCCTGTGAATGCCAATGTTATTAAAGATGAGATTTTAGCTTTAAAGGAACAGGGTGCAACCATCATTTTCTCAACACACCGTATGGAAAGTGTCGAAGAACTTTGCGATCATATTGCTTTAATTCATAAATCAAATAAATTGATCGAAGGAAAAGTTGGTGATGTAAAACGACAATTCAAAACAAATAGTTTTGAAGTTGGGATACTTACAAATAATGTGGAAGGTCTGATGTATGACATTACACAAAAATTTACGGTTTCGCCGGCTAATTTTAAATCGTTAAATGATGAATTGAAATTAGATATCCAGATAGGGACTTCAACACCAAACGAATTACTAAACATTCTGACCCAACGTGGACAGGTAACACATTTTGTAGAAAAAATTCCAAGTGTGAATGATATTTTTATTCAGACTGTAACGGAAAATAAAGTTTAGGTTTTAGAGCCGGAATCTAACATCTAAAGTCAACAATCTAAAATCTAAAATAAAAAATGAGTATAATTTCATTAATTATAAAAAGGGAATTTATTGCAAAAGTCCGCAATAAATCTTTTGTTGTCATGACTTTTCTGAGTCCTTTATTGTTTGTGGCAATTGCGGGATTTATTGGTTATCTAAGCTCTATGAAAGCCGAAACCAAACGAATTGCGATTCATGACGAGACTGGTTTGTTTGCAGACGATTTTGTAAAACAGAACAAAAATGGTGGCGAATACAAATATCTGAACTTATCCGAAATTGATGTAAAAGCATTGAAAGACAGTATTACCAAAGAAAATTTCAATGGTTTAATTGTTATCCCTAAAACGAATAATTTTAAGGAATTAGAGACCAAAGTAGAGTATATTTCAAACAATAGTGCAAGTATTTCTTTTATTGAAAATACACAGGATGTCATAGCATCAAAAATAACAAAAATCAATCTGGAGAAAGCAAAACTGGATACTTTAGCGATTCAGAAAGCACAAGCAGATGTCAATATTCATTTGGCTAAATCTTCCGGAGAAGAGAGTCTAAAGGGGCTGAACGAAATAAAAATCGGAATCGGGGGTGCATTCGGATATTTGATTATGATGTTTATTATCATTTATGGAAACATGGTCATGCGAAGTGTGATCGAAGAAAAAACAAATCGGATTATCGAGATTATTATTTCGTCGGTAAAGCCATTTCAATTAATGATTGGTAAAATCGTCGGAACTTCGCTTGCCGGATTGTTACAATTTATGATCTGGGCGATTATCGGTCTTGGATTAATGTTTGCTGCATCTGCATTTTTTGGAGTTAATGTGAGTCCTACAGCTAAAATTCCACCTGAATTAATGCAATCTGCACAACAGGAATTTGCAGGAACAGCACAAATGTATATTGCCGAATTATGGAATCTGCCGATTGCCAGTATATTAATTGGCTTTGTAATTTATTTTATAGGAGGCTATTTTTTATACAGTTCATTTTATGCCGCAATTGGAGCTGCAGTTGATAATCAAACCGATTCTCAACAATTCCTGCTGCCTATTATCATGCCGCTTATTTTGAGTGTATACATTGGTTTTTTCACTGTTGTGAATGATCCGCACGGAACGATTGCTGTAGTGTTTTCCATGATACCGCTTACCTCGCCAATAGTCATGCTGATGCGTCTTCCGTTTGGAGTGCCGTGGTGGCAAATTGCGATTTCGGTATCATTATTGTTTGCTACCTTTTTTCTAGTAGTCTGGTTCGCAGCAAAAATTTACCGCGTGGGTATTTTAATGTACGGAAAGAAACCAACCTGGAAGGAATTGTATAAATGGCTTAAATATTAATTTTTTTAAAGTTGCTAAGGTTCTGAGGTACTAAGTCGCTAAGTTAGCTTCTTTAAAAAAAACTCAGAACCTTAGCAACTCAGAACCTTAGAACCTCAAAAAGAAATGAGTAAAATACTAATTATAGAAGACGAAGCAGCGATCAGGAGAGTTTTGGTAAAGATTTTATCAGAAGAAAATGATACCTATCAGGTAGAGGAAGCTGAAGATGGTGTTGCTGGTCTGGAAAAAATAAAAAACAACGACTACGATTTGGTTTTGTGTGATATCAAAATGCCAAAAATGGATGGGGTTGATGTTTTGGAAGAAACAAAAAAAATAAAACCGGAAATTCCGATGGTCATGATTTCAGGTCACGGCGATATGGAAACAGCAATTCATACCATGCGTTTGGGAGCTTTTGATTATATTTCAAAACCACCCGATCTAAACCGTTTGTTAAATACGGTTCGTAATGCTTTAGATAAAAAACAACTCGTAGTTGAGAATAAAATCCTGAAGAAAAAAGTCAGTAAGAATTATGAAATGGTCGGGGAGAGTGAAGCAATTGGTCATATCAAATTAATGATAGATAAAGTAGCTCCAACCGAAGCAAGAGTTTTAATTACAGGTCCAAACGGAACAGGAAAAGAATTGGTGGCGCATCAGCTGCATGAAAAAAGCGAACGCGCTAATTTTCCTTTGATCGAAGTAAACTGTGCCGCGATTCCGAGTGAGTTAATCGAAAGTGAATTGTTCGGACACGTAAAAGGTGCTTTTACATCGGCAGTGAAAGATCGTGCCGGAAAATTTGAAGCAGCAGATAAAGGAACTATTTTCTTAGATGAAATCGGTGATATGAGTCTTTCCGCGCAAGCCAAAGTTTTGAGAGCTTTACAGGAAAGTATGATTACCCGGGTAGGAGCCGAAAAAGATATCAAAGTTGATGTCCGCGTAGTAGCAGCAACCAATAAAGATTTAAAAACAGAAATTGCCGAAGGCCGTTTCCGTGAAGATTTATACCACAGGCTGGCTGTAATTCTGATTAAAGTGCCGCCATTAAATGAAAGACGTGATGATATTCCGGCTTTGATAACGCATTTTACAGAGAAAATTGCATCAGAACAAGGAAATGCAGTAAAAGTATTTTCTGCTCAGGCCATACAACTATTGCAGGAATACGATTGGACAGGAAATATCCGTGAACTTCGAAATGTAATAGAAAGACTGATTATCCTTGGTGGAAATGAAATCTCAGAAACGGACGTAAAAATGTTCGCAACTAAATAAAAAAAAAGCTTTAGGCAATAGGCATTAAGCTCATATTGTCGATAAAAATAATTTTGCTTACAGCAATAGCATAAAAAAAATGAAACTAAAAAAAATAAAAGAGAAGCTACAGGACGCCTTAATCGAGAATGGTTTAACAGAACCTAATATATTACAGAAAGAAACTTTTTCTACTATAAAAAGTGGTGCTGACTGTATTGTTCTTTCTCCCGAAAAAAGTGGAAAATCGACTACAATTGTAATCAATGTAATTCAGCAGTTGGCAGGTTCGGTAGAGGAATCTCCAAGGGCTTTGATTATTGTAGAAGACAAAACCAAAGTTTTGGAAATGGTTGAACTTTTTGCGAAATACGGAAAGTATACTGATCTTGAAGTTTATGGTGTGCACGATAAAGGTGATACGGATTACGATAAAAACTATATTTCAACTGGAATTGACGTTTTAATTGGAACTCCAAATAAATTAAACGATATGTTTACCACGGCGGGTTACAATGTAAACCGTTTGAAGATGTTTATTCTGGATGATGCAGATCCGATTCTGAAATTGCGTCATGAAACTAAAATTATGCGTATTTCAAATAGTATTGCCAAAACACAGCGAATTATTTTTGCGGAGCAATTAACGGAACGTATCGAAATTTTAGCTGAAAAATTCTTATTGGAACCTTACATTTTCGATTTGGATGAAGAAGGAGAAGAGGAACTTGATGAAGAAGAAGATCAGATTGAAGAGGAATAAGCTGAAATAATAATTTATTATGGAGACATTAAAAACACTGAAATTTTTAACAATTGTGCTTTTGACATTTTTTGTTATTATTTATGTGTTGATTGTTTCTTATGTTTATTTTAATCAGGTTGGAATGGTTTTTCAAAGTGCTGCACTTTCAGAAAATCACCAATTTGATTATCACCATAAATTTGAGGAATTAAACATTCCATCTTTTGACGGTGTAAAATTAAACGGTTTATTGTTTAAAGCAGATGATTCTAAAGGCTTGATTTTTTACCTTCACGGAAATGCAGGAACTTTAGAGACCTGGGGTAAAATCGCAGGAATTTATACCAATTTAGGATATGATATTTTTATTCTGGATTACAGAAGTTTCGGAAAGAGTGAAGGAGAAATTGAAAATGAAGAGCAGCTAAATAAAGATGTTGCGGTGGCTTATAAAACTTTAAGCAGAAGATACCCTGAGTATAAAATTATTATTACGGGTTATTCCATCGGATCAGGATTGGCAACGATTTTGGCGTCTGAGAACAAACCAAGAGCTTTAATTCTGCAATCTCCATATTATAGTTTTACAGAATTATCGAGCAGCAGAGTGCCATTTTTTCCGGATTTCATGAAAAAATTTCATTTGGAGACTTTCAGATATCTGCCAAAAGTAAAAGCACCGATTTATATTTTTCATGGTACAGATGATCAGTTAATTTCATGTTCGAATTCGGTTCGATTAAATAAACTATTAGATTATAAAGTACATTTTTATGCTTTAAAAGATCAGGGGCATATTGGAATGAATGAAAATGAAGATTTTCAAAAAAGATTAAAAACGATATTGGAATAGACAATTAGAAATAAAAATAAAATAAAATGTTATGGGATTAATGAAGGTGTTTTCAGGAAGTGAAGTTTTAGCGATTGCGTTAAAACAAAGATTAGAAGAAGCAGGCGTAGAAACTACAAAAAAAGACAATATTCAATCTGCCAGATTAGGTGGTTTCGGTCAGACAGATTTAGCGGTAGAAGTCTTTATACAAGAAACAGATTTCGCAAAAGCAAATCCGGTTATTGAGGAATTCAGAATGAGTATATAAAAAAGTGATTAGCCGCAGTTTTCAGTCTCCGCTAAATGCGACTGAAAACTGCAACTGAGGCTAAAACTGAAAACTAAAAAAAATGCAATACAAAATGCTGGTGCTCGACATGGATGATACCTTGTTGACTGATGATCATAAAATTTCGGAATTAAATAAAAAAGCACTTCTTGAAGCTCAGGCAAAAGGGGTGTACGTGGTTTTGGCTTCTGGCCGTCCTACTTCTGCAATGACGGCTTATGCCAAAGAATTAGAATTAGATTTGAATGATTCGTTTATAATTTCATTCAACGGAGCTATTATTAGTACTGTAAAAGATGATGTTATTTTATTTGAACAAAAACTAACAATCGAGCAGATTCATGAATTGTACGATTATAGTATAAAAATGAAAACGCATATCATCACGTATCTGGATAATGAAATTATAAGTGAAACAGATTCTGAATATATCGAAATTGAAAAAGAAATAACAGGATTGGCACATCGTAAAGTGCCAAGTTTTAAGGAAGCGGTTGACAGACCTGCAGTGAAATGTATTTTATTACAAGAGCCTTCTTATTTAAAAAAAGTCGAGCAAGATCTAAAAGTAGCAATGCCCCACCTAAGTATTGCAATGTCTAAACCTTTTTTCCTGGAAGCGGCACAAAACGGAATCGATAAAGCGGCGAGTCTGAAACTTCTGGCGGCAAAGTTGAATATTCACCAAAGTGAAATTATTGCAGTAGGAAATGCCGGAAATGACCTTACAATGATTGAATATGCCGGCTTAGGCGTTTGGGTAGATAATGTAACCCCTGAATTAAGAGACAGAGCAGATGTAATTGTAGCTTCAAATAATAATGATGGAGTTGCTGAGGTCGTGCAGCGTTATATTTTAAATTAGAATAATGGACAAACCAATTGAAACAGAACGTTTAATCTTAAGGGAATTGCTTCTTTCTGACGCTAAAGCAATGTTTGAATTGGATTCTAATCCAAATGTGCACCTATTTGTTGGAAAGAAGCCTGTTAAATTTATTGAAGAAAGTATAGCCCAAATTGAGAATATTCAACAGCAATATAAAGATTTTGGTACAGGCCGATTGGCTGTTATTCTAAAAGAAACCAACGAATTTTTAGGCTGGTCCGGAATCAAATTTATAACCAACGAAATTAACAATCATAAAGACTTTTATGAAATTGGATATCGTTTCATCGAAAAACACTGGGGAAAAGGTTATGCTTCAGAAGCCGGATTGGCTTTTGTAAAGTATGCATTCAATGAAATGAAAGTTGAAAGTCTCTGTGCATATGCAGATGAAGGAAATAAAAACTCAAGGAAAATTTTAGAAAAGCTGGGCTTTCATTATGTGAATTCGTTTGAATATGAAAACGAATTAGAAGTTTGGTATGAGCAAAGAAATCCAAACGCATTATAATTTCCTAAGAAATGCATCCCAAACCTTCCTAAACTTACTCCTGAAGATTTAAAAAAGATTTGGAAAACAGCTCGAAGTTTATGGTTCTGAAATTATTCAGAATTATTTTTTAGCTACAGAAACAAAATATTTATTTCCGTCACCCATTGTCAATTTTACACGCTCGTCACAAAGATCGATTGCAAAATTTACACTTTCGTAACAAGTACAAGTCGTGTTTTTGTCTTTAGACATTTCTGTTTTACAATTGTTGTTTTTGAAAGTTGTCAATTGTGGTGTGTACAAACTAACTAAATCAGTAGAAGCAGTAACTAATGAAATAATACTTGCAGAATTATTGTTGGTAATTCTGTAAACAATTCTATCCGTATAGTTTACTTCGTTTACGGTTACTTTTCGGATGTAAGTGTATGCAGTAGATCCTTCTCCTGGTTCTTTTACTTCAAATTTAAACCCCACAGCACGAATTGCAATATCAAATTGTGATTGAGAATTTAAACTGGCCCAGCCTGTCAATGTACTAATAGATGGGAATGGATTAGTAGCCGGAGCAGCAGCAGTTTGTGCCTGCGAACTGAAAATGGTTAACAACATCAAGCAGATTGTGGGTAAAAATGCTTTCATAATAAGTTTGGAGTTTTTAATTGTTGCCTACTCTTTATGGTTTTCGGCTTTCCCATTTTATTTTATTAAACAAAACAACAACATAACGACAAAATATCAAAATTGTTATTGTAAAAATCTGTTTTTAAATTAATTTATTTATGTTAATTTTTTAATTGCTTAACTTTTTGACCTAAAAGTATATTTTTTGGAAGTTAAATGTAAGAAATTTTTAATCTAATTTTTTAAAAAATGTATTTAATCGATATTATTTGCATTTAATCGATTTTTTGTCATTTTATTCCTATTGAAATAAATTTTTGATTTTTTAAAGATAAAACTTATTTTTAGATATTACTGGGTCTTAAGTATAGTTTTTCAGCCAAATTAAAATGTTAGATTAATGCAAAATGTTGATATATAGTGTATTGTTGATTTTATTTTAAAGAATATTGTATGTAAATTTGCAAACTCTTCAATTGAAGATGTAAATATAATATCTTACTACTTAAAACGTAGTGTATTCCTATGGAAAATAGAAAAAAAGTTGCCTTTTATACGCTTGGTTGCAAACTGAATTTTTCAGAAACTTCTACAATAGCCCGAAATTTTAATGATGAAGGTTTTGATCGTGTCGATTTTGAAGAAGTAGCAGACATTTATGTTATCAATACCTGTTCTGTTACAGAAAATGCTGATAAGCAATTCAAGCAGGTTGTGAAAAAAGCAATGAAACTTAACGATAAAGCTTTTGTAGCTGCAGTTGGCTGTTATGCACAATTAAAACCAGAAGAATTAGCAGCTGTCGATGGCGTGGATTTGGTTTTAGGAGCGACCGAAAAATTTAAAATTACCGATTACATCAATGACTTAAGCAAAAACGATATGGGTGAAGTTCACTCCTGCGAAATTGCCGAGGCCGATTTTTATGTGGGCAGTTATTCCATTGGTGACCGTACCCGCGCTTTTTTGAAAGTACAGGATGGTTGCGACTATAAATGTACCTATTGTACAATTCCATTGGCCAGAGGAATTTCACGAAGTGATGCCCTTGAAAACGTTTTACAAAACGCAAAAGAGATATCATCTCAAAACATTAAAGAAATTGTTTTAACCGGAGTAAATATCGGGGATTATGGAAAAGGGGAATTCGGAAATAAAAAACACGAGCATACTTTTCTTGATTTAGTTCAGGCTTTAGACAAAGTGGAAGGAATTGAACGTTTAAGGATTTCATCGATAGAGCCGAACTTACTAAAAAATGAAACAATTGATTTTGTTTCGAAAAGCAGAACTTTTGTACCGCATTTTCATATCCCGTTACAATCCGGAAGTAATGATATTTTAAAATTAATGAAGCGCCGTTACCTTCGTGAAGTTTATACAGAACGGGTTAATAAAATCCGCGAAGTGATGCCAGATGCCTGTATCGGTGTTGATGTTATTGTTGGTTTTCCGGGAGAAACGGATGAGCATTTTCTGGAAACCTATCATTTCCTGAATGAAATGGATATTTCTTATTTACATGTTTTCACCTATTCTGAAAGAGATAATACTGAAGCTGCCAATATGCCGGGAATTGTTCCTGCAAACGTAAGGGCAAAACGCAGTAAAATGTTACGCGGTTTATCCGTTAAAAAACGCCGTGCCTTTTACGAAAGTCAATTGGGGACCAACAGAACCGTTTTGTTCGAAAGTGAAAATAAAGAAGGCTATATTCACGGTTTTACCGAAAATTACGTAAAAGTAAAAACACCATGGAATCCTGAATTAGTCAATACATTACAGGAAATTAACCTAACAAAAATAGACGAAGACGGAAGCGTTCGCCTGGAGTTTTTAAATAAACTTACGGAAGCTTAGTTTATTTAGTGGTAGCAAATTATTATAACATTTATCCATAACTGATAACAAGAAAACGAAAAGTTCTTCTTCCAAAAATCCGGGGACAATATGCAGTAGAAAGGGTTCTTCATAGAACCATTCAATGCGGACATAAGGCGGAACTCAGTGAACAATTACCGATTTAAGGATTCTATATGATTGATATAAGTAAAGAGATTAGTAAGATTTCAGATGCTGAATTCTTCTCCAAAATGGGGGCGTATGATCTTCATAAAGACAACTTGATACTTGTCGGCAATGTAAGAAAGGCCTTTGTTGAACCTTCAGATATTGACTTTAAAGGGCTGTATAAGAAAACGGAATGGCTTCCAACCTCATTAACTCAGGAGGATCCTTTTTATAAAAAACAAGAAAAGCCAAAGAACATTATTGAACTACGAATAGAAATAAGCAAACATGTAATGATAGCAACAAAAGAAATTAATAAAGATCTCTTCATATGCTCACCGCATGACTTTAGCATTGCTGCGCGAAATGCAATTTGTTTTGCATTTAGACAGCTAGTAACAGAAAGATACTTTGACCTAGGAGATAAATGGAAGATAATTACCGATCTATATTATGCTGGTCACTGGCCTATTGGTTATGCCAACGATAAAATTATAGTTATTTAATAAAAATCTGATATAATTGCAGATTTCTAGCTAACGTTATCCGCTGCCAAAGTTGGAATGGAAAACTGATTTAGAACTTTTAGTGTGATTTACTTCGTCTGTTCGCTATCGGGTCTCCCTGCGCGGTCGAAATGACAAAACAGAAAAGCCCTTATAGTTAAGGGCTTTTCTGTTTTTATAGATTGAAATGTTACTTCGCATCTTCCTGAACCACCAATTTCAGGGAATTGATATAATCCGTATCAAATTCAATCACTCGTATCTTTTGTGGATTAAAGCTCAATTCGCCTCCAAACTTTGCCTTTGTATCCAGGAAGTCGATTGTCAGTTCTTCGTCGGTTAATTCGATTAGTTTACCTAAATAAGCAGATTTGGCAGATTTTTTTGCAATCTGGAAAATACCGTATTTAGTAGTGATGAAATTGATAATAGAAGCCAGATCCCGAATCGGAATAATATCTTCCGCATTTGTTTTCAAACCTTTCATCCGGATAACTTTTTCAGTAAAAGCAAGATCCTGATCCCGGTGTACGGCTTCGATATTTTTATTTTTTAAAATCACGAAACCATCGAGGATATAATCGACCGGATTATTTCGCAATAAAATCCAGTCATCAGAATAATCAATAAGAAATCCGGTGAAGATTTCTTTTTTATCGGTGAATTCTATGGCAATCAATTGTCTTAAATATTGTTCCATTTGCTTTTGAATTAAGGATTTGTAGACCAGATACTGCTGTTTTTGATGAAAACTCTGCGGCTTAATTTAAGTTGGGCAATGATTAATTCGGCAATATCTTCCGGCTGCATTACTTTTTCAGGATTTCCGTCAGTCAGGTTTAAATCTAAAGCCATATCGGTAGCAACCGTACTTGGTGTTAGCGCTGTAACACGAATATTATGTTTTCTCATTTCCTGCATCAAAGAATCGGTTAAACCCAAAACGGCAAATTTAGAAGCACTGTAGGCACTGGTCAAGGCATTTCCGTTTAAACCTGCAGTAGATGAAATGTTGATAATGTCACCCGTCTGTCTTTCAATCATATTGGGCAAAACGGCGCGGGTGGTATAATATGTTCCCATCAAATTTACCTGAATGATTTTCTCCCAGGCAGTTGGTTCTAATTCAAGGAAATTCCCAAAAGCGGCAATCCCGGCATTATTAATTAAAATATCAATATTGGTAAACTCGGCCAAGGCATTTTCTACCGCTTTAGTGATTGAATTAATATCTGAAACATCTGCAGATAAGGCTAAAGATTTGACGCCTAAATTTGAGATTTCAGTACTCAATTGATCTACATCGGCCTGGGTTCTTGAAATTAGGATTACATTTACACCTTCTTTTGCCAGAGCAATGGCAATGGCTTTTCCTATTCCTTTTCCGGCTCCGGTGATCAGAGCATTTTTATTTTTTAAATCTGTCATGATAGTATTTTTTGAAATGCAGAAAGCATCATTCATAGTTACACAAAAATAATTCTTTTGATTGCTAAAATGATGCTTTCTGGTATTTTCTTAATCTAAGTTTAACAACTTTGTTATTCTTTCAAAACCATATCAATACACATTACAGCTCCAAGGATCAGCTGTCTAAGCGGACTGTCAGCAGCAACGTTCTCCTCAATTTGAAGAACATAATTGTCAGCACTTGTAAAAAGTTCTTTCCCCATTCCGGCCCATTTTTTGGTTACCTGGGCCAATTGTTTGTTTTCATGTGAAAATTTAAAATCCCAACCAGTCCATTTTCCCTGAAGTGTAGCGCATGGTCTCTCATTTTTATCCAGAATTTGGAATTTTCCTCCAATAGAAAAGAATTTTTGTTTGAAAGTTCCAACCAAACGGTCTTTTTCATCCAGAACTTCTACTGTTGAACGGAAAACGGCAACACCACGTCGTACCGTAATTAATTTTTCACCTGAAGCAGTTGTAATTTCAACATTAAAAGGAGTCATTCTTTTATAATCCGTAAAACGAAATACTTTTGTGAAAAAGCCCAGATTATTTTCGCGGCAGTTCATAATGATCTGATTGCTTTCCGGATCATAAATATCATAGTTGTTTGCTGCTTTAAACATACCAACATGCTCTTTTACAAGAAATAAATTCTGATTTAAAATAGGATTCATTAAATTTTATTTAAAGTTAATTTATAAAGGCTTTTATTAAAAAACCAAATGTAATAAAATAACCATAATTAATAGTTAAGCGATTTTAAACTCTTTTCCGTAGTAAATTTAATTTTCATTATTCTGTTCCTTCAGATAAGGAACGGCCATTTTATTTAATCGGTCTTCAATTTCTTTTTCTGTCAGGTTTTTGTAGACCTCGTTTTTAGTGCTGATAATGATAGCTCCATAATACGCTCTCAGACCATAAAGATTGGTAGCTGCGATTTCTTTTAATACACTAATATTATCAATATCATTCGGATTTATTTTTGCTATTTGCTGTGATTTTACAGGAACTCCGTCCACAATATATAAAGGTTCATTGTTAGATGGAACAGCGTTTAGATCTTTTGTTTCTGAATCTTTGACAGGGAGAAATTGCCTGGTTTGTTTTTTATTGGTGATTTCAGGATTATAGCCGAGTGCTTCAGGGAGGGCAGGGCTGTCGGTTAATTGTACTTTAATAACATTTTTATTTTTTACGGCTTTTCTCTGTATTTGATACCCAACAGAACTAAAGACAAGCGTGTCGCCTTTTTGGGCTCCAATACTATATTTTCCATCAAAATTGGCTGTAGCTTCTTTTCCGGTTTTTTGATTTTTAACACGTGCTCCCGGCAGCAGAACGGAATTAGCATCCGAAACAGTTCCTCTTATCGTTTTTTCCTGTGCAACAGCAATGAAACATACAAGCATAGCAAGGACTAACGAAATAGGTTTTAGACTTTTCATAATAGTAGATTTAGTTAAGTTTGATTAGTGCTGCGGAGCTGGCTTTCCGGTTTTGGTAGTGATTATTACAACTCCTTTTTTTCCTTTTTCGCCATATTTTTCCGTGGCTTCCAAATCCTGAAGAATAGTAATTGTTTTTATTTCCTGTTTGTTTAAAGGAGCGTACGGACTTGTTGGTTTTTTTCCAAACAGATCATTTTCAGAATAATAATTTCCATCGATAATATATAAGGGTTCGTCTAATACAACCAGTGATTCCACATTTTCTGGATTTAAGTTTGGAAGTTCACTCTGCATCATTTTGTCTCTTTTCGAATCATCGGTATGAGAAATGGGTTTTCCGTTCAGGATAACCAAAGGCGCACTTTTCTTGGCGATCTGGGTTTCTCGTTCAGAAGAACCTATTCGGTAAGATTCACCTTTTGCGGATTTTGATAATTCAGCAGAATTGAAAGCTTTATTTTTTTCAACCGAATTTTCTTCGCTTTCGCTTACATAACCCGAAGTTATTGATGGAGCAGGGGCAGTAATTTGATCCGCAGAGCTTACTGGTGCTGTTTCGTAAGTAATCTGATTGTTATTAGCGATTTGTGTTTCCTGGATTGCTACTTGCTGCTGTTTTTTAATTTGACTGTTCAGTATTTCTGAAGCTTGCGTTTTTGAGACTATTTCTGAATCTTCAGAAATAGGAACTTTATTTTTTTCTAAATCGGTTTTCTGGATTAGTTGTTTTTCGGTTTCGTTAGTTACTACTTTATTGGTGTTTTCAATAATAGAATTTTTGTCTGTCTTTAGGAATTGGGAACCTAAAGAAATGAGTAATAAGAGAGACGCTGCAATTGCAATTTTTTTCCATAACGAAATTGCTTTTTTATCCTCTTTTTTGTCCAGTTTTTCTTCAACGCGGGACCAGACTTTATCCATTGCGGGAAAATCTTTGCTTTCGGCGTTGTGCGAAGCTTCTTTTATTTTTTCGAATAATTTATCTTGATTGTCCATGACTATTTTGCTTTTTGATAATACAATTTGTTGACTAATTCCTTCAGCTTGGTTTTTGAAGCATTCAATTGTGATTTTGAAGTGCCTTCAGAAATGTTCAGCATGGCGGCTATTTCTTTGTGTCCGTAACCTTCTATGACAAAAAGGTTAAAAACAGTTTTACAGCCGTCCGGAATATGGTTTAATAAATTGAGTAAATCTTCTTCTTCTAAGTGATTGATTTCGTCCGTAAAAGGTTGTGACATCAATTTGACATCATCAAGGTACATATTGAAATTGGTGTTTTTCTTAATGGTAGCCAAACAATGGTTCACTGTTATTTTTCTGGCCCATGCCTCAAAAGCCTGAACCTCTTTGAGCTGTTCTATTTTTGTAAAGATGGTATAGAAAGCATCAGCCATGGCTTCTTCAATTTCTTCTTCCTTTTTTAGGTACCGTTTGCACAGACGATAGAGCTTTGGAGCCATATATTCATACACCTGACGCTGGGCATCGCGGTGCATTTTTTTGCAGTTAGAAATCTGGGTTTCGTTTATCACAATAGTGGTCTTTATACTAAAGAGGGATAATAAGCTAAAAAGGTTGGGACGGAAATGAAATAAAAGTAAAAATAATTTAATTTTATTTATAAAAGGTTCGTATTGATGGTTTTGTGTTTATTGCCAGATTTCTAAATCTCTTCATTTCAATGAAGTAGAAATCGTATTCGGGGTTTAAATGCGGGAATAATTAGTATGATTTCTCCTTTATCGAAATGACGAATAGCCTAACTAAGGATAGTTTTTTAGCCACGAATTATACAAACTTTTACAAATCTTTTAGTTATGTATGAAAAAACGGATAAATTACTATATTCTGAAAACAAAAAAAGAGATCTTTTTTGAAATCTCTTTTAGAAGTACTTTATCTTTTTATAAAAGTTATTTAGCCTTTATTATTTGCTCTAAATAGTCAACTTTATCTTTTTCAGCTTGAATTAAGCGTTCGTAAAGTTTTTTATTTTCATCATAAGATTCAATCAATTTTTCTAATGGATTAAAATTGAAAACATGTGAAAATGCTCCCTGACCACTTCCGCTATTATCATAGAAATTATTAAAATAAGTAATCATATTTTCTTCTGTAAAATTCTTTATAGCTTCAACACTTACTCCAAGTGCTTTTGCAACTTCGGCAAGTTTTTCTTCTTCTATAAATTCACTATTTTCCATTGCAGATATAGCCTGTTGGTTTGTACCTAAAGCTTGTGCTAATGCTTCCTGCTTCATGTCTTTAAGTTCCCGAATACGACTAATTTTTCGCCCTATATGATTTGATTTTGTTGCTGTGCTCATAATTCAAAGGTATTTAAAATTCTTAAAAAAAATAGTTTTTAGTAAATAACATAAAAATTATCGTAAAATACATTTTACAATAATTCGCTGTAATACATCTTTCTGCTCCTTGTTTTTATTTTGTAAAAGTACAATTTTTCGTATATTTTTTGTTAAAAGGAAAGCTCGTTAATTTTACTATAATTCAGGCTTACGTCAAAATTACAAAAAAGTGCTACTAAGTAATTGTTTTAATGTTTGTTTTGTAATCCTTTACAATTGGTCACTTTAAAGCTTTAGAACGAAAAATTAGAATCTTAGTAACCACATTTACTTTACAGGCAAAGTCAATTTATAAATTTTGGTTTCTAAAAGGTCTGTATCATTGTCCTCACAAAGCAAAAACTGAATTTTTCCGTTTGATTTTTCATAAAAGGTAAGGCCTTCGAATTTGCTGGTTGACGTTATTTTTTGAGTGAAATCAATTTTCATGGTTTTAAGGTCTATACGCCCAATGAAACTTCCCAGGATTTCTCCGTCATTGTAAGTTGATTTGGTATTTTCGACTGTTGAAAGGAAATAGATTTTGTCTTCGACTAAAATGGCATCGGTAAAACTGGAACGGATACCCTTTATTTTTGGCAATTTATAATTGGTGGCGACAAGCGCAAATTCCTCCCGTAAGTTTTTAGCATGAATGGTGAAAATGGTGTTTTTATTTGAAATTCCATTTCCTCTATTGAATAGATACCAGTTTTCTCCATCGAAAATGGCGCCTTCGAGATTGAAATCCGTGGATTTTATTTCGCCAAAATTTTGCATTAGTCCATATAAATCAACCAGATTATTTTTCTGTAAAATGGTTTTCGTTTTCAAATCGAATTCAATCATTTTGTTTCGGTTTTCTGTTGAACCTGAACCAAAAACATATACGGTGTCATTGTGACTGGTGATGGATTCGAAATCCGGTTTCACTTTTTTCGGGATGTTTTGGGATGCATTATCAATTAGAGGATAATGTTCTAACTGCTGGTTTTGTATGTTGTATTCGTATAAGAATCCGCTGTTATCACCAATGATGTAAAGGGAATTGTTATTGAAGATTAATCCTGATGCAGAACCGATTCCGATGATTTGAAATAATATTTCTAATGTAAATTTTTCCATAAATGTTGTTTTGTAAAAGAGTGCCCAGCCCTGATAGCAATGAAAATACTTTGAAGGGAAATTGTATTTTTTCCGGCAGAACAAAGCGACCTGCGGAAGCTCTTGTTATGACTTGGAAAAAAGCAATTTATCGAAAAAGTATTGCAATGGATAGCAGGAATATGCTTCGTAAAAGTAGTATATTTACTATTACGATAAAACGTAATTATATTAATTCGCCATTAATAATTGGCAATAATACACAGACCACTAATTAATAAAATTTGCAAATATGAAATCGATAGATCCAAATGATTTTAAAGTTGTTAAAAAGATAAGCCTGAAAAGTATCCCGACTTTGCTGGATATAAAAGCAGACGATGACGAAAAGGAGCATAAGCTGGATAAGGTTCAGGCAAAACTGAGTGATTTACAGGATGTAATGTATTCGTACAATAAATACAGCGTTTTGATCTGTCTTCAGGGAATGGATACTTCGGGAAAAGACAGTCTGATTCGGGAAGTTTTTAAGGAATTTAATCCGCGTGGGGTGGTGGTGCACAGTTTTAAAACACCCAATTCATCCGAATTGGAACACGATTATTTATGGCGACATTATATTGCGCTTCCCGAAAAAGGGAAGTTTGCAATTTTTAACAGAACGCATTACGAGAATGTTCTGGTAACGCGTGTGCATCCGGAATATATTCTGGGCGAAAACCTGCCCGGCATAAATACGGTAGAAGATATAAAACCAAAATTCTGGAAAAAGAGAATTGAACAAATCAATAATTTCGAAAAACATATTGCTGAAAACGGAACGATTGTAATTAAATTTTTCCTGCACCTGAGCAAAGAAGAACAACGCGAACGATTATTACGCCGTCTGGAAGAAGGAAAACACAATTGGAAATTTTCTCCGGGTGACTTAAAAGAGCGTGAACATTGGGATGAATATCAGAAATACTATCAGCAGGCAATCAATAAAACGTCAACAGAACATGCACCTTGGTATATTGTTCCTGCGGATGATAAAGAAATGGCCCGATATATTGTCGCCAAAATCATATGGGAAGAAATGCAAAAATACACCGATATTACAGAACCAGAATTGGACGATGAGATAAAAGCCAATTTTGAAATGTATAAAAAAGAATTAGAGAAATAAAAATAAGAAGTAACTGGTAAATAAAAATAAAAAACCCGACAGCCTATGAGCAACTGCCGGGTTTTACCAAAAACAAAAGAATAAAAATAAATGTATTTTTACAAGTCAAAACCGTAAGCCAGACGTAATGCCACCTGGTCCGTTTTGAAATCGTGATAACCTTCGTAACGTACACTTACATCAATATATTTGTTGGCGTATCCAATTCCCGGAGCCCACAAAAATGTAGTGTCATTGTAACCATTTGTAACAGCAAAACCAGCACCGATTTCACCTAAAACATAAAATTGATCTTCCCAGATGAAAGCTTTAAAACCAGCTTTTGCAGGAATGAATCCTAAATCTTTTACATCATTTCCA
This sequence comes from Flavobacterium sp., assembly GCA_039933615.1. Lineage (GTDB taxonomy): Bacteria > Bacteroidota > Bacteroidia > Flavobacteriales > Flavobacteriaceae > Flavobacterium. Next base: position 26,509 of record JBDTNT010000153.1, on the reverse strand, counting down.
TTAGCATCATCTCCATTAAACAAATTTGTAAAACCTGTTGTTAAGGTTAAAGATGTTCTTTTGGATAAATCATATTGTAAACGTACATCTCCGCCAAGTGACCAGTCATAGTCACCATCTGTTGGCAAACCTCCATTTAAACCAAATCCTAATCTGAAGCCCTGATCGTAATTTTTAATTTCACTGTCCTGAGCGAAAGTTGTGTTGGCGTATAATAAAGCAATAACTGCTAGGCATAACATTTTTAGATTTCCTGATTTCTTCATGACAATTTTTTTTTGAATTATTAATAGTGTAAAAGTAAATTCTAAGCGTTTGGGCTTTGTTATATAATTCTTTACAATTGTTATATAATCTCAGCATTATTAAGCATATTCTTAATATTGGCTTATATTTTTGATAATAGGAAAGAATCCAAAGCTTCTGATTATCTTTGCAGACTTAAAACAGTAAAATTGAATTTAAAAAATTACACAAAAGAGTTCTCTTATAATTTCAGATTGGCATACCCTATTATATTAGGAATGGTTGGACATACCTTAATAGGTATCGTCGATAATATTATGGTGGGGAAGCTGGGAAGCACAGAGCTGGCGGCAGTTTCGCTGGGAAACAGTATGATTTTTATCGCCTTGTCATTAGGAATAGGTTTTTCTACCGCGATCACTCCGATTGTAGCAGAGGCCGATGCAGAAAAAAATGAATCTAAAATCCGTTCCACTTTTCATCACGGATTGTTTTTATGTACCATTTTAGGCGTTTTGCTTTTCGGATTAATTGTATTGGCAATGCCATTGATGGAATTGCTGCACCAGCCCGCAGATGTTATTGTTTTAGCAAAACCGTATTTGGCATGGGTTGCGTTTTCGTTGGTGCCGCTAATTATATATCAGGGTTACAAACAATTTGCTGACGGATTATCAATGACCAAATATTCGATGTATGCGATTATTATGGCGAATGTCATTCACGTTGGAATTAATTATATGCTGATTTACGGGGTATGGATTTTTCCTGAAATGGGAATTGTGGGTGCCGCTTTGGGTACCGTGATTTCAAGAATAATAATGGTCCTTTTCATGCACATTATATTATCGAGAAGAGAGCAGCTTAGAACGTACTTTCAAAATTTTAGTTTTGAAGAAATCAAAAAAGAAACACTCAAGAAAATTATAAATTTAGGTTTACCATCAGCGATGCAGATGCTTTTTGAAGTGGTGCTTTTTACAGCTTCAATCTGGCTTTGCGGGAATATCGGTAAAACAAGCCAGGCTGCCAATCAGGTTGCATTAAGTCTTTCTTCCCTGACTTTTATGTTTGCAATGGGACTAAGTGTCGTTTCTATGATTCGTGTCAGTAACCAGAGAGGTTTGATGGATTATAAAAATCTGGTAGTCGTAGCACGATCTATCTTTTTGCTTTCCATTATTCTTGAAGTTGTTTTTGCCGCTGTATTTATCGCTTTTCATAGTATTTTACCTTACCTGTTTCTGAATATGGAAAATACATTACAGCTTACAGATAATACAGAAGTAATTGAGATTGCATCGAAACTGCTTTTAATTGCTGCTGTTTTTCAGATTTCTGATGGAATTCAGGTGGTTGTTCTGGGGGCTTTGCGAGGTTTGCAGGATGTGAAAATACCGATGTATATTACGTTTGTTGCGTATTGGGTTATTGGTTTTCCAACTTCGTATTATTTGGCAGAATACACACCGTGGAAAGCACAGGGAGTCTGGATTGGACTTTTGGCAGGTTTAACCTCGGCAGCCGTATTTCTATATATACGTTTTCATTACTTAACGAAAAAATTAATTAATAATTCAGTTGCAAATAACTAAATTTGAAACTTATAAAATAAAAAGAAGCCACAGATTCGCACAGGTCTTTAATCCTTTAAGCGTTGTACTCTCTGGTGAAAATAAAAACAAAAAATAAATAAAAATGGAATTACCTAAATTTTTACTCGGAGATAACACAGATTTTCCAGATGATATTTTTATCGTTCACCTGGATTATCCAAGATTTATAATCAACCTGAAAGATGATGAGGTTGAATTTATGGAAGAAGCCGAAGATCTTGATGAAGCAGAACTAAATGCAGAAATGGAAGGTTTGATTGTTTTGGCCAATGAATTTTACGACAGAGAAATAAACCGATACGAAGAGTAGCAGATGCACAACATTGCATTTTTACTTCGAAGTTTTACCTTAAATGTCTTTAATAAAAATATCTTTAATGAAAAAATTGAGCTTTTTAAAACCTGTTTTTAGTTTCATTGCAATAGGATTGCTGATTACTACTTTAAGTCGGATATTTTTATTTTTTATCTTTAAAGACAGAGTAATCGAAACACCAAATTTCTGGTATATTTTTCCAATCGGTCTGCGAATGGATATGATATTGTTATGTTATCTGTCCTTTCTTCCAGCTGTTTTAATTACATTTCTTCCTAATAAATGGCTTAAATTTACCAATAGTTTTCTGGTGATTTACAGCTTTTTATTCCTGTTCCTGATTCTTTTTGTAGAATTGGCGTCACCGGATTTTGTAAAACAATACGACACACGTCCGAATAAAATTTTCCTTGATTATCTGATTTATCCAAAAGAAGTTGTCGGAATGCTTCTGAAAAGTTACCTGACTTCTATAATTGTCACATTCCTTATTTTAGGACTTGTATTGTATTTTGCTTTCAAGAAAGGAAAAAAACTTTTTCACACGACAAGTACTGAATATAAATTCAAATTGATGGTTTTTCCTTTGGTGGCTTTTTTATTATTTTTTGGGGCACGTTCCAGTCTTACTTCAAAGCGGCCTATCAATGCCAGTAATGCTGTTTTTTCTACCGATCAGTTAACGAATACTTTAGGATTGAATTCTTTTTACACCGTTGCTTTTGCTGCGTACTCCATTAAAAATGAAGGAAATACCAAAATGTATGGTAAAATGGAGGAAGCCGAAGCCATTGCCCGTGTAAAAAAATATATGATTGCCGGACCATCTGATTTTACAGATGCTGAAATTCCGTTTCTTCATGTACAGCAACCGGATACAGCGGTAGCGAAACCGTATAATTTGGTGATTTTTTTGCAGGAAAGTTTAGGCGCTGAATATGTTGGAATCCTGGGAGGAAAACCACTAACGCCTGAATTTGATAAATTATCGAAAGAAGGTTTATTATTCACCAATTTGTATTGCACAGGAACCCGAAGTGTACGCGGAATCGAAGCTGTTGTAACGGGATTTTTGCCTTCACCATCGGAAAGTGTGGTAAAATTAGGAAACTCCCAACAGGGATTTTTTACGCTGGCTGATGCTTTAAAACAAAAAGGGTACGAAACCAGTTTTATTTATGGCGGAATGGCAAATTTTGATAATATGGCTTCGTTTTTCAACGGAAACGGTTTTCAGGATATTGTCGATCAGGAAGATTTTGAATCTGATGGAAGTAAATATGCTTTCAAAGGAACCTGGGGTTATTCTGATGAGGATCTGGTGACGAAAGCAAATAATTATTTTAAGGCTAAAGGAAACAAGTCTTTCTTTTCTTTAATGTTCTCGACATCCAATCACGAACCTTTTGAATATCCGGCGGGAAGGATAAAACCTTACGATCAGAAACCGGCGACAGTAAATAACGCTATGAAATATGCGGATTTCTCGATTGGGAAATTCTTCGAAATGGCTAAAAAAGAAGCTTATTTTAAAAACACGATTTTCATTGTTATCGCCGATCATAATACAAGAACGTACGGAAAGAATTTAGTGCCGATCAATAAATTTCATATCCCGGCATTAATAATGGGACCTGGAGTTCAAAAAGGCACTGTGTACAATAAACTCGCAAGTCAGATTGATATTCCGCCAACATTATTGGGTTATTTGGGAGTTCCGTTTGAAACTCCAATGGTTGGAAGAAACCTGAATAAACTGGATGCTAAAGTTCAGGGAAGATCGATCATGCAATTTAACGATATCAATGCGTTTAGAGTAGAAAATCAGGTTGTAATTATGCAGCCAAATTTGAAACCATTACAATTTGAAATCAAAAATGATACTACCTTAATTCCTGTAAAACTAAACGAAGAATTAGCAAAAGATGCTTTGGCACATGTTATTACAGCAGGGAATTTGTATAAGGAAAATAAGTATAAGCTTCGCAAAAAATAGTTTTTTTGAGGTACAAAGTAGCAAAGGTACAGAGCCTTAGGGAAACCTTTGAAACTTTGCTACTTTGAACCTCTATTAAAATATAATTTTAATAAACTCTGAGCAGCTGCAAAAGGTGATATTTCATCGTTTTGCACTGCTTTTTTGTTTTGTTCGAGTTGGGCAATTATTTCAGGTTTATTGTAAAAATTTAATTTTAGTTGTTCGTTGATGGTTTCCATCATCCAAAAATGATTTTGGTCTTTTCGTTTGTCCTTAAAATATCCGGTTTCGTTTGTCATTTCCAGATAAGTGGAAATAGTATCCCAGATTTCAGGAATTCCATCATTCGTTATGGCACTGCAAGTCGTAACTTTTGGCTGCCACGTTGATTTCTTCGGAGGGAATAAATGCAATGCCCGGTTGAATTCCAGTTTCGCCAGATTTGCTTTTTTAATATTATCACCATCCGCTTTATTGATGACAATGGCATCGGCCATTTCCATAATACCTCGTTTGATGCCCTGTAGTTCATCACCGGCACCGGAAATTTTCAGTAATAGAAAAAAGTCAACCATGCTGTGAACGGCAGTTTCGCTTTGTCCGACACCAACGGTTTCAATAATAATGGTATCGAAACCTGCAGCTTCGCACAAAATAATCGATTCCCGGGTTTTTCTGGCAACACCGCCTAAAGTATCACCGGAGGCACTGGGTCTTATGAAAGCATTTTCATCTTTTACCAATTCTTCCATTCGGGTTTTATCGCCTAAAATGCTGCCATGAGAAAGGGAACTGCTGGGATCAACTGCCAATACGGCAACTTTTTTTCCTAAGGCGGTCAGGAATTTTCCAAAAGCCTCTATAAAAGTACTTTTCCCAACTCCGGGGACACCTGTAATTCCGATTCGTATTGATTTATTGGCATAAGGAAGACAGCCTTTAATCACTTCATTTGCTTTTTCTGCATGTTCAGGATTGGTGCTTTCAACCAAAGTAATAGCACGACTTAAAGAAGTTCTGTTTGCAGCAAGAATTCCCTTCACTAACTCATCAGCCGAGGGTTGTTTTCTTCTGTTTTTCTGAATTTGGCTAATAGCAGAAATATTGGTGATTTCAGGAGGTGAAATCCCAGCTTTTTCGTGCAGGCTGCTTACTTTTTTTTTTGAACTTGACAAAGCGTACTTTTTGGTTTCGTAAAAGTACAGAAAACAAAAACAGTTTCAAAAGACAATTGAGCTTTTGAAACTGTTGAGGTTGTTTGCACGAATTTTTTCTATCGGCTGATTTTAATTCGTATAAATTCGTGGCTTAAAAAAATACTCAGATACTTAGAATCTCAATATTTTTAATCTGTGAGGAAATTAATAAGCTGCTGTAAAACGAACCTGATGGTGTTTTGCATTTTCTGCTTCATCAGCAATAACAACTGCTAAATCTTCTACAGATAAAATACTTCTCTGATCAGCATCAAAAACCGGGTTTTCTAAGCCTAAACGGTATTTACCTGTCCTTCCGGTTGTAATTCCCGGATGCATTTCGAAAGCAGGGCTGAAAAAGGCCCAGTCTAATTCTTTTTCTTCTTTAAGAATATTTAAATAATCTCTTGCAGCAGTTGCTCCGGCATAGTATTCTTTAGGGAAATCCGGAGTGTCTACAGCTTGTAAACCTTCTGTAACAAATAAACTTCCGGCACCACCAATTGTAATGAAACGTTTTACGCCTGATTTTTTAACCGCCTCCTGAATTCCTTTAGAACCTACAATAAAATCATCATAGATATTTGGGTTGGTCCATCCTGAATTATAAGCAGAAATAACAATATCATTTCCTTTTAAGGCATCAGCCAAAGCATCAGTATTAAAAATGTCAGCAGATATCCAATTTACTTTTGGTGTTTCTTTAGGATTTCTTGCAATAGCAGTGATTTCCTGATTTCTTGAAGATAATTCGTTTAAGATAGCTGAGCCAACAAATCCCGTAGCTCCAATGATTGCGATTTTCATAATATATAATTTAATTAGTAATAAAAAATGTTACAGTTTTAAATAAAAAAAGGTTTTAGAACTGATTTGAAAAATCTTCCAATGTGATGTTTTTCAATTGTAAACCTACTTTTTCGTTGATATCGGCATATAATTCAGCCAAATTTTGATTGATTTTTTTTCCAACCGGACAGTCGGGGTTGGGCTGATTTTTGGCATATCCCAAATTGATGTTATCGAAAGTCAGTTCGAATATTTCCTTTAATGTGATATTCGAAGCTTCTTTGGATAATTTTGTACCTCCGTTTTTACCTTCTTTACTTTCTACAATATGATGTGCTTTCAGGTTCGCGATTTCTTTACGAACCAAAACAGCGTTTAGGTTCATACTCCCTGCAATAAATTCCGAAGACAAAAAATCATTTGGGAATTTAGTTAGTAAAGTTAAAATGTGAATCGTTATGGCAAACTTACCTGAAATCATACTGTAATAAAATATGTTACAAATTTATAAGGTTTTATTCAATAAAAAAAAGTTTTAACTAAAAATTAATGTTCTTCAGTATTTTATAAATTCCTATTTTTGTGATGATCCTGCAATATGAACAACTTCATTCTAATATTCTTCTTTTTGGCTTTAGGTTTACTTTTGCAAAAAGTAAAGCAGTTTCCAACGAATATCTACAAGGTTTTAAATAAAATTGTCATCTATTTTTGTCTGCCTGCAATTACTTTATATCACATTCCGAAAATAAAGTGGAACCCGGAATTATTATATCCGATAGGGTCAGGGTGGATTACTTTTATACTGGCTTTTGTGTTTTTTCATTTTTTGGGGAAACGATTGGGCTGGTCTAATAAACTGATTGGCTGTTTGATTCTGACGGCAGGATTAAGTAATAGTTCTTTTCTGGGATATCCGATAATTGAAGCATTATTTGGTAAAAAAGGTTTAGAAACTGCTGTTCTTGTCGATCAGCCTGGGACATTTGTTGTGGTTTCGACCTTGGGAGTGTTTGTGGCCGCTTTTTATTCTAAAGGAAATCCGGATGCTCTTGGGATTATAAAAAAAGTGGCTCTTTTTCCGCCTTTCCTTACTTTTGTTTTTGCCTGTCTGATGAATGTTTTTCAGTTTGAATTTAATGAAAGTCTGCAAACTGTTTTATTGAGAATTGGAAGTTTTGTAACTCCGCTGGCTTTGCTTTCAGTTGGACTGCAACTCACCTTTGACCGCAAAAGCAGACATTGGAAATTTTTACGGCTCGGGCTTTTCTATAAATTAATTTTTGCCCCATTTGTAATTCTTGTTTTATATGTTTTTGTCTTAAAACAACATTCTGAGGTTATCAAAATAACAATTATGGAAATGGCGATGGCACCGATGATAACAGGTGCAATTCTGGCTTCGACTTACGGATTAAAACCTAAATTAAGCAGTATGATGATTGGTTTCGGTATACCGATTTCATTCATAACACTAGCTGTCTGGTATTTTATAGTTCGCTTTATTTAACTTTAAGTACTAATTATATAGAGAAAATAGAACTTTAACTTTTTTTTAAACAGGGATTGTTTTCCCAATGCATTTTTTAGTTAATTTTAGAGGAACTAAAAACTACAATTATGTCAACATTAAGATTAGGTGATATAGCTCCGGATTTTCACGCGGAAACAACAGAAGGACCAATCAATTTTCATGAATGGCTGGGTGATTCCTGGGGCGTTTTATTTTCACATCCATCAGATTTTACTCCGGTTTGTACCACCGAATTAGGAACGGTTGCGAATTACCTTCCGGAATTTACAAAAAGAAATACAAAGGTTATTGCCTTAAGTGTTGATGGTCTGGCTTCTCACTTAGAGTGGATAAAAGATATCAATGAAACCCAAAATACAACAGTTAATTTTCCGATAATTGCTGACGAAGATAAAAAAATAGCGAATCTGTATGATATGCTGCATCCAAATGCCAGTGATAAATTTACAGTGCGTTCCGTATTTGTTATTGGAGCGGATAAAAAAATTAAACTGACGTTAACTTATCCGGCTTCTACAGGAAGGAATTTTGACGAATTGCTTCGTGTAATAGATAGTTTGCAATTAACAGCAAATTACAGTGTAGCAACTCCCGCAAACTGGAAAGACGGAGATGATGTAGTAATTACTCCTGCAGTTCCGGATAGCGACATTGCTGCGAAATTTCCAAAAGGGTACACGCCAATAAAACCTTATTTACGTATGACTCCGCAGCCGAATAAATAAGTTTCTAAGTTGCTGAGGTTCTGAGTTATTAAGGTTCCAGGTTTTTATCTTAAAAACCTGGAACCTTTTTTTATTAAAATCTATTTGAAAAAAAACTTAGTCTCTTAGAAACTTAGAGCCTTAGGAGCTATTTTATTTGAACATTTACTTCGTTTTCAATAAAAGAGACATTCTTTTTTTATCGCCAACTACCCAAAGGATGTCATTTTTCTCTAAGACCAAACTCGATTCCGGATTTAAGATTCTGTTTCCGTTTCGCTCAATTCCAACCACCATTCCGTTTGTTTTTGATCTGAATTGTCCAATGGATTTTTGAATAAACTCTTCCTGAGAAACTTCAAGCTGACGCAATACAATATTGGTTTCTTCTACTTTTTCGGGAGCTTCAATTTCATTTTGGTTCAGGAATTTGGTAAACTCCGTCACTTGTGCATCGGTGCCAATGACACAAATTTCATCACCAGGAAACAGACGTTCGTTTTTCGTTGGAATTGGTATAGTCACATCTCCACGTTTTATATAAGCGATATTGATTCCTAATTGTTCACGAATGCGCAATTCTTCTAATGTTTTGCCCGCCATATTTGATTCTTTTCCAATATCAAAAAAGGTCATGTGACCATCCCAGGGCATTAAGTTGGCATATCTTCGGTCAATTTTTTTGTTTTCACGATCGTTCAGATTTTTTAGAAAGTGATTTTCTATTTTATGATATTGCTCGTTCAGTTTTTTAGGGAATAACTGATAAGCCCCAATAGCAATAATCAAAGCAATCAAAGCAATTAAAGGAGAGAAGAAGATATTCAGTAAAAATCCAACGAAGAACAGACCAAGGCTCATCCTGATTAAGATCAACATCAAAAGGGCGCCTCTGTATTTTCTTTCTGCCCATAATTCTTCAACCTCTTCAACAGCTACACGTCGCAATGAAAGTGCCCATAAAAACGGAGCAATCACTACCAAGGTAATAAGTGCTGCCAGTGTGTTCCCGAATCGGGTATCAATAACCAATGGGGCAATGAATTTTGACGACAATAAAATCACTGCTACAATGATAATCGTGTGTAAAATAATCTGGACAATATAAGCATTAAGTACTTTTTGCCAGGTGCTGACTGATTTTATAGCCTGGGCATTTACGCTGTAACGGTTGATGTTTTTGACCCATTTTTTGGGTAGTTTTCGCTCCAGGATTTCTGAAAAAGGAACGGCATATTTTACCATAAAAGGAGTGGTAAAAGTAGTAACGGCAGAAACTGCTACCACAACCGGATATAAAAAAGAACTTGTAACATTTAGTGTCATTCCGAGTGTGGCGATAATAAACGAGAATTCACCAATTTGAGATAAACTCATTCCGGTTTGTACCGACTGTTTTAAGGGCTGTCCTGCCAACAAAGCTCCAATAGTTGAACTTACAGATTGACCAACAATCGTGATCAGTGTTAAGATCGCAACAGGAAGGGCGTGTTCATAAAGCATTTTAGGGTCTATTAACATTCCAACCGACACAAAAAAGATAGCGCCAAATAAATCCTTAACCGGTTTTATTAAATGTTCGATATGTTCAGCCTGAGTCGTTTCAGCAATAATAGATCCCATTATAAAAGCGCCTAAAGCAGGAGAAAACCCAACGTTTGATGCAAAACCTACCATCATTAAGCACAAGGCAAGGGAGATAATAAGGAGCATTTCATCTGTTAGCAAGTGTTTTGCTTTTTTAAGAAGGGTCGGAATAAAAAAGATACCACCCACAAACCATACAGTAAGAAAGAAAACCAATTTAAGAACCGACATCATCAGTTCGCTGCCCGAAAATTGCTGACTTACAGCAATAGTCGAAAGTAAAACCATCATTAAAATAGCGACGATATCCTGCACAATTAATGATCCGATAACAATTCCCGCAAATTTCTGTGCTTTTACGCCAAGTTCATCAAAGGTCTTTAAAATGATTGTAGTCGAAGAAATAGATAAGATTACCCCCAGAAAAATACAGTCCATCTGCGACCAGCCCAGCCATTGTCCGGCCAGATAACCGATAATAACCATTGTAATTATCTGAGTAATGGCAGTAATAGAGGCCGTTCCGCCGACTTTCATTAATTTCTTAAAACTAAATTCGAGTCCAAGACTAAAGAGGAGGATGATTACTCCAATTTCAGCCCAGACTTCAACGCTTTTCATTTCTGTAATTGAAGGGAAAAAATCAAAATGGTTTCCTGCTAAAAATCCCGCAATCAGATAGCCTAAAACGAGAGGCTGTTTCATTTTTTTAAATAATAGTACAGCAATTCCAGCAGTCATCAGAATCAGTCCGAGATCGCTAATTAAAGGTTGTAAATGGTGTGTAGTTTCTGTAACGGCGCTTAAGGCAATCATATAAGGAGGTATTTTTCAGGAGTTTAATCCAGCTTTCATTTCAAATGAAATTTACTGAACTCCTATAAAAATAAGAATCAAGTAAAGTACTCTGGGTTAATTTCCAATAGGATTAAATAAAAAAAGCTATCGATAAAGATAGCTTTTTTTGAGAGAATATTTTGAGTTTTCTTTAGATTCCTGTGAAATTAGCAGGTGTTATCTGCATTAATTCTGCTTTAATAGCATCAGATACTTCTAAAGTCGCAATAAAATCATGAATCGCTTTTTTATCAATTGCTTCATTTGTTCTGGTAAGACCTTTCAGTGCTTCATAAGGATTCGGATACGCTTCACGACGCAAAATCGTCTGAATTGCTTCAGCCACAACTGCCCAGTTTTTTTCCAGATCTTCAGCAAATTTTGCTTTGTTTAAAAGTAATTTGTTCAATCCTTTCAAAGTAGCTTCAAAAGCAATAATTGTGTGTCCTATCGGAACGCCAATATTACGTAAAACAGTACTGTCGGTCAAATCACGCTGTAATCTTGAAATTGGCAATTTGGCAGCTAAATGTTCAAAAATAGCATTTGCCATTCCCAGGTTTCCTTCAGAGTTTTCAAAATCAATCGGGTTTACTTTATGTGGCATTGCAGATGATCCAATTTCACCTTCTTTTATTTTTTGTTTAAAGTATTCCATCGAAACATATGTCCAGATATCACGGTCTAAATCGATAACGATATTGTTGATTCTTTTTAAAGCATCAAAAAATGCTGCAAAATGATCGTAATGCTCAATTTGTGTTGTCGGGAAAGAATGGTGTAAGCCAAGATCAGTTTCAACAAATTTATTTCCAAACTGTTTCCAGTCGATTTGTGGATATGCTACATGGTGCGCGTTGTAATTTCCTGTTGCCCCGCCAAATTTAGCGGCAAACGGAATGTTGAACAACAAACGCATCTGCTCTTCTAAACGCTCTACGAAAACCAAAATTTCTTTTCCTAAACGGGTAGGAGAAGCCGGCTGCCCGTGCGTACGTGCTAACATTGGGATATCTTTCCATTCGACACTTAATTCTTTTAATTTTGATGTTAAAGAAATTAAAGAAGGCATATAAACCTGTTCAAATGCTTCTTTTGTAGAAAGCGGAATCGCAGTATTATTAATATCCTGAGATGTTAATCCGAAGTGAATGAACTCTTTGTATTGAGACAGACCCAGTTTTTCAAAAGCATCTTTGATGAAATACTCTACTGCTTTTACATCATGATTAGTCACTTTCTCTGTTTCTTTGATCCAAAGGGCATCTTCAGTAGAAAAGTTTTTATAGATGTTACGCAAACTGTCAAATAAATTGGAATTTACGTCTTTTAGCTGTGGTAATGGTACTTCGCACAAGGCAATAAAGTATTCAATTTCAACCAATACGCGGTATTTGATTAAAGCTTCTTCAGAGAAAAAAGGCGCTAATGAAAGGGTTTTACTTCTATATCTTCCGTCAATTGGTGATATAGCATTCAATTCGTTTAAAGTAGTCATTGTTATGTTGTTTTTTCGAAAGGTGCAAATATAAGTTATTGTTAAAACTTCTGAAAGTTACTGGAGCGTTATTATACTGAATGTGATGATTTAAATTATTGTTTTGAAGATTTTATCCCAAATCGTAAAATAGAAACCATAATTATGGGATTCGTTTTTATGATGGTTAGAATGAAATCTTGTCGTTGAAATCCATTTTGTAACATAGTTGTGATACCAGAAATCTGGGAATATATCTGTTTTCAAATGACCAAATATGCCATAGGATAAGTTTAAAATAAGATAGACAATAATACTGAGGTAATTGAACTCTATTATTGAGATTAAAAACAACCAAATAAAACCAAAACCCAAAGTTTCTGCAGGATGAAGTACATAAAGACTGTAAACACTGGTTTCGATATGTGTGTGATGGTGTTTATGAATCGGATAAAACCATTTGAGATGATGCACCAGATAGTGAAAACAAAACATAAAAAAATCCATTAATAAAACCAATATTAAGAGGTCTAAAAGTAGTGTGAAAACAGAAGGTGAAAAATCAATTTTCATACTTCCAAAATAATACAATTCATATCCCAACAAGGTAATAAACGTATTGCAAATCACAGTTGAAACCAGCCATTTCATATCAGATTTCTTCAGGACAGTATTTTCCGGTTCAATCATCTTTCCAATTAGGATTGAAAAATAAAAAAGCACCGTGTTTTCTATCAAAAAGAAAATGACCAGACTAAACAAATTGTATTGGGAGAGATGCTGTAGCCAGTTTTCAAAAATCATATTGTTTTTTCTATTTCATATAATCTTTCCCTTAAAACGGCAACACCTTCAGAAGCAATTTTTGCAATTGTTTCGACTTTGTTACTAATATTCGGAATTGCTATTGGCTTTGGATCAATATAAAAAACCGGAGTACTGCTGTATGTATATGAAATGAGTCCGGCGGCGGGATAGACTTGCAATGACGTTCCGATTACGGCAAAATAATCTGCTTGTTCCACAATTGTAATGGCTTCCTCAAGAGCTGGAACTTCTTCACCAAACCAAACGATATGCGGACGCAGCTGATGTCCGTTTTCATCGAAATCGCCGGTAAACAAATCTTCTTCCCAATCTAATATCAGGTTTTTGTTTCGAATGCTTCTAACTTTTAACAATTCGCCGTGCAGGTGTAAAACTTTTGTGCTTCCGGCGCGTTCGTGTAGATCATCTACATTCTGAGTGACAATATGCACATCGAAATCCTGTTCTAATTCAGCTAAAATCCGGTGTCCTAAATTGGGCTGTACCTCTTTAAGCTGCTGACGTCTTTTGTTGTAGAAATCCAATACCAATTCTTGGTTTTTGTGCCAGCCTTCGGGAGTTGCGACTTCCATTACATCGTGACCTTCCCATAAGCCATCACTGTCACGAAAGGTTTTGATACCGCTTTCAGCACTGATTCCTGCACCGGTTAAGATGACTAGTTTCTTTTTCATTTTGAATTTTTTGATTTTCAAATATAAGGAAATTGCTATAATGGAAGCTATGTTAGCTGGCTTAATTCTTTAATTGAAAACAAATATTTAATCAGTTAAATCTTATATATTTGTTTTTTGCATGTTGTTAAGTTCGAAATAATTTAGCTAATGGTGTAGCGTGTTTTTTAATTTCAAATTGTAAAACACATAAAAGTTCGGTTTTTATCAGAACTTTTGTTTACTTTGTAAAATCATTCCAATGAGAGTTATAGGAAAAAAAACTATTTTAAAAGTTAAAATTAAAAATATAGGAAATAAAAAATTGTGCAATGCGATTGATAAACTCATTATTGATTTAGAAAATTTTAATCCTAAAAAAGAAAATTTCAGAGAAGTTTGGTCTGATGCAGATTGTGTTCATAATGATGGATTTTATTTTTTCAACATCAACATTCACAGAACATTGGTTTTAATTGAGTTAGATGATGAGGGAGAGGCAACAATTGTTTGGGCAGGAACCCATCAGGAATATGAAGCTGTTTTTAAAAATAATAAACCAACTATCGAAAAGTGGTTGAGAAAAAATGGATATATAGAATAATGAAAACAAATTTTGATATTGAAAAAATAGTTGAGAGTGGTTTAATTTCAAATGAATTAGACTATGAAAGAGCACTTATTGCAGATAGAAAATTAAGACTTTTGGCAAAAGAAAGTATTCATTTTAAAAACCTGAGGTCGAAACTTCGGGATTTAATTGTGAAATATGAAAATTCGGAATGGAGTGATGTTAATTTAATTGATGAAAATAAACTTTTAGAAAATGAAAAGTTTGAACATATTGCAGAATTAGAAAGAGTTTTTATTGAAAATAGAAAGCAATATATTCGAAAACAATTAAAAGAATTTGATTTAACGCAGGAGAATTTGGCACTAATTTTAGGTCATAAAAGTAAGACACATATGTCTGAACTCATAAATGGAATTAAAACTTTTGCCTTAAAAGATTTGATAATTATTAACAGGATATTAAAAATTGATATAACTTTATTAATTCCTCTTTTTCTTTCAAAGGAAGACCAGCTAAGAGTGAAAGATGCAGTAAAAAAATTGGATAAACCAAAACTGAAATTAAACGCAGCTGATTTAGTCTTATCCTAAAAGGTAGTGTCTTACTAACTCTTTTGATGTTTTAAACTACTGCTCTCTTTTTATTACTTCAAAATAATTTTAGAATAACAACAATCTTTATTCATATTCCTAAACCATAACTTCTTTTCGTTTTGTTTTTTTAGTATTTTTACTATAAATAATTCACAAGCTGTTGATTTATACAGCTTTGTTTTTTTTATAAAAAAGCTAAAATGATACTAATACAATTTACAGGTTTGTCAGGTTCCGGAAAGACTACATTGGCGAAAAACGTGGAGCATTTGCTGGTAGAGAAAGGGCACAAAGTAGAGATAGTGGATGGTGATATTTACAGAAAAACACTTTGCAAAGATCTGGGATTTTCAAAAGATGACCGATACGAGAATGTAAGACGTCTTTTTTGTGTTGGGCAGAATTTTATTCAGTCGGAAGTTATTGTTTTAATGTCTGTCATAAATCCATATGAAGAGTTAAGAAATGAAATCGGTCAGCATACTTTTGTCAGAACCGTTTTTCTGGATTGCTCCATAGACAATCTGATTAAAAGAGATCCAAAAGGATTGTACAAAAAAGCACTCCTGCCGGATGATGACAGCAATAAGATAAATAATTTTACCGGAATAAGCGACGTTTATGAAGTTCCCGTAAAAGCGGATTTAACACTAAAAACAGATTCGGAATCAGTATCTGTTTCAACTCATAAACTCTACTCTTTTATACTGGACAACATAACCAATACTGCTCAGTAAGTATTATAAATATAATAAATCTTAAAACATGGAAAATATTAATCACCCCCTTTTACATTGGATTCCTAATAAGTTAATTGAGAAAGAGGGAGAGGTATATTTTGAATGGATTTATTTGGGAGACAAAAGATATCTGGATCCTTTTTTTGAGGAAACACTCGTAAAATGCATAAGTCATCCCAACAATTCAAAAAGATTTAAAGTGGTAAGCAGCGCAGAAAATCTGATTGATTGGGCTGCTCAACTGGTCTCGGCTGAATTAAAAGCATTTGTATTTCATGTTTCACGTTGTGGTTCTACCATGCTCGCGCAGTCTTTGGCTGTCTCTCCGCAAAATATTGTAGTTGCTGAGGCTCCGATTATTGATGCGATTGTAAGAAGCGAATTTTTCGATTTGGATAAAAAAAGAGTTTTAATTAAAGCGGTAATTTCTTTGTTAGGGCAGAAGAGATTTCCCGAAGAAAAGAATTTAGTAGTAAAATTAGATTCCTGGCACATCTTTGAAGCGGATGAATTAAGGTCAATTTTTCCGGAACTGCCTTTTGTACTCTTGTACAGAAATCCAACAGAAGTATTAAAATCGCATTCGAAACTCAAAGGAATGCATATGGTTCCGAATTTACTTCCCTCGAAGATTTTTGGAATTACCAATAAAGAGATTGAGGAAATTACTTTTCAGCAATACAGTGCAGTCGTTCTTGAAAAGTATTTTCAGGCTTATTTTGATTTTCATCAAACAGACCAAAATGTTTCAGTATATAATTATAAAGAAGGCATGAGGGATATTCTGGAAAAAGTTATAGATATCATTGACGGGGATTATTACATCGAAGAAATTGACCAGATGTACGAACGCCTGAAGAAGCATTCTAAAAACGAAACGAACGTTTTTAATGGTGATTCTTTTTTAAGTGAAAACATAGAAATAGATATCACCAAGGTCAATCAGTTATATGAAAAACTGGAGAGAAAATTATCAGGGCAGTTGGTCGGTAGAAATTAACGGTTCTTTTTTAGTATTTTTGCGGCAAATGAGACCAAAATGATTGATTTAGATTACCTCGCATTTCTTGAAAATATACTTACTGATAACCGAAAAGAAAAATTCCTCAAAGTTCTGGCAACCCGTACCAAACACTTTACGATTGCTGTTGAAGATGTTTTTCAGATGCACAATACAAGTGCTGTGATGCGCAGCTGCGAAGTTTTCGGAATTCAGGAACTTAATATTATCGAACAGCGTTACGGTAAAAGAATCGATAAGGAAATTGCAATGGGAGCCCAGAAATGGGTAGACATCAATCAGTTTGATTCAATTACGAATTGTCTTTCTACTTTAAAAAATCAGGGATATCAGATTATTGCCACCACACCTCATGAAAATGATTGTTTACTGGAAGATTTTGATATCACTAAACCAAGTGCATTGTTTTTCGGAACAGAACGCGACGGGCTTTCACAGGAAATTATGGAGAATGCAGATGGTTTCCTGAAAATCCCAATGGTTGGTTTTACAGAAAGCCTGAATATTTCTGTTTCTGCAGCAATCATCATTCAAAACCTTACCAACAGATTGCGAAATTCTGATATTGCCTGGCAATTATCGGAAGACGAAATCCTGGAGAAACGTCTGGACTGGGCAAAAAGTTCAATAAAAGATATCAAGAGAATCGAAGCCCGATATTTTGAGGAAAATCTCCGCTAAGGTTCTAAGAAGCTAAGATTCTAAGTTTTTTCTTAGAACCTTAGAGACTTAAACTCAGCATCTATTTTTTCAAAAAAAGAATAAAACCTAATATGCTGACAATTAAAATGGTTAAGGCAGCTATAACCATCGTCAGGTCACGAATGTTTTTTCCTGCCCAGTCCATAAATAAAAATTTATGCAAAATGGCAAAAGAATAACCTTCCACTTTGTCTGAATTTTTAACTACGGCAGCCAGTCTTGAAGTAGCTGTTTCGATGAAATAAGTCGTTTTTTCAGGTGTATCGTAAGCCAGTTTTATTACAGGTAGCCTCTTGTTGACAAAACCATATTCCCTGCTTTCGAAATCTGTTAGGATTTTGGACTCTACTAATTTTACATTTTCCAAAGACGGCTGAGGTTCGTCATCAGTGCTTTCAATCATTTCGCAACACGCTTCTCTTGGTGCACCGCCTGTAAAATAATAGGCTAAAAATTCCGCATAATCAAAATCGAGATTCGGCGCGATTTGATTTGTCACGGCATTGATATAAACCACTTCTGATTTTAAATCGTCTTTTTTACCCCATTTGGAGTTGGCATCTCCTTTTGGTTTTTTGAATTTTTTCGTGTCTTTTTCCAACAGTTGACAACGATAATACGTGCTGTCGTTTAAGCTGATGATTCCAATGTTTTGGAAACGATTCCAGTCTAAATTCAAGGTGTTATTCGGAAACGGAATTTCCTTGGTTGAAAAAGTGGGTTCGTAAACCATTTGCGATAAAGTATAGGGCGCCCATTTTGTGGTGGCATGGTAACCTCCGCTAAAGGCAAACGTTAAAGTAAAAAGAGAAACCCAGATTCCGATTTGGCGGTGGTATTTTCTTAGCCCTTTTTTTGGTTGTACACTATCTGTTTTTTTGAATTGTTTCCACAGCAGGCCATAGATTAATATTCCGCTTAAGGCTGAAAAACCAATTATTGACAATAAAAAAATCATGGTAATAATTCGGATACTGTTGTTGGTAATGGCATCAATAAACGACCAATTATGAAAAACATCAAAAAACCAGATAAAAGCCTGTCTTGAAGTCGGATTGTAAGTAGCCAGTTTGCCGGAGGAGGTTTCAACATACACTTCCATCGCATCAGAGCGATCGAAAGTTACTTTGTAAACGGGTAAATAACGGTTTACATATTTGTACTGTGAAGTAAATTCGGTAACAACTTCGCTCTTTTTTACCAGGCTCTTTTGATCATCGAGGAAATAACGCGAAAGCCATTCTGCATATTTCTGGTCTCCATTTTTGAGTTTTTTGGCATTGGAAGTATCAAAATACAACAAGTCTCCGGAAATCAATTTTACCTGATAGAAAGTGGTATTGTTGAAGGAAACAATTCTGAAATTTTTGAAATCATTGATGCTGTTTATCTTCAAAACTTCCTGAATCGAAAGGTGGAGTTGGTTTTTGTTGATTATTTGCTGTTCCAGTTTATCGTGGGCAATTTCAGGTTTGAAAAAATGTGCCATAAAAGGATGCATCAAACCGGATAATGTCCAGAAGATTACAGGAACAATTGTAATTAATCCGATAACACGATGCCATTTGTAGATGTGCTGCTTGATTTTTTTGATGAATTTAGAGTCTTTCTTTTTCGAAGTTTTTCTATTGATGTCTTTGTTCATTGTTAGGTTTTTTAGCCCCGATGGAGGCGATATCCTTTTTTGGGCGATTTTTCATCGCCTAAAAAAGATAAAGCCGAGAGCGGGATTAGCTTCTGATACTTATTGTTTTTAGCCACAGATTTAAAGGATTTTAAAGGATTTTTCTAAAGTTTTATTTTGATTACTTTCCTAATTTTTTAATCTGTGGCTACATTTTAAATTACTTTTTTAATGAAAAATTATATTGAATTCCGAATACAAAAGTTCTTGGTGCCGCAGCTGTATACGTTGGCTGAGCATCTGCTGTGTTTGCTCTCGAAACATTATAGGCGTATAATTTATCGGTAAGATTCAGTACATTTCCGTAAATCTCAATTTTTTTCCACTGGTAACCAATTCTCGCGTTGAACAAATTATAGCCGCCATATTTGATGGTGTTCACCTGATCCTGGTAGTAACTGCCCACCAGCTGCCATTCGATTGAAGTTCTTAGATTCGGAAGCCAGTTTGGATAATAACTTATTTCTGAATTTCCGGACCATTTTGGTGCAGCAGGCATTTCTTTTCCGTTTAAATCCTGAACAGGATCTGATGGTTTGTCAGAAAGTTTAAAATCGATATAGGTATGTTGCGCATAAGTCCCGCCGGCACGAATATTAAATTGTTTTGAAGGTTTGTATGAAATACCAAATTCGATCCCTTTGTGACGCGTTTCTCCGGCCGAACGATAATCGGTTGAATTGTCCGGAAGTTTTATATTCAATAACTCATTTTTGCCTTCCATATAGTAGAGTGCATAATCAAGATTTAATTTATTTTCTAAGAAAGACAACCATCCGCCAACTTCATAATTATCGAAAGTTGCGGGTTCAAGGTTATAATAGAAATCAGCAGGAACTCCGGTTGTGCCACCGGTTCCGGGTTTCGTCCTGAAGATTGAAGTAATTCCGGGAGGCGCAAAACCTTGTGAATAATTACCATAAAATCCTGCATATTGAACCGGATTGTAATTTGCCCCAATCTTAAAAGTAGCTTTCTCATACACTTTACTTCCGGAAGAAAGGTCTAGTGCGTTATCATAATTTACCTTCATATTGTCGTAGCGGCCTCCAACAGTAAAAATTAATTTTTCGATTGGAGTAATGCTTATCTGAGCATATCCGGCCGTATTGAAAATATCTGCGGTATAATCCGCCAGTTTTGAATCCGGATGCTCGGCGATAATCTCATAAGAATCTACGGTTTGTTTTCCCGCTTCGCCTGGATTTAGGTTTGCTTTCAGGTCAATTACATACGACCAATAGGTCACGGGAGAATAATCGTATAAAGCGCCTGCAACAATTTTGGTGTTCAGGAAATCGAACTTTTGGGTATGTTGCCCTATAACCCCATAGCTTTTGAAATTATTTGAATTTACTTCGCCTTTTGCAGTAGTGGGATTTACGGTTGGGCTCCATCTGATTCCGTAAGACGGATTCTGGCCTAATTTGTTATCCCGTAAATAACCTGTGATGTAACTGCTTGATTTTTCATTCCAGTCGTGTTCCAGTGTTAATCTCGTTCTTAAAGCATCGGATTTTCTATATGTGAAATCAGAAGTGCTTTTGTAGGTTCTGTTGTTGAAGGCATCTTCATTAACACTTCCGCTCATATCGGAGTAATATTTTCCATACATGGTATTGCTGATTAATCGGGTAGAAGGGGAAATGTTATAATCGATTCGGGCATTCAGATTATCCTTGTTGTAATCAGAATAGGTCATCCAGCCGTTTTCCTGAAGACTTGAAATTCCGGCAATATGAAAACCAACTTTTCCAATTGTGGCACCACCGGCTGCCTGAAATCTTCTGTAACCGTAATTATCTGCCTGAACCCCAAACTTGAACTCAGGATCAACGGGTGGTTTTAATGAAATTAAATTAATAGTTCCTCCGACGGCTTCCGGTCCGTATAATGATGAAACGGGACCTTTTACAACTTCAATACTTTGAATATTGAACTGATTAATTTCCAGCAAAGCATTGTGATTGAAAATCCCCATTGGTCGAATCGGCAAACCATCTTCCAGATACAAATAATAAGCATTGGTTGTCATAGGCTGACGAATTGACATCATGTGCTGTTCATTTCCTAAATTGACCATTAATACACCCGGTGTTTTATTGATGATTTCATAAACCGCGGTGGCTTTGGTTTCATTTATGGTTTTTGCCGTTATTTTGCTAATTGCAACAGGCGTTTCCTTACGTAAAGTGGCAGTACGATTGGCTGTTACAAAAATATTTTCTAATTCCTGAGATTTAGTAGTGTCCTGCTCTGGTTTGTTTTGTGCGACGATGCATTGTCCTATGATTAATAGGATGAAGTATATTTTTTTCATTTTAAATTATATAAATTTTAAAAGTAACCGCATTCCTGATGGGTCGTCAGGAATGAAACTTTTCAATTGTTCTCGAAAAGTTGGACTGAAATTTATATAAAACAGGACGGAGGATGAAAAGTTGAATTTGAAAAGGAAATAGGTTTCTCATTCAAAGAAGCGAAAAACTTTACTTCGGATTCAATTGGAGTAACGAATTCAAAATTATTAATACTGATGTTTTGAATGTAAATGACTTCTGCTTTTTCTTTCAGATTGTCCTGCATTCTTTTTTCATTATCGGAATATTTTTTTAAACTTTTCTGAAGTTCACATCGACCGTTGCAATTGTTGAAAAGCATTTTTCGCTGTACGCAAATTGTTTTTGAAATTTCTTCCTGATTTAATTTGAATGAGGTATACACAAAGAAACTGCCAAAAGAGGGTACTAATAGCATACAGGAAAGGAATAGGATTAAAAATCGTTTCAAAATGTGTTTCGTTGTTATGAATTTTATATAATGTAATTTAAAATTTGGAATATGCGTAAGCACTATTTCATTGTTTTGGAACAATGAAAAATCATTTCAATAAAAATTTGAAATGTGATTTTAAAAATTATATAAAAAAGGAAGGAGGACGAAAGGTCGCACTGGAAACCGAAATAGGTTTCTCATTGAATGAAGCGAAAAGTTTTGCTTTTGATTCGATAGGTGCTGCTAACCAGAAATTATTTAGGATGGTATTCTGAACGTAAACTACTTCTGCTTTTTCTTTCAGATTGTTTTGCATTTTCTTTTCGTTGTCGGAATATTTTTTTAAACTTTTCTGAAGTTCACAACGGCCGTTACAACTGTTAAAAACCATTTTACGCTGTACGCAAATAGTTTTTGAAATCTCATCCTGATTTAATTTGAAAGAGGTAAACACAACGAAACTGCCAAAAGAGGGTACTAATAGCATGCAGGAAAGAAATATGATAAAAATTCTTTTCAAAGGGAGTTTCTGTTTACGAGAGCAAAAATAGAGTTTATTCGTTTTAGATTGAAATATATTTTATTTTTTTTCACTCTCGAATTGTATTTAATTAACCTGACGGATTTTTAAACCCGCTGAGGTTTAATTTTTTAAAAAAAAATCCCCAAAAGCCTAAAGCAATTGGAGATTATATATTTAAAATATCTGACAGGTTTTAAAACCTGTCAGATGTAATTTATAATAAAAATTATTCTTTCACAAGAACCCAGGCACCTGAAGCCAAAAGAGTTTCTGCTTTTTTAAATTTCATTGTTTCTGTTTTTCCAGTAGCAACTTCCTGAACCGTTACAGTATCATTACGGTTGATTTTTGGCATATCTCTCACAATGGTTTCTGTAACCTGACGTTGTTGTGTTTCTCCGGCTTCACGATTGCTGTCTTCGCTGTTTACAATTTCGTCTTTGCTTAATTTGAAGTTTTCTTTCTGACGTACTTCTTTTGCTTCGTGAATTTCAGGAACGTTCTGAGCTGGTAAGTCACCTTTGAATAAGAATGAAATAACTTCTTTATTTACGTTGTCTAACATTCCTCTAAACAAATTGAAAGCTTCTAATTTGTAAATAAGCAATGGGTCTTTTTGTTCGTGAACGGCCAATTGAACGGATTGTTTCAATTCGTCCATTTTACGTAAGTGTTTTTTCCAGGCTTCATCAACGATAGATAAAGTGATATTTTTCTCGAAATCAGCAATTAACTGAGCTCCTTCGCTGTCATATGCTTTTTTCAGGTCAGTAACAACATTCAATGTTTTGATTCCATCTGTAAACGGAACTACAATACGCTCAAAATGATTGTTTGGCTCTTCGTAAACTCCTTTGATGATTGGGAAAGCTTCTCTTGCGCTTCTTTCTGTTTTTTCGGTGTAGAAAGCTAAAGTTTCTTTGTATACTTTTCCTGTGATTTCGATGTCTGATAATCTTGTAAAATCAGCTTCAGAAATTGGAGACGTGATAGAGAAATAACGGATCAGATCAAATTCGAAAGTCTTGAAATCATTCGCCATTTTATTTTGACTTACCACTACTTCACAAGTATCATAAAGCATGTTGGCAATATCCAGTTTCAAACGCTCACCAAACAATGCATGACGACGACGTTTGTAAACTACTTCACGTTGTGAGTTCATAACGTCATCATATTCTAATAAACGCTTACGAACACCAAAGTTATTTTCTTCTACTTTTTTCTGAGCACGCTCGATAGATTTGGTCATCATAGAATGCTGAATAACTTCACCTTCCTGTAATCCCATTCTGTCCATTACTTTTGCTACTCTTTCAGAACCAAATAAACGCATTAGGTTATCTTCTAGAGAAACATAAAACTGAGAACTTCCCGGATCTCCCTGACGTCCTGCACGACCACGTAACTGTCTGTCTACACGACGGGAATCATGACGTTCTGTACCAACGATTGCTAAACCTCCGGCAGCTTTTACTTCTGGAGATAATTTAATATCGGTACCACGACCTGCCATGTTTGTTGCAATCGTTACAACTCCGGCTTTACCTGCTTCTTCTACAATCTGAGCTTCCTGCTTGTGCATTTTAGCATTCAAAACGTTATGGGTAACGCCTCTCATTTTTAACATTCGGCTTAATAATTCTGAAATCTCTACAGAAGTTGTTCCAATTAAAACGGGTCTTCCTGCATTTGATAATTCCGTTACATCTTCGATTACAGCGTTGAATTTCTCACGTGTCGTTTTGTAGATATAATCTTCTTTGTCTTGTCTTAACATTCCACGGTTGGTTGGAATCTCAACAACATCCAATTTATAAATCTGCCACAACTCGCCAGCTTCTGTAACCGCTGTACCTGTCATACCACCTAATTTGCTGTACATTCTAAAGTAATTCTGTAATGTTACAGTTGCAAAAGTTTGTGTAGCAGCTTCGATTTTTACATTTTCTTTTGCTTCGATCGCCTGGTGCAAACCGTCAGAATAACGACGACCATCCATGATACGGCCTGTTTGCTCATCGACAATCATAATTTTGTTGTCCATGATCACATATTCTACATCTTTTTCAAATAAAGCATATGCTTTTAAAAGTTGAGTCAATGTGTGAATACGCTCGCTTTTTATTCCGAAATCCTGAAACAATTTTTCTCTTGCTTCAGCTTCGGAATCTTTATCTAATTTTTGTCTTTCGATAGCAGCAATTTCAGTTCCGATATCCGGAAGTACGAAAAAGTCAGCATCCGTATCTCCTGAAAGGTATTGAATACCGTTATCAGTCAATTCAACCTGATTGTTTTTTTCTTCAATTACAAAATATAAAGCCTCATCGACTTTATGCATTTCGCGATTGTTATCCTGCATATATTGATTTTCGGTTTTTTGAAGCAATTGTTTAATTCCTTCTTCACTCAAAAATTTAATCAATGCTTTATTTCTGGGTAAACTTCTGTAAGCTCTTAACAATAAGAATCCACCTTCTTTAGTATTTCCTTCTTTGATTAATCTTTTAGCTTCAGATAAGAAACTATTTGCCAACTGACGTTGTTGTGCAACTAAGTTTTCGATTTTTGGTTTTAATTCATTAAATTCATGACGATCTCCCTGAGGAACCGGTCCTGAAATAATAAGTGGCGTTCTTGCGTCATCAATCAATACAGAATCGACCTCATCGACAATAGCATAATTATGTTTTCTCTGTACTAAATCGCTTGGCGAATGTGCCATGTTATCTCTTAAGTAATCAAAACCAAATTCATTGTTGGTTCCGTAAGTGATATCAGCGTCGTACGCTTTTTTTCTTTGTTCTGTACTTGGCTGGTGATTATCGATACAATCAACAGTTAAACCGTGAAATTCGAATAAAGGTGCTTTCCAGGTACTATCACGTTTTGCCAGATAGTCATTCACAGTTACTAAATGTACTCCGTTTCCTGTCAGTGCATTTAAGTATAATGGAAGTGTAGCAACCAATGTTTTACCTTCACCTGTTTGCATTTCGGCAACTTTACCTTCGTGCAAAACCATTCCACCAATTAACTGAACGTCATAATGAATCATGTCCCAGGTAATTTCTTTACCGGCAGCATTCCATTTATTTGCCCAGATAGCTTTATCTCCGTCGATTTCGATGTACGATTTAGCAGCAGAAAATTCGCGGTCTTTTGGAGTAGCCGTAACTTCAATATGTGAATTGTCTTTAAAACGACGGGCCGTTTCTTTAACAACTGAAAAAGCTTCAGGAAGAATTTCTAATAAAGTTTTTTCTGAGATTTCATAAGCTTCTTTTTCAAGAGTATCAATAGCATCATAAAGATCTTCTCTTTTGTCAATGTCTTCGATGTTTTCTACTTCCGCTTTAAGCGAAGCAATTTTAGCATCTTTGTCAGCTCTGGCTTCTTTTATTTGTTCTTTAAAATACACGGTTCTGGCTCTTAGTTCATCGTGAGACAAACTCATTAAGCTGGTTTCGAATGTTTTAATTTTATTTAAGTAAGGTTGTAAAGCTTTGACATCTTTCTGTGACTTGTCACCTACAAAGACTTTAATAATACTGTTTATGAAACTCATGATTTATTGTATTTCTATATTATGTAAATGTGTATCTGAACCAAAAAAAAAGTCTCTGTGATGAGACTTTTTCCTTTGGTTTATTTTTTAATATTCATCCTCATTCCAAAGATAATCTTCGTCTGTTGGATAATCAGGCCAAATTTCTTCCATTGATTCATATATCTCTCCTTCATCTTCAATTGACTGAAGGTTTTCTACTACTTCTAATGGAGCACCAGCTCTAATAGCGTAGTCAATAAGTTCGTCTTTGTTAGCAGGCCATGGTGCATCACTTAAATAAGATGCTAATTCTAATGTCCAATACATCTGTTATCTGTTTAGTTTGTGCAAAAATAAATTTTTTACTGAAAAAGACAAGTAAATTTTGATTTATTTTAAGAAAATTTAAGAACGTCCTTATAATTACAGACTTTAAATTGTTGATTTTAGATCGTTGAAATCTTAAAAATCCAGAAATCTTAAGTCTAAAATCTAAAATTTTATTTCCTCGGAATCCATTTCACTTCATCCGCTTTTAAGTCTGAGGACAACTTCCGTGCCAAGACAAAAAGGTAGTCAGAAA
>JBDTNT010000152.1:0-16170 GCA_039933615.1 Flavobacterium sp. | reverse complement strand
GAGTTGCAAAGGTACTATTAATTGATTGAAAGTTAAATTTTTAATTTTGATTGTTATTTTGACTTTCATTAAAAAGAAAAAAAACACTCTGATAAAGTATACAAGAGTGTTTTTCTGAATTTATTTTTGGAATAACGTTATTTTATAATCCTTGTTAATCCAATATTTTCCGGAGCGTGAAGCACCATCGGGAATTTCTCTATTTTTACGGAACTGCTGTCTAAACCAAATGCTCTTTCTTCAGATAAACTTAATTTTTTGATGAAGAAATAAGAGTTCATGATAATATTTTCGTGCCATCTTAAGTCATTATCATTAGAAAGGAATTTTTCAGATAATACAAATTTAAAATCTCCAATAATATTGTTTTTGTTTAACGACTCATATCGGCTGGTAATATCAACTTCACCATTTTTTACCATGTCCCTGATTACTTCACGGAACATAAGGTTTATTTTGGTAGGCTCTCTAAATCCTAAATTAAAATCGACTCTGTAAATGTCGTCTTTTGCAATTTCGGTTACTTTATATTGTGTTTTATAAGGTTCAGTTAAAATATTCACATGTACAAACCAATAAATATCAGCTCTTTTAGGACGTTTTTGTAAAATAGAATACATTACTTTTTGCTCTAATTCATCTACGCGGTTTGCATTTGTCATGTAAACTAAATGTGTAGCATATTTTGGAATAGATAAATCTTCACTCAACTCCATCAATACTTTTTTGTAATCGTCTATTTTGACAATCTTAGTGTAGTTTTTATTAATTCTCTTAGCAAGATACCAGATAGTCATAATTGAAATTAAAACAGCTGCAATAATTAAAGTTACATAACCACCTTCGGCAAATTTGGTAACATTGGCAATCAGGAAGCTAAATTCAATCAATAAGTAAACAGTAATTAACGGTACCATGAAAAATAACTTAATACGTTTCATGATTAGGTAATAGTTAAGCAGAATAGTTGTCATGATCATACATAACACAATTGCCAAACCATACGCATGCTCCATATTACTTGATTCTTCAAAGTGTAAAACAATACCAACGCAACCAAAAAATAACAACCAGTTAATTGATGGAATGTACAATTGCCCTTTTACCTCAGTTGGATATTTGATTTTTACTTTTGGCCAGAAATTAAGACGCATAGCCTCGTTTATCAATGTAAATGATCCACTGATTAATGCCTGTGAAGCAATTACAGCTGCTAAAGTGGCAATAACAATTCCTACCGGCTGAAACCAATCCGGCATAATAAGATAAAACGGATTTCCATTTTCTCCTCCTAAGGCCTGTAAAGTCTGACCTTCATGGTGAATTAAATAAGCTGCCTGACCAAAATAGTTTAGTACCAAAGTAAGCTTAACGAAAATCCAGCTTATTCTAATATTTTTTCGGCCGCAATGTCCCATATCTGAGTACAAAGCTTCGGCTCCGGTTGTACATAAAAATACCAATCCAAGAACAAAAAAGCCTTCCGGATGTATTTGTAATAAGTGATAAGCATAATAAGGATTAAATGCTTTTATAACTTCCGGGTGTTGTGAAATTTGAATAACGCCTAAAGTTCCTAACATAGTAAACCAGATCAGCATCATAGGAGCAAAGAATTTACCTACTAATTTGGTTCCGAATTGCTGAATGGTAAACAGAACAAATAAGATTCCAATAACAATCGGGATAGTGTTGATTTCAGGATAATAGGTTTTTATTCCTTCTACAGCAGATGAAACTGAAATAGGCGGAGTGATAATTCCATCGGCAAGAAGAGCACTACCTCCAATAATTGCGGGGACTATCAGCCAGGTTATCTTGGTTTTTTTTACTAATGCGTATAGGGCAAAAATACCTCCTTCGCCATGATTGTCAGCACTTAAGGTGATAAGAACATATTTGATAGTAGTCTGCAGCGTTAATGTCCAGAAAACACATGAAATGCCTCCTAAAACGATATCAGCACTAATAATGTGTTCACCGAGAATGGCTTTCATTACATATAATGGAGAAGTACCAATATCTCCATAAATAATTCCTAATGTGATTAGTAAACCCCCAATAGACAACTTACTGTGTAAGTTTTTATGCGATGCGCTCATGTATGTTTTTATAAAAGACGGTTGCAAATTTACTGTTTTAAAACAAATTAGCGTCAATTAAAATTAAAAAGATAAAAAAAAGCACAATCGTAAAATTGTGCTTTGATTTTTATTAGAAATGAATTTTCCGAAATTAAATCCTTCTGTTTCCTCCTCTTGAACCGGAACCGCTTTCTCTTTGTGGCTGACTGCTTCTTGATTCCTGATTTGCTCTTGGAGATTCGGATCTCTGAGGTGCCTGTGCTCGTGAAGTGCTTGCTCTGTTTTCAGAACCGCCTCTGTTTTCGGTGTTGCTTCTAGGAGCTTCTGTTCTTTGTACCGGAGCAGGTCTATTTGTATTTGCTCTATTTTCTGAATAGACTCTTGTATTATTTTCATTAGAGTTTCTTCTTACTTCATTTCTTTGTGTGTTTTCAACTCTTGCAGGTGTATTTACTGCTGCTGAATTATTTCTGCTCGGAGTTGTAGCACGATTTGTATTGTTATTTCTGTCTGAATTAGATCTGTTGATTGATGAATTTCTGTTTTCAGTATAGTTTCTGTTATCTGTACCGGATGTTCTTCCTGCATTCGGTCTATTGTTGTTATAAACATTTTGGTTTCTGTTAGACTCTCTGCTTGCAACACGTCTTTGATCTAATTCATATCTGTTGTTGGTGTTTGAATGTCTTTGAGAAAAACTATAATTTGGATGTCTCGTTTCGTATCCGTAAGAACGTCTTGTCTGATATAAAGCCGGAGCTCTGTAGCTTCTTCGTGTACTTACATAATTGTAATGGTTGTTTACGTTGATATAAACATTGATATTGTTTCTGTATCTGTAGACAGGAAAAGGTCTCCACGCTGTATAATAAGTTGGGTAGTAGTTCCAGCCCCATGTAGAGTAATATGGTCTGTAGTTAGTTATCCAGAATGATGTGTAAATTACCGGAGCTACATTGTAAACGGGCTCATAAATGTAATTATCTCCATACAAATAAGAGTTTCCTACAACCTGAACAACTACTTTATTGGAGTTGTCTCTTTCGATATCAATTGTTGCGATATCCTGATAAACATCTCTGTCCAGCACTGCCTGTATGATTACAACGTGCGTTCTGTCTTCTACAGATTCTATTACGCGTAGATAATCAACTTCGTCATCATCATTTAAATCAAGGTTGGATATCTGATATTTTGGATCATTCAATCGTCTTTCAAAATCCTGAAGATTGGCTGATTCTCCAAATATAGAAGCAACGGCTCTAAGATCTAAGTTATCGCTTATATCTGAGTTTTTTGCATAAACAGTAGTTTGACTTTGTGCTGCACAAGAACCAAAAACTAATGCTGATAATGCTATAAAAAGTAGTTTCGTTTTCATGATAAAATCATATTAAGATTAATATTCTGAGGTATCCAATTACTGTGCCAGAAAAAAAACCAAAAGATAATTTAGATGTTATAATTAATTGTATTTTAGCATCAAAAAAAGTAGTTAATATGAAAAAAGTAATTTTATTTTTTGGTGCTTTTGTTTTGTTTATGTCTTTTAAAACATTGAATAATAATAAAAAAGAGCTTGTAAACAGTGGCTTCACCTCAGTGCAAATAGAAACTTTATTTCAGGATAAAATTAGTATTCGCGCCATCTCAATTGATAAAGACAAGGTTTGGTATGGGGGAGACAACTCCCGATTTGGATGGTATGATTTAGGTAAAAAAGAAAAATTTGAAGATCATATTTATCGCGATACTTTAAAATTAGAATTCAGAAGTATTGCCCAGACTTCGAAACATGTTTTCTTATTAAGTGTTGCTAATCCTGCATTGTTATATCAGGTTTCTAAAAAGACTCAGAAAGTAAAATTAGTATACAAGGAAATCAATTCAAAAGTATTTTATGACAGTATGCAATTCTGGAATGAAAAAGAGGGTATTGCAATCGGTGACCCTATAGAGGATACTTTTTCGATAATTGTTACCCGCGACGGAGGAGAAACGTGGACAAAATTATTGTCTGATAAATTGCCAACAAATGCCAAAGGCGAAGCTGCTTTTGCTGCCAGTAATTCAAATATAGTTATTAAAGGAAATGATACCTGGTTGGTTTCCGGAGGAAAAAAAGCACGCGTTTTTTATTCTCCTGATAAAGGAAAAAAATGGAAAGTTATGGATACGCCTATTGTTCAGGGAAAGACTATGACTGGTATTTTTACAGCTGATTTTTACGATTCCAAACATGGATTTATTGCGGGTGGGGACTATGAACTTCCTGAACAGAAAAAAGATAATAAAGCATTTACAAAAGATGGTGGAAAAACCTGGGAGTTAATTGGTCAGGATCAGGGTTTTGGTTATGCTTCCTGTGTACAATACGTTCCTGGAGGAAATGCTAAAGAACTGGTTTGTGTTGGAGCTTCAGGTATCCAGTACTCTGGAGACGGAGGTGTTACCTGGAAAGAATTGTCAAATGATACGAAGTTATTTACGATTCGTTTTATCAATAAAAATACGGCAATTGCAGCTGGTTACAATAAATTGGTCAGATTGCATTTTAATTAAAATAATAAGAACCCTAAATAATAAAGTAAGTATTATTATATAGGGTTCCTATCGCTGTTGTTTCTTTTGCTATTAATTTTTAGCTGCCTTGTCCCGGTATTGCTTTAGCAATTTTCGATTAAAATCATCTTCCGATTTTTTAAGCTTTAGTATTTTTTTTGCTGAAAGTATTTTTCTAAGACTCGACATGTATTTTTCACGTAAAAGATATAATTCTTTATCTGTGTTTTCTATTTGTGAAAGAAGTACAGAGGCCTCTTTTTCTGAAATTGAATTAATATTGTCATCATCCAGTTTGCGCAAATACGTTTTCATTTTATCATGACGTAATTCAAATTGCTTGTCATCAAAAGCATTGTAGATCGGCCAGAATTTTTCGGCTTCCGTAGACGTAAGTTCAAGTTCAGTTGTTAAAAAAGAAACTTTGTACGCTTTGATTTTTTCGCGTTTTTCATCTGTTTTGTCACTTTGTGCATAAAATGAAAAACTAACTAAAAATAGAAGTAGCGGAAATATATTTTTGATTTTCATATTTTAAGTTTTTGTTTTATTCTGAAATTAAATTTTCAATATTTGGATTTGAAGACAAAATATCCTCAAGCGTTTCCTGTTCAAGGGCAACATTTTTATTAAGTGATTCGATATCTTTAGTATCAAGCTGATTAATTAAATCATACTGATTCAGGTTAGATTGATAAGCCAAATAAGTTTCTAAGGTATTCTCATCAAGTTCTTTTGACGTATTGTTGTAATTATTTACTATCGGAATCATCATGGCAATGACAATTACAGCCGCAGCAAGCATTGTAAGAACTCTTTTGCGTTTGTAAATAGGAATAACTTTTACTTCTCTGTCATTAATTTGCTGTAAGACTTTTTCCGAAAGATCATTAAAATAATTTTCCGGCGTTTTAAATCCAGTTATTATCTTCGGCTCGTTTTCTAATTTAAATGCTTTCATAATGTCTATAAGATATGTTTTATAACAAAAGGTTTAATTGGTGGTAACATATAATTCAATCTTTTTTACTGCATGATGGTAAGATGCTTTCAATGCACCTACAGAAGTTCCCAGTATTTCAGCGATTTCCTCATATTTCAGCTCTTCAAAATATTTCATCTTAAATACCAATTGCTGTTTTTCGGGTAATGTTACTATGGCTTTTTGGAGTTTTAACTGTATTTCATCTCCGTCATAATGCACATCTGCTCTTAGATTTTCTATCGTTTTGCTTTGTAAAGCCTCAGATGTTACTCCGCTAAGTTTTGCTTTTTGATTCAGGAAAGTCAAAGCTTCATTGGTTGCAATGCGGTACATCCACGAAAAAAGCTTGCTTTCTCCCTTGAAGTTTTTTAAATATTGAAAAACTTTCACAAAAGTGTTTTGCAGGACATCATCTGCATCATCATGATTCAGAACAATATTTCGAATATGAGAATACAATGGCCTTTGATAATCAGACAAGAGTTTTTGAAACGCTGTGTTTTGCGTTTTGGGATTTAATAATTGTTCTATAAACTCCTTCTCGTTTGTCAAGCTAGTTGATTTATCTTGTTAGAATGAATTTAAAACAAAAGGTTTAATGTGCCTTTGGTGTTTTTTAGAATTCGGACTCTTCTTGTTGTGCCGGAGGAGTTGTTGGTGGAGTAGAAGCAGGCTTTTTTGGTGTTGCAGTTGTTGTTTCAGTTTGAGGTGTGTAAACCGGAGCTTTAACAACCGGGACTACTACCTTCGGTTTTATTGGGAAATAGATTTCAGTCATTAATTTCGACTGACTTTTTACATCCAATTTGCTGATTGTTAAAATTTCAAGATGCGACCAGCTTAAATCCGGAACTATTTTTTCATTGTTTATAAAAGCTGTTGTTTTTGCAATTGCTTCATTTGTATGGGAATAGTCACCATTTAAAGTTGTTTTTACAGCTTCAAAACCATTTAGTTTTCCGGATAGAATATCACTTCCGGCGCTTATCGAAATGTCTTTATTGATAGGTAGGCAGATTGATATTTTGGCTAAACCGGTTGTGGTATTGTAAGTATGGTAAATGATAAACGGTTTTCCGTTTGTAAGCAAACCATTGGTCTGACTAAAATGTATAAGCTTCGGAATTACAACTCGGGCATTTTTATTTACTTTTCCAATTTCACTTGTAAAAGTCTGTTTGATATAAGGGGTGTCTGTTTTTTTGACAACTCCGTTTACCTTAATAGCATACGTTTTAGTTTCGTAATCCAGATTTTTATCAATATTTACAAGGCTTTTTTCGGATACAGTTCCAATAACATTATCTGAACCTCCATTTAACGCTGTATATATTTTGAACATAAAACTCATTGTTCCTTTTGCTTTCCAGGTAACTTTAGTTTTACCTGTTAAAGTGTCTTTGAAAATCCAGTTTACATCAGCTTCCGTTCCGTTAAAAGTTGTTTTTTGATGAATGCTTTCTCCGTCTTTTGTTTTTAGGGTTATCGAATTTCCTTTTCCTTCAGTACCTTCCCATGAAAAGGAAGCTCCGCTGCCAATTGTTTTAGCCGGAAATGACATTCTTATCGTTGGATCCTCAACAGACCATGATTCAAAATCTTCAAAATTTCTAAAATCATTTACATAGTTATACACAGTACTTCTTGGTGAATTGATAACTTTGCTTCTTTCTATAGAAAAATCTCCTTTTTGAGTAGCTACAAAAACAGTCAGGGCAACCAGGCTAAGTAACGATAAAAGGAATAGGTATTTTAAGATCTTCATTGGGTAGGTTGTTTTTGGAGTCGTAAAGTTATAAATTTTATTCCTAGTCCCGCGAACAGTATAAGATATAAAATAAAACTTTGCGTTTAGTATTTAAAAAAAGCTTTAAAAAACCATCTTCAAAACGTTAAACATAAATCTGAAACATTCATTTTAATTTTAAATATAAGAAAAATATATATAATTACCTTTTTAAAAATATTTTGATCACAAATAAGATGGCAATAAAAAGCAGGAAAGCAATCAATACTTTATAATTTCCTTTGTAAAAAATTTTGTGTAATGCCAGATCTTTCCGATAGGCGAATATCATTACAATTACAAAAGCAATAAAAAAACAGAGTGCGAATATTAATTGGCCTTGACTAAACATAGTTGAAATTATTTTTGACAAATTTAGAGAATTGTATACGAATAGTTACTAATTTGGTAGTCCATTTAATTAAATAAAATCATGAAAAAGCAAATAGATGCAGTTAAGGAATTTCATACTGCTTTTAAAATAGGACACAGCGAAATGCCCATTGCAGATTTGGGAGAAAATAAAAAATATCTTCGTTATAATTTAATGAAAGAAGAAAATGAAGAATATCTTGATGCTGCTCAGAAAAATGATTTAATTGAAATCGCTGATGCACTTGGGGATATGATGTATATATTATGCGGTACTATTATTGAACATGGTTTACAGGATAAAATAGAAGCTGTTTTTGATGAGATTCAGCGTAGTAATATGAGTAAATTGGGGGAAGACGGGAAACCAATTTACAGGGAAGACGGAAAAGTGATGAAAGGGCCAAATTATTTCAAACCTGATTTTTCGAAACTGTTATAAAAGCAAAACCCCGACAGATTTTAAAATCTGTCGGGGTTTTTATATTTAATTGGTCATAACTTATTGAACTTTTACTGTCCAGCCAAAAGTATCTTCAGAAATTTTGTTTTGAAGACTTGTTAGTTTTTCTTTTAAAAGAGAAGCATAAGAGTTTTCAATCGGAGTCATTTCATAATAAGTATCCTGATAAGAGAATCCTTTTATTACGCTTACAACAGCAGCTGTACCAGCACCGAAAATTTCTTTTAAAGATCCATTTTTAGCAGCTTCCACTAATTCTGAAACAATAACCGAACGAACTTCTACATTAAGTCCTTCTTTCTCAGCCATGGCAATCAGACTTTTTCTTGTGATTCCGTCTAATATTCTTTCGCTTGTCGGAGCAGTCAGTAAAGTGTCGTTTATTCTGAAGAATACGTTCATTGTACCCGCTTCTTCCAATTTTGTATGGGTTGCATCATCTGTCCAGATAACTTGCTGGAATCCCTCTTTGTTTGCTAAATTAGTAGGGTAGAATTGAGCAGCGTAATTTCCGGCTGCTTTTGCAGCTCCAATCCCGCCATTTGCAGCCCTACTGTAGTGTTCTGCAATAATTACTTTTACCTCGCCCGCATAATAGGATTGTGCAGGAGAAAGTAGAATCATAAATTTATATTCATCAGATGGATTTGCAACAACTCCGGCGCCTGTAGCAATCATAAAAGGACGGATATACATACTGCTTCCGTTTCCTCTTTTGATCCATTCCTGGTCTATTTTTAATAATTCGTTTAAGCCTTCCATAAAAACATCTTCCGGAACTTCCGGCATTGCCATACGAACTGCAGAATTGTTAAAACGTTTGTAGTTTTCATCAGGTCTGAACAACCAAACATCATTATTTTCATCTTTATAAGCTTTCATACCTTCAAAAATGGCCTGACCGTAATGGAAGACTTTTGAAGAAGGATCCATCAAAATTGGAGCATAAGGCTTAATGACAGGAGTTTGCCACTGGCCATTTTTAAAATCACATTCAAATAAATGGTCTGTAAAAACAGCACCAAAGCTTAGGTTTTCAAAGTCAACTCCGCTTATTTTTGACGAAGTAGCTTTTCTGATTTCAATTTTGCTTGTTTGAGTTGTACTCATAATAATATAAAGTTTTTATATAATTTTCATTTCAATAGAAACCTAAAGGAATGATTTTGGTGTAAAATAGATTTTAATAAATGCAAAATTAAGTAAAAATATATAATTTACTTACTAAAACTGCATTAATTACCGCATTTGACTGCGATTTATTTATCTTATAACAAACTTAAAAAATTGGCGTAGTTTTATAAAGAATTTATGAAAAAACCATCGATTTTTAAGGCTTTACGCATTTGTTTTGACTAAATTTGACTCATAAATTAACTTGAAAATCAATGAAATCGTATTATAAATTCTTAAAAGGTGAAAAGAGAAATAATTAAAACGCTAGATGGCTCAACAACAATTCATTTGGAGGAATGGGATGAATGTTATCACTCTAAGCATGGAGCAATTCAGGAGGCAAAACATGTGTTTATCAAAAATGGACTTTCCTTATTTGAAAGCAATCCGGTCAATATTCTGGAAATTGGTTTTGGTACCGGACTGAATGCTTTTATTACCTTTTTGGAAGGAATTCAAAAGCAGCAAAAAATAAATTATGTTGGAGTAGAGGCTTATCCGGTCGGGGCAGAAGAGGTTTTGGAAATGAATTATGTTTCTGAATTGGAAGCTGATATATATAAAGGTGTTTTTGCAAAAATGCACGAGAGTGAGTGGAATAAAGAAATCGAAATTAGTACTGATTTTTCGTTAACCAAAAGGAAACAATTTTTTGATGAAATAAACGATTTTGAAATTTTTGATTTGATTTACTTTGACGCCTTCGGATACAGGGTACAACCAGAGCTTTGGAGTACTGAAATTTTTCAGAAAATGTATGATAGTTTGAAGCCAAATGGAGTGTTGGTAACTTACGCTGCGCGCGGAGTTGTTAAAAGAAGTATGATTTCTGTTGGATTCACTGTAGAGAAATTGGCAGGGCCTCCGGGGAAAAGAGAAATGTTCCGAGCGTTTAAAAAGGTTTAAATGAGTTGTTTAGAATTATTCTAAATTGATTTATATATATTAAGAAAACGTATTCGTTGATAAAATTTTTAAAATAATAAGTTAAAATCAATCTTTATATGTCATATTTGTTTAAATTTGCCACGAGTTTAAAAATATGATAACCCCCAAAATCTTATTTTATTATGTCAAAAATGATGTTTGATTACACGAAATCAATACTTGAGAGAGTTAGTTTCGACCCGATACTTTTCTGTAAAGAATTAGAGAAAGCTATCAAAACACTGTTACCGTACGAAATGGAACAACTACAGGAATGGTTGTTGAATTTCATTATTGAAAAACCAGAATTAAAACAAAGTTTACTGCTGATCAAAGTATAAAAAAAGGAGCCAATTTGGCTCCTTTTTTATTGTCTATTTCTTTTGTTGCAGTGGACTGATGATTTGAACATTCTGAAAAACAATTGCCCCTTTTACGACTCCGGCGATTGTTGATCTTAATGCATCAATGATTTGCATTTTTAATTCGCTTTTAGGGTAAATCAAACTTACCTCACGGGCAGGTTTTGGTTCCTTAAAGTTACGTAGTTTCAGTTTGTCGGAATCTTTTAAATCTAAGGTGTGCAAGTACGGAAGTAATGTTGTACCGAGGCCTTCGTCTGCTAATTTTATAAGGGTTTCAAAACTTCCGCTTTGAATCTGAAAATTATTCTGGTCGATGTCAGAACCGTTTTTGCACAAATTTAAAATCCCGTCCCTAAAGCAATGCCCATCCTGTAAAAGCAGGATCTCATTTAGATTTAAATCGGAAACTTCAATTTCTGTTTTCTCAAAACTGGCATGATGTTCCGGTATGTAAGCCACAAAAGGCTCAAAATACAAAACAATTTCTTTGATTTTCTCATCTTCTAACGGAGTTGCAGCAATCGCAGCATCCAAATGGCCATTCTTTAATTTTGTAATAATTTCATCTGTATTTAACTCTTCAATAAGGAGTTTTACTTTTGGATATTTCTTGATGAAATTATTTAAAAACATAGGTAAAAGTGTCGGCATGATGGTAGGAATGATTCCCAGACGAAAATCACCTCCGATATATCCCTTTTGTTGTTCTACAATGTCTTTTATTCTGCCAGCCTCATTTACAATATTTTTGGCCTGATTTACAATTTTATGACCTATATCTGTAAGCTGAATTGGCTTTTTTGTTCTGTCGAAAATTAGGATGCTGAGTTCTTCTTCAATTTTCTGAATTTGCATACTTAACGTAGGTTGGGTTACAAAACATTTTTCCGCAGCAAGTGTGAAATTTTTATATTCTGCAACAGCTAACACATATTGTAATTGAGTTATCGTCATATTGATAGTATTTTTTGATGCAAAAATAAGAAAATATAATTTTTATTTATAT
The DNA here is from genome assembly GCA_039933615.1 of Flavobacterium sp. Classification (GTDB taxonomy): domain Bacteria; phylum Bacteroidota; class Bacteroidia; order Flavobacteriales; family Flavobacteriaceae; genus Flavobacterium. The sequence continues at coordinate 4,444 of JBDTNT010000152.1, read as the reverse complement.
AATTTTTAAAGAACTTACTTTAGTTTTGTAGTAAATTAGTGTAAAAAAGAAGATTATGAAAACAAATATTTTAGGATTACCTGTAAAAGAGTCAGAATTATTAGTAAAAGAATTAAATGTACTATTGTCAAATTTTCAGGTCTACTATCAAAATTTAAGAGGAATCCATTGGAATATCCGTGGAAAACGTTTCTTTGATCTTCATGTTAAATTTGAAGAATTATACACAGATGCACAGTTGAAAATTGATATGATAGCCGAAAGAGTTTTGACAATTGGCGGAACACCGCTTCATACTTTTGAAGACTATATAAAAAATAATAAACTTGCAGTTGGTAAAAATATCTCTAACGATGAAAAAGCGGTACAATTAATTGTACATTCTTTATCTGATTTATTGAAAATTGAAAGAGAAATTCTGAAAAAATCAGATGAAATTAATGATGAAGGTACTAATTCTATGATGAGTGACTTCATTGCTGAGCAGGAAAAAACCATTTGGATGATGAATGCCTGGTTAGAAGAAACATTATAAATGTCTCAACATAAATGAATTAAAATCAGAATGATGAATTTTTGTCATTCTGATTTTTTATTAATGTTAAATTTCTATAAAATTTTTGCCCTGACGCTTTGATTTTATCTGTTTAACGCTATTTTTGCCTCAATGAAATTAATCGCTCGCATATTATTATTCATATTTGTTGCTTTTTTATCAACCCCGACAATTGTAACGGTTATAAAGAAAAGCACTAATACGACTATAAGCTTCAGTTTTTCTGAAGAAGAGCAATCGCATAAAGAAATTAAGGCAGCAGTATATGCCGCTACATTTCATCACGGATTGATTGTGCCGATTTTTAATGAATCAAAAACCATAATTTCAGGAAATATTGTAAAATTAGATAATATTTCCCCGAGCATATTTGCTCCACCTCCCAACCTGGCATAATACTTCCGATTATTTTAAACCAACTGTATTTATAGTAAATGCAGTAGATCTTTAATGTATCAATTTTTAGTATTGTATTATGACAAAAAAAATTAATCTTTTTGCCAACCTTAAGTCTGACTTTGCTTCAGGTTTAGTGGTTTTCTTGGTGGCTCTTCCATTGTGTTTAGGTATTGCAATGGCTTCCGGAGCTCCTTTATTTTCTGGAATTATTGCAGGTGTTATCGGTGGTATAGTGGTAGGCTATCTAAGCCAGTCACACATTAGTGTATCCGGACCGGCAGCTGGTCTGACTGCTATTATCTTAACAGCCATTACTGATTTTGGCGCTTTCGATGTGTTTTTATTGTCTGTTTTTATTGCTGGATTAATCCAGTTAGCATTAGGGTTTTTAAAGGCCGGAAGTATTTCAAATTATTTTCCAACAAATGTTATCGAAGGAATGTTAGCGGGTATCGGAATCATTATCATATTGAAACAATTGCCGCATGCTTTTGGTTACGATGCTGATTTTGAAGGTGACCAGGCTTTTATTCAGAACGATGGCACTAATACCTTTTCGTTTTTATTCGATTTATTAAATCATATTCAATTAGGTGCAGTAGTTATTTCACTTATCTCCATAGTAATACTAATTTCATGGGATAAAATTTCGTTCTTAAAGAACTTAAAATTAGTTCCTGGTGCACTTGTGGCTGTTGTTGCAGGAGTGGTTTTAAATGAGATTTTCGTTTCTTCAGGAAGCTCATTGGCAATTGCAAAAGAACATTTAGTTTCTTTGCCGGTTCCAAAATCTTTTGATGAATTTAAGTCTATTTTAATTATGCCAAACTTTGGTGCGGTTACCAATCCACAGGTTTGGGTTGTTGCTGTTACAATTGCCATTGTAGCCTCTATAGAGACATTATTATGTATTGAAGCGGCAGACAGAATGGATGTTCAAAAACGTTATACGAACACCAATGTGGAACTTAGAGCTCAGGGTATTGGTAATATTTTAAGTTCACTTTTAGGTGGCCTGCCCATGACTTCTGTAGTTGTCAGGTCTTCTGCAAATAACAATGCAGGAGCAAAATCTAAAATGTCAGCAATCATCCACGGTCTACTTTTACTGATCAGCGTTTTGTCTATACCTGCAATTTTGAACAAAATTCCATTGGCAACTTTGGCGACTGTGTTGATTTTGGTTGGATATAAATTAGCAAAACCGGCAACATTCATACATTTTTGGGAAAAAGGAAAATACCAGTTCATTCCTTTTATTGCAACTTTAGTATTTGTAGTAGCTACAGATTTACTTAAAGGTGTTGCTTTAGGAATTATCATCAGTATTATTTTTGTATTGAGAGGTAACCTGAAAAGAGCCTATAGTTTCAAAAAAGAAGAATACGAAGACGGAGATGTTATTCATATTGATTTAGCTCAGGAAGTTTCATTTTTGAATAAAGCAGCTATTAAATTGACATTGAGTGAAATCCCTCAGAATTCTAAAGTGATTATCAATGCACACGATACAGAATATATTGCACATGATGTCTTGGACTTAATTCGTGAGTTTAAAGAAACCCGTGCTATTGATGAAAATATCAAAGTAAAACTGAAAGGTTTTAAGAAAGCATATGAATTAGAAAACTCACCGGATATTAATAACCATGTTTCAATCGAACATTATTATGATGTTGCGAAAAGAGTGTTGGTTAAAAAGGAAGTGGTGAAGGAAGATTTTAAAACAAATTAAATAATTTAAGGTATTTCTAAAGTGAATGAAGTATCAAAAATGAGGTAACTTTACGCTAGGTTATTTTTGAGATGTTTAATCATATAGAAATACCGTTTAAAAAGCAAAAAAAGAATGAGAGAGTTTTATAACAAATTATTAGAAAACAATAAAGAGTGGGTTGAAAAATCATTAGCATTAGACCCTAATTATTTTGCAGATTTAGCCAAAGGACAAACTCCGCCATTATTATGGATTGGATGTTCTGACAGCCGTGTTCCGGCAAATGAAATTATCGGAGCTAAGCCGGGAGAGGTTTTTGTACACAGAAACATCGCCAATATGGTGGTTCACTCTGATATGAATATGTTAAGTGTTTTGGATTACGCCGTAAACGTATTAAAAGTAAAACATGTTATAGTTTGCGGACATTATGGTTGTGGTGGTGTAAAAGCGGCTATGGGAAACCAATCTGTTGGAATTATTGATAACTGGATTCGTCATATTAAAGATGAATACCGTTTACATGATAAATATTTAAATTCGATTGAAGATGAAACAGAGCGTTTTAATGCTTTTGTTGAAATTAATGCGAAAGAACAAGTTTACAACTTAGCAAAAACTTCGATCGTACAAAGTGCCTGGAAAAATGGTCAGGATTTAATGCTTCACGGATGGGTTTACGGTTTGAATTCTGGTTTTGTAACCGATTTGGATGTAAATATCAGTTCGAATGATGAATTAGATGACGTTTACCAGCTAAGTAATTTATAAAGAAAAAAAATCGCCTCAAAAGGGCGATTTTTTTATATAATTATTTCAGCATTCTTTAATTTGTGTACTATTTTGTATGATTTAATTTCAAAATCATGTAAATAAATTATACGAAATACGTAATTTAGTATCTTTGTAACTGATGAATAGAAATCTTTATATAATAGCAGGTTGTAATGGAGCCGGAAAGACTACAGCCTCCTTTACAATTCTTCCTGAAATTTTAGATTGTAAAGAATTTGTAAATGCTGATGAAATTGCAAAAGGACTTTCTCCTTTTCAGCCTGAAAAGGTTGCTTTTGAAGCAGGAAGGATAATGCTTCATAGGGTAAATGAACTTTTAGCTAATGGCGAAGTTTTTGCATTTGAAACAACTCTTGCTACTAAAAGTTATAAATCAAAAGTATCTTTAGCGAAGGAAAAAGGCTATAATGTTGTGTTATTGTTTTTTTGGCTTCAAGATGTTAATCTGGCGATTGAGAGAGTAAAAACCAGAGTTCAGGAGGGTGGGCATAATATTGAAACAGATGTGATTAAACGAAGATATATTAATGGTATAGCAAATTTATTTGATATTTATTTACCCATTGTTAATGAGGCAATGATATTTGATAATACATCGGTCAGAGCTGAATTAATTGCAAAGAAAACATTCGGTCAAGATATTGACATTATTAATAAAATTAAATTCGGAAAGCTTAAAAATAGTTAATATGGAGGACTATAAAACAACATTGACTCAAAAGAAAGTCTTAGACGGAATGGATAAGGTTTACGAAAAATTAATTGAGTTTAAAAAGAAAGCAAATAGTGATTTGGTTGTTATGAAAAATGGTAAAATTGTACGGATAAAACCTAATTCACTATAATTTTAAAAAGACTTTGCAGGCCTAATAATTTAAAGCGCATATATTTTACTTTATATAAAAAGCGAGAATAAAAAACATTTTTTTATTCGTTTTCGTCCAGATTTTCATTAAAAGCCGATGGTAGTAAAGTTG
>JBDTNT010000151.1:0-12069 GCA_039933615.1 Flavobacterium sp. | reverse complement strand
GTTTTATTTTTCAGTAATCTAAGACCAAAAAGAGAACTGAATTTTTAAATTAATTATCTCTGTTTGTAACCAATAGCTTCTGCCACCATTTTTGTTCCGCCTTATTCAGGAGTTCATCAACTAAGAGGTTGCTGTTATCATGGTTATTAATTCTTTTATGTCCACAGGCTGCGCAAAAAGAAGCCTTAGAAGTCCGGTATGGCTTATTGCAGTTTTCGCAGGGCGGACCGTATAATTCAATTCTGTGATGCATTATAGCATTGGGTTCCGTTTCTTCAAAACCGGATATTTCTTTATAATAGTCAAGTAACCCTTTAAAACGTTCCTGTCTCGTCATGTTACATTTTCCTGTTTCAAAACCGTGGCGATAAAGTTTAGACGCAACCAAATGTTCCTCTTCATTCAACATGGGGATTTCCATTTTACAACGCCAGCACCAAAGATTTTCCATAGTTTGATTTTTTATTGATTCAACTTATGTAATGTTTTGTTTTTTATGACACGAATTCTTTTATTCTGCTAATTTCAACTATTTTATTGATAAATACTTACGGTTTCCCACATTGGAATACAAAAATCGTTTTTATTATGAAAAAAAAAACGAGTAGAAATACCTGTTTTTGAAAATGATACAAATTATGAAGCATAAAAATGGATTAGTGCAGGCTAATCCATCTTTAAATTGTTCTTACAAACCGATTTGATTACTGCATGGGCAACAACACTGACAATTATTATTAAATGAAACGAATTACTAATATTTCGATTTATTTCAAAAAAAACATACCGTGATAGTATACTCCTTTAAAATGCTTAAATCATTCGGGTTAATTTTAAAAACACTCTTCCAAAAAGAAACAGAATCTTTGGGGTAGGGTATTTTAACAACGTCGGGAATCCGTTTTTTTTCACCATTTTTTCGAAACCGGATATGGTCTAAAATGTAAGCCTGAACATGTTTTTTATTAAAAGTTTCCAGAAATTCAGGCCTTACACTCATTTCGCCTGCAAGGCAAACACGTCCTTCGCCTGATACTGCTGGTAGATAAATAATCCCGATAATATCTTCGATTACGGCCAGGTCTGTGCGTTCTATTTTTAGCATTTCGAATAGAATAAAGTTGAGGTTTAAATGAGATTACATTCTTAGAATCTTCTCCATGGCTTTTCCTTTTGCCAATTCATCGATCAGTTTATCAAGATACCGAATCTTCTGCAGGAGCTCATCTTCGATTTCTTCTACACGATAACCGCAAATCACACCGGTAATTTTTGAAATATTGGGATTCATTTCCGGTGCTTCGGCAAAGAAAGTTTCAAAATCAGTTTTATTGTCGATTAGTTGCTGCAATTCCTGCTGATTGTATCCGGTGAGCCAGTAAATTATGGTATCTACTTCTTCTTTGGTACGGACTTTTTTCTCCGCTTTGTTAATGTAATGCGGATAGACACTTGCAAATGATGTCGTAAATATTCTGTGCTTTTCCATAGTGTTCAAATCTTACCGTTATAGTATCGCTAGTCATAAGGTTCCCAAAGCTGAATTTTGTTTCCTTCCATATCAATTATATGAACAAATTTTCCGTAATCATACGTTTCTATGGTGTCGACAATGGTTACTCCTTCTTTTTTTAATTCTTCCACCAAAGCTTCCAGATCGGCCACTCTGTAGTTGATCATAAAGTCTTTTGATGAAGGTTCGAAATATTTTGTAGCCTCAGGAAAAGGGCTCCATTGTGTCGAACCATTTTTGTCAGTATCAGTAGCTTCCTTCCATTCAAAGGTTGCTCCATACTCATTGGTATCCAGGCCCAGATGGGTTTTGTACCAATTTCTCATTTTTTCAGGGTCGTTGCATTTAAAAAAAATACCCCCAATGCCTGTTACTTTTTTCATTTTGTCTGCTTTTTAATTGTTTTAAAATTGAATTTGGAAGTGAAACTAAAATCAAAAGAAGGGTAATTGTTATAAATTAATTTTTTACCGCAAAGCTAAATTACTGATTTTTATAATAAATATCTTAACAAATTCAGGGATGGATAAAATTAATAAAGTTCACAGGTTTAAGTTATATTCGGATAATGAATGTTGTTTTTTAGGAAAGTATTAGATGTTTAAGTTTTTGATTTTCAGTTGATAATGGATTTTTATAGCCATCTTTTTCGTTTAAAATAGATAAACGGCAGGATTGCTGATAATAACATTGCGAGTAATATTAACGGATATCCGTAGGCGGTTTTCAATTCCGGCATTTCTTCGAAGTTCATTCCGTATACTCCGGCGATCAGGGTTGGAAGGGAAATACAAACCGTAACAACAGTCAGCATTTTAAAAATATGATTTTGTTCTAAATCAATTTTGTTTGAAATGTTTTCCTTCAAATCATCCAGACGGTCAAAATTAAATTGAATATAATCAGAAATTGCAACAAGGTCGTTTAGTTCCGCTTTTACACTTTCTTTCAGAACCATCTTTTGCTCCCAGTTACTTTTCATATACAATCTAAAAACCCTGGTGGTTTCAATCAGTGATTCTTTTATAAGGGAATTGCCGAAATTGTATTCCGTAATCGTATCCATTTCTAGTTTAGAAAAGTTTTTTTCAATTAAAATTGCATTAGTAAGTGTTTTTATTCTTCTGCTTAAGTTTTCGGTAATATCAGCAAAATAGTCGGTAATAAAGCCAAACTGAAAGTCTAAGACTCCTTTTGCGTCCTCAATTTCCTGTAAAGCACTAAATCTGTTCGCATAGATTTTATTGAGAAAAGAATCCAGTCTGGAACTGCAGAACAAAAACAAACCCGATTGTGCTATGATGATAAATATCGGTTCTTCGATAATTTTGTTTCCTTCATCATAAAATGGAATGGAAAAGTGAAAGGAAGCCTGGTTTTTATTTTCTAAAAAGTGGGAACTAATCTCAAAATCTTCATAATTCGTCATTATAGAAAAATCAAGATTTAAATTTTCTTCCAGCCATTTTGTTTCAGAATCTTTAAAGTCAATAAACTGCATCACATGAAATTCCAAATTTGAAGTCGGGATTTCATCAATGTTTTGTGCTTTGATTATTTGTTTGTTTTTTAATAAGATTTCAATCATAAGGATTCTTTAAAAGATTGAAGTGTGATTTTCTTCTGTTTCATTATTTGACATCATACCAAGATACAATAAATTAATTCAAAAAAGAACTTCTGTATTTCGTCGGTGTCAGGTAGGCTGCTTAATCAGTCAGAATAAAACATAAAAAAACTGCTGAACTTAAGAGCTCAGCAGTTTTGGTTTTGCAAAATCTAAAATTTGCGAAAACGGTTATTGATTATTTTTCAGCCATTCTAAACGTCTTTGATCCGGAAGATGTGTAATCTTAAATTCTTCAAAAGTAGCTGTAAATCCTTTTCCATCCGGGCTTGCGGCCATCATTCCGACTTGTACGGTCCTGAATTCCGGAAAATATACCGTGTTTGTCATCGTGTAATTAATCCCGTCTATTGAATAAAAAATCTCTACAGCATCTAATCGGCGTACGGCTTTCATCCAGACATTTTTAGGCTTTTCTTTTAGCGCCATTACACTCCAGGAACTTTTATCGATAGTATGTACCGTACTAATGTTGTACACTCCATCTACATATTCTACTCCTGTTTTAATGTAATTGTTTTCATCGATTCTTAACATCAGGCAAACCTGGTCGAACCTTGTTTTGTAAACACCGCCCATTTTTACTACGGCCTCAAACTCACCGCTTCTTTCGGTATAAAGATAGGGTCCGTCGTTTACTGTAAATCCGTAGTGGCTTTTGTTCCAGTAATCAGACTGAGCAGTAACCTGCATGATAAGTTTATTGTCTTTTATTTCCCATTCCGCAGGTTCATTTAGCCAGTTCATGGCATTTAATTTTTGAGCATTTCCCTTTACAGCCATCATACAGATACAGATTAAAACCAGGTATATTTTCTTCATGATTTATTAAATTTGAATTTTATTTATAAATAGCAAAGTAGGGGATTTGTTATTTTTGAGACAATAGTTATTTATAACCATTTTCCGGAATAGTGACCTTGTTTAATTTTCTACCTTTATCAACTCTGTAAATTACTATTTCAGCTTGTAAAAGAAAAACCAATATTGTTATGAACCCTATTGCCAACTTAGAAGATAAATTTTCTTTTGAATCGATTGACAGTCCGGAGAAGCGGGAAGAAGCTCTGAAGGATGTTATTGCTATGATGAAAGCCTATGTAAAAATAGAGCATTCGGTAGCCGTATTGTCAGATCTTGCCGATAAGAAGAGTTATATATTTACAGGCAATTTTGGAAGTTTTTTCGAAATGAACACTTCAGAATATATCACAATTGATTCTATTTGGGAAGAGGATATCTACCAGCGGATCCACCCAGACGATCTTTTTCAAAGACATCTTTTAGAATTGGAATTTTTCAATTTCTTAAAAGTATTAGCCCCGGAAGAACGATTGAACTATACTACCAAATGCAAAATCAGAACCCTAAACAGTAAAAAAGAATATCAGTACATACAGCACCGGAGTTTTTATTTAAAGAACAGTTCCGAAGGCGGATTGTGGCTGGCTGTTTGTCTTTACAATTATTCGTTTGAAAAAACGGGAAACATAAATGGTGTCGATGGAAAAATTGTGAATACCGGAACAGGAGAAACTTTTTACGTTGATACGTATGTAAACTGTATCAATCTGCTGACATCACGTGAAAAGCAAATCCTGTTATTAATCAGTGAAGGAGGAATCAGTAAAGAGATTGCCTCTAAGTTAAATATCAGTATCAATACCGTAAACAGGCACAGGCAGAATATACTGGAAAAACTAAATGTAAATAATTCTATGGAAGCCGTTCGTACAGCTGATGCTTTACATTTGCTGTAATAAAATTATTCCTGAAGCCTAAATCCTGGAAATTTCCGGATTGAAGCAATTTTTTTAAAACTTTACAATTAGAAGTATAAACTCCGATTTACACGGCTTTCAATTTATCTGTTAAATAACGTCGTATAGGAAAGTCTAAAAACGTAACTACCAGATAAGCTAAGAGGATAAGTAAAAGTACAGACATAGGAATTACCCATGTCAGGTGAGCCATTTCTGGTTTTTCTACTGCTACATAGGTTAAAAAGATCCATACAAATGGATAGTGAGTCATATAAAGCGGATACGAAATATTTCCGGAAATTGTATTTATTTTTTGATAGCTGTCCGACAGAATTGCTCCGGAACCCAGTGAGACCAATAGCGGAAGATAAAAAAGTACGATCACAGGTTCAATTAACCAGTTCCAGTGGTCATTGTAGGGAATTATAAAGGCAATATTTTTCTGGTAGCTTTAAACAAGTATAGCAGTCAAACCTCTTAAGCCGTCCAGTATTTCAAAATGTTTTTTACTTTCTAATCGTTTCGGGTTCGCAGCTGTATTCGGCATTAGTTTTATTTTCAGTTGTATATTTAAAAACCTACCTTTTTGGGTTTACTAAATCAAAACTTCTTTATTACTCCTGTTCCAAATTATCAGCAGCAGAAATCTGGTCCAGGATATTGGTTTGATTGGGAGAAATGTAGTTTTTTATCTCGCCGGTATTTTCTTTCTTAAAAAGAATATCTAATGCATTGTAAAGTCTTAATAAAACATCTTTGTCTTCTTTTTCAATCTCTAAAGCAGTATTAAAATTAAAAACATAATTATTCGAATTGCGTACTTCTACTTTTATCGTTTTTGATGTGATTTTAAATTTGACTATATCCATGTTGCTGAGAAATTACCTAATGAGCTGCAAAGTTATTGTAATTATTTATAAAAATAAATTTCTGCCCGATTTAGATTGGCAATGGTTCCGAAAATAAGTTTTTTTTGAAGATTTAAATCCATCATAAATTGTAAAGAGACATAAAAGACAGTTCTTTTATGCAATATTTTAATATTGTAAGGATAAAATATACACTGGATAAATTAGAAAATGACAAAAAAACTTATATAACTCCTGAATAGTATATTTTTATAAAAACCTATTTTTGAGTAATGTTTTTTGCGAAATTATTTATTGAGTAGTTTTTCAAGCCTCTGCATCATTTCCTCTTTCTCCTTTAACATTCGCTCATATAATGCTATTTTCTCATCATACAATTGTACAATTTTGTCAACAGGATTGAATGAAGGTTGGTAGCTGAATCCAGAAGCCACCGCGTTATCTTTAAAATCTTGAAATGAATAAGTATTTGCAATTACATTTACCGCCTGCTCCTCATCAAAGTTCTGAAAAGCTTCAGCAGGAATTTTTAATGCATCCGAGATTTGATTCAGTATATCATCTTCAATTACCTCTTTTTGCTCCAGCATAGAAATCTTGTTTTGGTTCCAGTCATTTCCCATATCAAAAGCCAATGCCTCCTGTTTGATGCCAAGCATTTCCCTGAAGCGTTTTACGTTTCTTCCCTGATGTATTTTTTGTTCTATAATGAGTATCTATTTTCTAAAGGCTCAAACATAAAGCCATTTGCATTAAAAGTGTGCGTTTCAAAGATAAAAAAATATCCAGTAAAATATCCGTTTCTCCAAATGTTGTGTCCAAAAAAGGAAGATGTGTTTAGGTAGTGTTTGGCTTTAAGAGGTAGGATTTGGGGTAAATTACTAATTTAGAAGGGAAATAACTATAGCCAAGAGATTGTATTATATCCCCGGAAAACAATCTGACTACAACCTTTACCAATTCGACTACTTTTTATAGAACGACAATCAGCAATTTTGTGCTTGAAATTTAAGTCCATTTTAGAAATAAATAAAAAGAGTTATGCAAAAAAGAAAATTAGGAAACAGCGGATTAGAAGTTTCCGCATTAGGCTTCGGCTGTATGGGTATAAACCATTCGTACGGCAAAGGAATTGATAAAGAAGATGCCATAACACTACTACGTAACGCAGTCGAAAGGGGTATCACATTTTTTGATACGGCAGAAGCCTACGGACCTTACACCAATGAAGAAATTGTTGGCGAAGCATTACAACCTTATAGAAAAGACGTTGTTATAGCAACAAAATTTGGTTGTAAAAATGCAATACCAACAGATGGCTTAGATAGCAGACCCGAAACGATCAGAGCAGTAGTCGAAGCATCTTTAAAAAGATTAAAAACAGATTACATTGATTTGCTTTATCAGCACAGAGTGGATCCCAATGTTCCGATAGAAGATGTTGCAGGTACAGTAAAAGACCTGATACAAGAGGGTAAAGTAAAATATTTCGGTTTATCGGAAGCAGGCGCAACAACTATTCGCAAGGCACATTCTATTCAACCTGTAGCAGCATTGCAAAGCGAATACTCTTTGTTTTGGCGTGAACCAGAAAATGAAATCATACCCACATTAGAAGAATTAGGAATTGGTTTCGTTCCGTTCAGTCCTTTGGGTAAAGGCTTCCTCACTGGTACAATAAATGCAAATACGAAACTAGAGGATATTGACCGCAGAAATATTATTCCTCGTTTCAGCGAAGAAAATAGAAAAGCCAATCAGGTTTTAGTGGATGCACTTTCTGAGATTGCTCAACAAAAAAATATCACAACCGGACAATTAGCATTGGCTTGGCTCTTAGCTCAAAAGCCTTGGATAGCACCAATACCAGGAACTACAAAATTGCATCGTTTAGACGAAAACATTGGAAGTACAAATGTTGTATTAACAGCCGATGAACTTGCAAAAATCAACACAAAAGTAAATGGAATTACACTTGTGGGAGCTCGCTATCCCGAAGCTTACGAAAAACAAATAGATAAATAAAAACTAAAAGCGATGCAAAATATTAAAGGGAAAGTAGTTGCCATCACAGGTGCAAGCAGTGGAATGGGTAAAGCCATCGCCATAGAATTAGCAAAAAACGGTGCCAAGGTTGTTTTGGGTGCAAGACGAACAGAAAAATTGCAACAACTTGTTGAAGAAATTAAAAGCAAAGGTGGCGAAGCTACCTTTGCTCAAGTTGATGTAAAGAATAAAGCTGATTTAGTCCGGTTGGTCAATACAGCAGTTGAAGAATACGGAAGTTTAGACGTTATTGTAAACAACGCAGGTGTCAGTCAATTAAGCCGCATTGACGAATTGGATATTGACGGTTGGGAAGAAATGATTGACATTAACCTAAAAGGCGTTTTGTATGGGATGGCGGCGGCAATTACCGTTTTCAAACAACAGCAATCGGGTCATATCGTCAATATTATTTCAACTTCTGGAATAAAGATTGTCCCAATGCAGGGCGTTTATGCAGGAACTAAAAATGCCATTCGCACTATTGCAGAAGCGTTTCGTCAGGAGTCAGACGGAAATATACGCATTACGGGCATTTCACCAGGATTTGTCAAAACAGATTTTGCGAACAACCTAAAAAATGAAGAAATGAAAACAGCTATCCAAAATGGAATGGAACAAATTGCTATAAATCCAATTGCTATCGCCAACGCTGTAATTTATGCAATAAGTCAACCAGGCGATGTAGAGATTGGTGACATCGTTATTCGTCCGTCAAAACAAAATTGATTAAATTCGTAATTAAAAAAAATGGAACGACCATCTAACATAAAGCACATTAAAAGCATATCGCAATTGATGCGGGAATTGGAACTTCCTGCACCTTTGCACCCATTGGTCGGGTTGGTTGATTACAATAATGCTTCGATTGAAAAGTTTCCAAAAGGACAAAAAATAAGTCTTGATTTTTATAAAATTTCCTTTAAACCTACATTCAAGGGACAAATAAAATACGGACAGGGACATTACGATTTCGAAGAAGGCGGATTAGCATTTTTGAAGCCTAAACAAATCGTTTTTTCACCAGAAGATATAGAAAACTACGAAGGCTTTGCTTTGTATTTTCATTCGGACTTTTTACGAAATTATCCATTAGGACACACCATAAATCAATATGGATTTTTCTCTTACGATGTTTCAGAAGCTTTATTTTTATCGGCAAAAGAAAAAGAAATCATAGCCAGTTTATTTGCTACAATAGCCAATGAATTAGACAACAATATTGACAGTTTCAGCCAAAATGTTTTGGTGTCGCAAATAGAATTGTTGTTGAATTACAGTAATCGTTTTTATAATCGACAATTCATCACGAGAAAAGCAATCAATCACGACATCATAACTTCTTTGGACCAACTTTTAAACAACTATTTTGAAGAAGAAAACAGTCTGAAAAGCGGTTTGCCATCCGTAAAATACATCAGCACGGAATTAAGGCTGTCGCAACGCTATTTGAGTGATATGTTGCGTTCATTGACAGGACTAAACACACAACAATACATTCAGAACGCCATCATAGAAAAAGCCAAAGAAAAATTATCAACAACAAATCTTTCCGTTTCGGAAATTGCTTATGAATTGGGTTTTGAACATTCACAATCATTCAGTAAACTTTTCAAGGCAAAGACAAACGTTTCGCCTTTGGAGTTCAAAAAATCTTTCAATTAAATTTTTCGGCTACAAGAAAATACTTTTCGGCTACAAGAGTGCAGAAGCGAAATCTGAACTTTGCTTCATTAAATTATATAAAAATGAAAGTATTTGTTACAGGCGCTACAGGTTTCGTAGGAACGGCCGTAGTACAGGAATTATTAGCCAATGGGCACCAGATTTTAGGATTAGCACGTTCGGAAGAGTCAGTAAACAAACTGATTGCTGCCGGAGCAGAAGCACATCGAGGCGATTTAAATGATTTTGAAAGTTTAAAATCGGGAGCCGAAATCGCAGATGCAGTTATCCATTTAGGATTTGTTCACGATTTTACAAGATTCGAGGAAATGTGTAAACTTGACGAAAAAGTGATTGAAACAATTGGCGAAGCTTTGTTGGGAACGGACAAACCTTTTCTCATCACTTCAGGAACTGCACTTTTTTCCAAAGACGGAATTACAACAGAAAATGACCTTGATGCAAACAATCCACATCCAAGAATCGCAACAGAAAATGCAGCTGATGCAGTAACCGCAAAAGGTGTAAAAGTTGCCGTCATCAGATTGTCGCCATCAGTTCACGGTAAAGGCGATGTTATTGGTTTTGTTCCGACTTCAATTACTATTGCAAAGCAAAAAGGAATATCAGCAATCATCAATGATGGCAATAATTTTTGGCCGGCAGTTCACAGATTGGATGCAGCAAAATTATACCGATTAGCCTTGGAAAAACCTTTTGAAAGCGGCACAAGATATCACGCCGTTGCAGAACAGGGAATTCCATTTAAAGATATTGCAACATATATCGCAGAACGATTACAGGTTCCGGTTGTTTCCCTTACAAACGATGAAGCTGTAGAACATTTCGGTTGGTTTGCCCATTTTGCTAAACTTAATAATCTGACTTCCAGTGAAGAAACCAAATCAGCTTTAGGTTGGAATCCACAACATCCAACTTTACCGGAAGATTTGAAAAGTGGTGTTTATTTCCCTGAACAACAATAATCTATACCTTTTATTTGTTAAATTTGATTAAATATTAAACCGATGTCAGACTCGCCAATAAGAATAAAAACCATCTCTCAGTTTCACACTTTACGAGGATTGCCGAAGCCGAAACATCCACTCATCAGTGTGATTAATTTTGAAGATATGGCGCCAGCTTTGGAAAGTGGAAAGCAGAGTTTGATATTCGATTTTTATATGATTTCTGTCAAAAGAGATATGAATCATAAATACAGATACGGGCAACAGGATTACGATTTCGACGATGGTCTGATGTTTTGTATGGCGCCCCATCAGGTTTTGAGCGTCATTCGGGAAGAAAATGGCAAAAATCCTTCCGGATGGATGATGATGATTCATCCGGATTTTCTCTGGAACACGCCAATGGCAAGTGCAATTAAGAAATATGAATTCTTTGATTATTCTGTTAATGAAGCTTTGTTTTTATCGGAAGATGAGGAAATAAAAATCCAGCAAATCACTGAAAACATCAAGCAGGAATATCAGACCAACATTGACAAATTCAGTCAGAATATTATTATTTCTCAACTAGAAACGCTTCTGAACTATTCTGAACGTTTTTATCAGAGACAATTCATTACGCGTCACAAAGCGCATCATCAGTTTTTAGAAAAATTAGAAATTCTCCTTAATAATTATTTTGAAAGAGATGATTTTACAGCAAAAGGATTACCTAGTGTTCAATATCTTTCTGATGAATTCAATATGTCGCCGCAATATATGCGAAGCCTGCTGAAAACTCTGACCGGACAAACAACACAACAACACATCCACGAAAAACTAATTGAAAAAGCCAAAGAAAAGCTTTCAACTACTGAACTTTCGATAAGTGAAATCGCTTATGAATTGGGGTTTGAGCATTCACAATCATTCAGCAAACTTTTTAAGACCAAGACAAACGTTTCGCCTTTGGAGTTCAGACAATCGTTTAACTAACACTTTTAAAGGAGTTTTAAATAACTAAAATTTCAAGCCGGACAGGCTTTAAACTTAAGATAAGCCTGTTATACATAAATTTACTATAATTTATCTACAAGACGAATTTATATGTTTGTAAGGGATTATCGAACACCAAATACTACTATAATCTTAGCTAAATTAATATTTCTTTGAATAAAATCGAAGAATTAACATATAAAAAATTCGATGTATATGGAACTCTTTGTAGTAACTATGTAAGATTATTTGGTTTATAGTAATTTCTCTAAAAAGGAATAAAAACTATTTCTGAAATTATTTATGGATTAATTTTTCAAGTCTTTGCATCCTTTCATACAATGCAATCTTTTCTTCATGAAGTTTTTTTAATTCGTCCAATGGATGAAACAAATGAAAAATAAAGATATCAACTTTTTAATAAATTGCCATTTTCATAGTAAAACTTGGCGTTGAATACTGTTTTTATAACTCAAAACGTGTGCGTTTTCGTATTCTTTAGATAAGAGGGGTGAATTTTAGGTATAAAAAAACGGTTTTAAATCACTCTAAAACCGTTTAACTTATTGTTTTTAAAAAACTTAACTTTTTGTAGCGAGGACGGGAGTTGAACCCGTGACCTCAGGGTTATGAATCCTGCGCT
>JBDTNT010000150.1:0-4109 GCA_039933615.1 Flavobacterium sp. | reverse complement strand
ATTGAAGATTATTACATGATTATTGCACTCGCATCTTAAAGTTTAAATTGATAACTCCGTAACATGTTTCAATATTTTTTAGAGATAAACATGCTTTGATTTTAATGATTATTATTTACAGAGCTCTTATTTGGTTTAAAAGAACACTATAAAAAAAATATTTTATAAATACTTAACCTTGTCTTAGATATTAGTTTGCTGGATATGCATACTAATTTGATTGATTTTATAATTTATAAATTATCGAAAACAAAATTGCTCTTGGTAAAATATAGGTTGATTGCTCGCTAATCATATAATCTGAGAAAGAATAACTATTTTTCTTCTGAATATCTAAAACATTATTGAGACTTAGTTCAAATCCTAAAGGACTATCTTTTTTCTGATAGAAAAGAGAACTATTCAACATGTCATAAAAATTAGATTGATTAGCATTATTTGTGTTTTTTAAACTTTCATAGTCAACATTAAAAGTCCAAGATTTAAGGAAAGCTATTTCAAATTCTGATGTTATGGCATCTGTTTGATACTTAGATTTTGTTAATCCTGAAAATTCACTAAAACCTTTGGTGTAACCGATACTAAAATCTGGCCACTTTTTGTAAAACGTTTTAAATACCAAACCTACATTTTGATTATTTCTCTGATTAGTGGTTGCAATAGCATTTAAGGTCTGAGTATAATTCAACCAAGATAATCTTGTATTTAATTTTAAATTGAATCTATAAATTCTTTTAGAAACGGAACCATTAAAGCCAATATTTGTCTCGGGATTATCTGTTAGGATAGGAGTTACAAATTGATTAATACCATCTAATTCAATCTCATCACGAATTACTTTTACTTTTTTGGAATAGTTTAGCATTCCGTTTAAAGTAATTCCTCGGTACGAATTCATTTTTGAATAACGCAAATTTGCCGAATGATATTTTTCATTCTGAAGTAATGCGTTTCCTTTATAAACTGAATTGTAATATTGTAATGTATATCTATTTGCTAATTGATTCGCACCTGGAAATTCATTTTCTAATTTATACGTAAAACTCAAAGTTTCTGATTTATTAAACTCGTAATCACTATTCCATTGCGGTTGAAAAAGTGTTTTTGAAATTGTATAATCTGTGTTATTTTGAGTAATTTTTAAATGATACCAATGTATGTACAATCCGGGCTTATTAACCCATTTACCTATTCTGAATTTATATTCTAAACCAACATAGGTGTCATTTAATTTATAGTTAATATCGTTTCCAAAGCCTGCTGAAGCAAAATCATTTATTGAACCATCTGTAAGAATTTGTTTTTCTGATGTTTTAAAATCTGATGTTTCAAAGTTATTACCAATATTAGTATATAAGTGGTTAGAATTATTAATAATCCAATAGTGTTTAAGTAGCGCATCAATACTATTTACTTCAGACTTTTTTATTTGACTTATCGTGTAATTCTCATCTTGTTTTAGTGGTATTAAACCTTGTAAAAAGGGTTCATTAGTAAACCATTTGTTTTGAGGAGTAATTTTGTCA
This sequence comes from Flavobacterium sp., assembly GCA_039933615.1. GTDB lineage: Bacteria > Bacteroidota > Bacteroidia > Flavobacteriales > Flavobacteriaceae > Flavobacterium. The sequence continues at coordinate 2,583 of JBDTNT010000150.1, read as the reverse complement.
TAAGCCTGATTGACCACAAAAGTGGTGGTGTGACTGTCATTATAACTTTTGTGCCATTCAAGATATTGCTTTACGGATGAGTTGTCAGCTTTATTGATTGTCTCAAAAAGGTTAGACCCTAAGTTTGTAACAGAGTTTAAAGTACTCATTAAATCATTGGTACTAGATTGAAATTGTCCATTATAATACCATTTTTCTTTATTAGATGGCGAATATTCCAGTTTTAGGTTTCCAATACCTAATACGGATGTATTTTCGGCATTTCTGCTTTTTTTTTCAAAATCAACAGTACCATTATTCAGGTATTCATTTTTATTTTCTATTCTGGAAGCGGTAAAAACCTTAGACAAAATCCCGAAGCCCGAAACCACTAGTTTTGAAGAAAAATCATGGCTAAAATTGACAGCGCAAAATTGCGATTTATTCTGAACAACATCTGCATTATCATTAGAGAACGAATATAAATTAGTCAAAGTTTTTCTATTTGAAAGAAAGCTACTCGCACCGCCTCCAAAACGCATTAAATCATCGAAGGTAAAAGTGCTTTTACCAACATTATTAGCATCTCCAATAAAACTTATATTGGTTTTTTTCGTGTAGTAAAATAACGCAGCATGAGCAAGGTAAAAACCATTATCTCCTGCTCCGGCCTCTATACCTGTCTGTACATCTCCAAAAAGAAACTTTTTTTTATCTTCTTTTAGTTTTACATTTATCGCCAGGTCATCGCTATCTGATACTTGTTTCATAAAACCAACTTCGTTAAAATGATCGATTATTTCAATTTTATCAAGTGCATCAGCAGGAATATTCTCAACGGCCAGTTTAGAGCCTCCTCCAAAAAAAGATTTGCCCTCTACTAGCATTTTTGTCACTTTTTTACCTTGTACAGTAACAATTCCTTTTTTATCTACCTCAATGCCTGGAAGTTTTTCGAGAATTTCTTTCATTTTACGCTCGTTGCCGTTTGCAAAACTTTTAACATCAAAAATTAAAGTATCTTTTTTAACCACGATAGGTTTAAAATCATGTTTAATTACTATTTCTTTTAGATTCTCACCTGAAGATTTGAGTTTAAAATCATGGGAAATAATTGAGCTTTCGGGGTGTAGAATAAAAATTTCTTCTGTAAAACCAATATAGGAAGCTATAATTTCATACTTAACATTTTCTTCAAGCTCTAAGCTATAGTGTCCCGTATTATCAGAAATAGCAAATTTTACGCTTACTTTTTCTTGCAAAGATTTTGCTATGACATTAGCGTATGGTAGTGCTAAATTTAGATCATCAGAAACCTTCCCTGTAAAATTTTTTGTTTGAGAGAATGAAAAAAAGGAATAAAAAAAAAGAAGTGATATTAGTTTAGACATGCGCTATTTTCTTGGTATGTATGTCGAATTTTTCATATACTCTTCAACTGTAATAACTTTTCCTTTTGGAAATTTAATTGTAATTGGGTTTACTTTTGTGTCAATTACATCAACAAATAATATAACATCGTTTTCAATTAATTCCAGTACTAAGCCCGGCAAACCATTATATCCTTTAGGTCCAAAAGGGTAGGGTAAAGACGGAGCAAACCAAGCTGTTACCAGTCTACTTTTAGTTTTATTATCTTTTATAAAATAATTGGTATAAGTTGCTTTATAGCATAAGTATTCTCCAATTTTTTTGTTCTCTGGTGTTATTATCCAATCCTTACTAAATTTATCTTCTAAAAGGACCCCTTGAGTATTTTCGTTTATACTTATTTGTTTTTCCCGATCATAATAATTAGCCCCTCCAATGAGAACCGAGGCTACCTTTTCTGCTACAATATTTGCAGTTGTTTTATCAGCTTTCATTTCTTCATTCAAATAAAAATGGGATTGCGATGCATTAAACTTTAATATGTATATTTGCTTATCAGCAATTTTTTTGACATCATTAAAAAAATCTTCTGATTGGCTTCCTATTGCTTGCTTATTCTCCGGCATCAATACTTTATAGTGCACAATTCCAGAATATTGAGGATATACACTTGTAAAAAAAAATAAAAAAAATAAAATTTTCATGATTTTATATTTAAGTAGAAGAGGGAATACTAATTATTCCCTCAAACTATTTTTATTAGCAATTCTCCGTAAGAACTAACCAAATCTCGTAAGCCTCTACAGGGGATAGATCTGTCATTTTATCCATTATATCCATAGCTCTATCATAACAGTTACTGTCCTCTTCAACTACTTTTTTCTGTAATTCAATTTTAATTTCGTTGCTTAGAAGAACTCTTTCTTTTACTTCAACAGTACTAGCCATTGAAACCCCGCTAAATGCCACCACTGCCAAAGCGGTGAAAAATAATTTTTTCATAATAATTAATGGTTTAAATTTATTAAATGTTTTTTGGTTAACCATTGTAAATATGAAAAAAAAAGTAAGTAAGTAAGTATAAGAATTACTTTTCATTTTTAACAAAAAATTAACAAGTGGTAGTCTGGGTGAAATATGTAAGGCCTCCAATTTAAAGCTTTCGCATCTGATTCAATTTATTGAGTTGGAGCATCTCGCTCGTAACAATTTACAAATAATGAAAATAAAAAA
>JBDTNT010000149.1:0-8094 GCA_039933615.1 Flavobacterium sp. | reverse complement strand
ATTTTGTAAAAGCTGGCGTGCTGTTTCAAAACCAATGCTTTTATTTGCTCCTGTAATTATTGCTTTTTTCATTTTTCGATATTTAATTGTTATAAAATAAGGCAAATTCTTTTGAGAAATCAGTCAGTTTTACTTTTCCAAAGATTGGTTTATTGCGATAAAAATCTTCGTATAAAAGCCCTGTTCCCTGCGCCGCCTGCATTTCTACAAAACCCGTGGCAACCTGAATATTCATACCAAAAGACAGCATACCGCTGAGTAATTCTTCATCAGAGATGGCAAGCCATATTAAATCCGGATTTCCAATAGCTGTACCCAAAACTTTTGCAATTTCGTTTGGAGAAACCTCGTCGCTTGCGATATAATGCACTTCCCTGTCGGTAAAAGGTTTTTCTATTGCTTCGGCAATTGTTACAGCAATGTCTAAAGGAGAAACCCAAGGTTCTTTTTGATCACCACCATAATTAGATATAATAACGCCTTGTTCTTTTATCTTTTTTAAGGATCTGTAGATATTGGTAAAAAATCCAACCGGACGCATAAATTTGATATGAACCTCTTCCGGCAGCTGCTTCAGGATATTTTCTACATTGTGGTGCATTACCAGATTTCCGTTGCCTTTGTTGGTGTGAGCACCAACGCTGCTTAAAAGCACGACGCTTTTTACACCGGAATTTTCAATAGCCAGTTTGTAATTAGTCCCAATGGCAGCAATCTCGGCTATGATATCTATATTCGGATCAGTGAAAGTACTGTGGTCAAGTGTTTCCATCAGATAAACAGCATCGGCACCTTTAAAAGTTTCTGACAGGAAATCAACGTCCTGCATCATTCCAATAGCGGCTTGCGCTCCCAACGCTTCAATGGCAGGTTTTCTTTCTGATTTACTGCTTATTACGGTTACAGAATGTCCTTTTTGTATCAATTCTTCGGTCAGGGGTTTGCTGATATTCCCTAATGAACCTGTTACTACTATTTTCATTTTTAATCATTTAAAATTTATAGTACAAAGTTCATCAGATGACATTGTTGTGACGTAGCCTAATTGAGAAAATGCGTAGTCAAAATGAGAAACCGTCATTTTGGCTCATACAATTGGCAAAATGGCTACTTCATTCTTTGCATTTCGGCACAACTTTTCAGTATTAATTTTAAAATAAAACAAAATGCAAAAGACAATTTTTATTACAGGAGCATCAACAGGTTTAGGAAAAGCTACGGCACTTTTATTTCAAAGCAAAGGCTGGCAGGTAATCGCTACAATGCGTCATCCGGAAAAAGAAACCGAATTAAATAAATTAGCAAATGTAATCCTGCTTCCGCTGGACGTTACGGATGCAGTCCAAATCAATCAGACCGTAAAAAGTATAACTGAAAAATATTCGGTAGATATTGTGATGAACAATGCCGGTTATGGTCTTATTGGCGCTTTGGAAGCTTTAAGTGATGAACAGATTTTGCGTCAGATCGAAACGAATTTAATGGGGGTTATCAGAGTTTCAAAAGCTTTTACAGGTCATTTCCGTGAGAAAAGAAGCGGTATTTTTCTAAACATAACTTCAACTTTTGGATTAATGGGATTTCCGACCTGTTCCGTGTACAGTGCTACAAAATTTGCTGTTGATGGTTTTTCGGAAAGTCTGGCTTCAGAATTAGTTCAATTTGGCATCCAGGTAAAAGTGATCGCTCCGGGCGGAATGCAGACTGATTTTGCCATTCGTTCTATGGAACTAGGACAACACGAGGCCTATTACCAATTAACGGCTGAAGTAAGTAAAGGATACAGTCCCGAACAATTGGCCAATTATACCAAAGTCGAAGATGTTGCCAAAATTGTTTATGAAGCGGCCACAGACAACAAAAAACAATTGAGATATATTGCCGGAAACGACGCCAACGCCTTGTATGATGAAAGAATACAATCCGGCGCCGAAGCACAGGTTGCGAACATAAAAACAATATTTACTTTTTAAATTTAAGACAAAATGAAAAATCAGGCCATAGAACTTACTACCTTTAAATTAAAAGGTTGTACTATTCAGCAATTTATCGACGCCAATACAGAAATCGATGCTTTTTTGAAACGTCAGAAAGGTTTTTGTCACAGAACAATTTTCGAACTCAAAAAAGGTGTAGTTTACGATATGCTACTGTGGGACAGCACAGAAGAAGGAACAGCAGCCATGCATTTGCTTATGGACGAACTGAGTGATTCTGCTGTACACGATATGATTGATCAAAGTACCGTGAGCTGGAACATTGCACCAATTGAACATTTTGTAAATTTGTAAATAATCCAAGGATTAAAATCACTGTAAATGAAGAATCAGCCGAAAATATTCCATACACTTTCTGAGTTGCATAAAACGATGGGGCAGCCAAAACCGATGCATCCGCTTATCAGTATTATCAATTACGGGGAAGCTGTTTTTGAACCTAAGGATTTTGAACAAGGTATAATACTGGATTTTTACAAAATATCGTTCAAAACCAGTTTCAACGGAAAAATCAGATATGGACATGGTTTTTACGATTTTGAGGAAGGCGGAATGTCGTTTGTGGCACCCGGACAGGTTTTGAAAATGCAGGAAGAAGAAGCCGATTACAGCGGAATGTCGCTGCATATTCACCCTGATTTTATCCGTCCCTATTCTTTAAACACAAACATCAAACAATACGGATTTTTCAATTATACAACCTCTGAGGCTTTGTATTTGTCTGAGGATGAAAAAGAAACCATTTTGGGTGTTTTCTCCAGTATTCAGAAAGAACTGAAAGAGCGAATTGATAATTTTAGCCAGGATGTCATTATTTCGCAAATCGAACTTTTACTTAACTACAGCAACCGGTTTTACAACCGCCAGTTTATTACCCGAAAAGCCGTAAATAATGATGTTCTGTCTAAGTTGGAAACGTTACTGAATACTTATTTTAATGATGAAAAAGCACTCCTAAACGGTCTGCCAACGGTAGCTTTTGTTGCCGAAGAACTGAATCTTTCGCCAAGATACCTGAGCGATTTACTCCGAAATCTCTGCGGGCAGAACACACAGCAATTCATCCATGATAAATTAATCGAAAAAGCCAAAGAATACATCATGAAAGGCACGTTTTCTATAGCAGAAATCGCTTATAAATTAGGATTCGAACATCCGCAGTCGTTTAATAAATTATTCAAGAAAAAGACCCATAATACGCCGATAGAATTTCAGCAGTTATTTCATAAAAATTAAAAATATGGCAAAGATAAATTTAGAAGAACTAAAAAAGCGTTCTCTGGAAATAAGAAAACAATACCACAAATTAGAACTGGCACACCACGGCAGCGAATGGACTGTAGAGGAAGATGCACTGGCTTTCCTGACCGATGCCGGTTTGGTAGGAAGACTAACCATGTCAAAGCAAGGAAGATGGCCTAAAGCAAACACAGACGAAGAACTCAAACACAAACTGGGAGAATCAATTTGGTGGCTGGTCGTATTATCAGAACGAATGAATATCGATATTGAAGAAGCTGTAGGAGACTTTTTGACTACGACGGAAAAATTAACAGGCAACTAAATCAATATTTAGTTTTTATAACAAACCTCCAAAATCATATGATTTGGGAGGTTTTGTTTTATTTTTAATGGAAAATAAGTCAATTTTTACGGAGTTTCTTACGAAGATTTGCTTCGTCTATTCGCTATCGCCCAGGTCTCCTTCGTCGAAATAACAATATTGCAAATTACCTCATTTAAACTCTTACCAAGGACTTTCTTCGCTTTCGTCTTCAATATCGTTACTAAAGAACTTACCTGTTGATCCGTTTTCATCGGTGTCAGTATGTTTTATGATAAAACTTGCCGCGCTTTCTATAGATCCGGGACCACTAAAATGATTGAAATCGGTTGCGGTATAACCAGGATCAATTGCATTTACTTTAAATGGTAAATCTCTCAATTCGTAGGCCAAAGTAATCGTAAAAGCATTCAAAGCAGCTTTAGAAGGAACATAACAAACCCCTTTTACAGCGGTATATTTCCAGGTTGGATCACTGTGTAAAGTAAGCGAGCCAAGTCCCGAAGTAATATTGCTGATCCTCGGACTGTCCGATTTTTTAAGCAAATCCAAAAATACCTGAGTTACCCTAATAGCTCCGAAAAAATTAGTGTCGAATGTTTTCTGAATATCCTCTATTGCAGTATTTGAAGGATCTTGTGGCAAAGCTCCAATTACGCCTGCATTGTTAATCAGAATATCTAATTTTCCCTGTTCTTTTTCTACAATGTTTTTTGCTTTCAAAACACTGTCAGCATCTGTAACATCCAGCTGAATGGCTTTGATGTTTTTGAATCCGTTTTGGGTTAATTCCTTTACAACTTCCTCTCCTTTTTCGAGGTCACGGCTTCCTATGTACACAAATAATCCTTTTTCCGAAAGTTGTCTGGCAGTTTCTAAACCGATGCTTCTATTTGCCCCTGTAATTAGTGCTATCTTCATTTTTTATTGTTTTAAATTGTTGGTACAAAGTTGCAACGATTAAAAACAAAATGATTTGCCATTTGGCAAAAAGCGATTTTTAGCGGATATTTTTTCGAATACGGCTCAATGAAGATTGCGTGATTCCCAGATATGAAGCCAGATACGAAAGCGGAATCCGATTAAGAATTTTAGGGTATTTTTCCATAAAAGACAAATAGCGTGTTGTAGCGTCTTCTGAAACCAAAGGACTTCTCCTGTCTATTTTAAGCATCAGGGCTCTCATGGTAAATTTATGTACGATAGCATCCCAGCCCACAATGGTATTCAGAAGTTCGTCCCAATCTTGTTTAGAAAATACAATCAGTTTACAGTCTGTAACTGCCTGAACATAAGCCGAAGAACAAATACTATTATTGAAGCTCTCTAAATCTACCACAAGATTATTCTCATCGATAAAATATTTGGTGATTTCCTCTCCTTGATTATTGTAATAACAAACCCTCATGATACCATCTAAAATAAAACCAACCTGCACAGAAATTTTTCCTGCTTCAGAGAAATACTGGTCTTTAGGAATCTCAATTTCTTTGGCTTTCTTCAAGATTAAGTCAATCTGTTGTTGGTTTAAATTACCAAACTGCAATATATATTCTACTAATTCTTTCATGACGGAAAGTTAAGGATTAGTTTTTATTGCGGATTTGTCATATGGTAAAAAAAGATTATAATTTTTTTTCCAAAAATAGCATCATTCTAATTATTGCAATCTTTCGACTTTAATAATTGTCTAATTGAAGTTAAATGCCCGAATAAAACTACAGGAACTATAAATGTTGGCAACCAGCTAAAAGGGAAATTTAAAATTGCAATATTAGGTTGTTCAAATGCAAATTTTTGTATTGGTGTAGGTGCGGAAAGCAAAGCATTTACAACAATATTTATTAAAAGTAAGAGACAAATTAAATTCCATATTAGAATTATTTTGCTATTGAGTTTATATTTTGTCAACCCAAAATAAGCGATAAATGGGGCTGTAATTCCGGCAAGAATATCAAAATTTCTGCCTTCAAAAGTCATAAGTTGCGGTACTGCTTTGTTCAGAAAAAGCCAAAACAAAACCAATTCAATCGGAATTCTTACTACGTTTAGATATGTTACCTTTTTTAATGGCAGACTATCTATAAATTGACGCCCATTCTGAGTGGCAAACAGAATAATTATAGTTAGGATTGTTGGCAGAATTCCAAAAAGCATAATTTTTGGCGGGAAAAAAGAAGTGTTTGTATTATAGACATTTTGCAGCGTCAAAATTGCCTGGATTATTAACCAAATAAGCAATCCTGTAAAAATTGGTTTTACTTTATTTCGTGTTTTTTCAGAATTTGAATTTCTAATAATCCAAATAAAAAGCAGCAATGTCACAATTGTAGTTAATGTAAAAATCAGAGTAATATATAGTGGCAGATTATCTATCATGATTTTCCATTTTCTAAAATGTTTATTTTTCTTTTAACAGCTTCTCTAAATATTCTATTTTCTCTTTTTCGGCAAGAATCAAACGTTCATAAAGTTTTTTATTTTCTTCAAAAGACTCAACCAATTTATTTATCTATTAGATTATAAATTCCTGGAACTTTTTTCCTTTTTTATTTCTTTCAGGGTTTTAAAATTTACGATCACAATTGGAATTAATGCCAGCGGAATTATACTGAACGAATTCACTCCCTTATTTATAGCTTTGAAAATATTTAAAACCAGCAATACCAATATGGCAATCATTAGCATATAAGTAACGATTCTTAATGTTTTCTGATATTTGAGTAATTGTTCGTTACTCATTTTATTTAGCCCCTCGTTTTTCATTTCTTAAATAGGATGTTTTCTGTTAAATATAAAAGATTTCCCGAAGATAAATAATCCTCATGACATTCGTATTCCGTTTTCATTTTTTCAAATAATATAATCGGCAGGTTAAGCGGTAATCAAGTAATTAGTTCTAATTTTGAATTATACTGCGTATTGTAAAAATGAGCTTCAAATAAGAATAGAAATGAACACCATTATACTTCCTGATCAATTAAATTTAGAATCTTCTTCATCGGTTAAAGTTTACGACTATTATAATTCTCAGGAAATCTGCAGACAGCAGATAATCTTAAACCAGAATATTTTCAGTTTCCTGATGGAAGGCACCAAAGAAGTAATTTTTGACAACTCTTCCCTGGCTATCGATAATTCTAAATTCCTGATGATGAAATCCGGCAATTGCCTGATGACTGAGAAACTTTCGGATGTCAATAATTACAGAAGTGTGGTTTTTTTCTTTTCGAATGAAATACTATTGAAATTCATTCGAAAACTCGAATTACAAAAAACAGAATTGCCTAATCCTCCATCTGTATTGGCATTCACTTATGATGCCTTTATTCAAAGATTTGTCAATAGTCTATTGGATATTTCGACTCTTTCCCATCCAATGAAAATCAAATTACTGGAAGTTAAATTCGAGGAAATAATGTTATATCTCATAGAAATATACGGAACCGGTTTTCTGCATTCCTTAGCGGCCAACAGTGATGACAGTACCCAAAAGTTCATTCGCACCATCGAAAATAATCAGTACAGCAAGCTGACCCTTAAAGAATTGGCTTTTTTGTGCGACAGGAGCGTTTCTACTTTTAAAAGGGAATTTGAAAAACATTATGCGGAATCCCCAATCAAATGGTTTCAGAACAAGAGACTCGAATACGCCTATTACTTAATGACTCAGGAGCAGAAAAGCCCGTCTGAAATCTATTTTGGGGCAGGTTACGAAAACCTGTCAAGCTTTATACAGGCCTACAAATCCAAATATGGCACTACGCCAAAACATCATCATAAAATTTGAGCTTTTAGCAATACTTTTTGAACCAAATCCTACATTTTTCAAGCCCTGACCCGCCCTAAATTTGCTTAAACATTTAAATAATCATAAAATGAAATTAGCAAAATTAGTTGTAGCAGTGTCAGTTGTTTTTTCGACCACACTTTCTGCACAAAAAACATTTACCCTGTCAAGTAAGGATTTAGGAGGCGAGGCAACAAAAACGCAGGAATTTAATGGATTTGGCTGCTCCGGAGAAAATCAGTCGCCTCAGTTGCTTTGGAAAAATGCTCCCGAAGGAACAAAAAGCTTTGCCATCACAATGTATGACCCGGATGCTCCTACCGGAAGTGGTTTCTGGCATTGGATTGCCTTTAACATTCCGGCAAACGTAAATGAAATAGTGGCCAATGCAGGAAACGCCAAACTGAACTTATTTCCAAAGGGTGCCATTCAGAGTATTACAGATTACGGAATTAAAGGATTTGGAGGCCCTTGTCCTCCGGAAGGCCACGGATTTCATGAATATATAATAACGGTTTACGCTTTAAAAACAGACAAATTAGAACTTACTGAAAATACCAATCCAGCAATTGTTGGTTTTAATCTTTGGAATAACACAATTGCAAAAGCGAGTATTGTTGCTTATTATAAACGATAATATTGGGTCAGATTATCAATGAAACTCCATTAGAAATAATGGAGTTCTATTTTTTATGTTGGGAGGAAAAAGATTCGTCCTTTTAGAAAAAACCTTTTTGTTTATA
>JBDTNT010000148.1:0-7089 GCA_039933615.1 Flavobacterium sp. | reverse complement strand
CTGAAAAGTACCGATAAAGACTGGCTTTCGAACATAGAATCTAAAATTTTGATGCAAGGTTCCTCAGAACCAATGTTTAATGATAGTTCTCCAAATACTTTAGCGCTTTTGTTTGAAAGTATTGCTGAAAAAAAACAGATTTTACTTTCGTATAAAACTGTGGAAGCCACAGAAGCAAGCCATAGAAATATAGAACCTGTTGGTGTTTTTCATGAAAATAACAATTGGTATTTTCTGGGATATTGTCATTTAAGGAAAGATTATCGTCAGTTTAGAACAGATCGAATTGAAGGAATTAAAAAAACAGAGCTAAAATTCACAATCGAACATGAACCGCTGGAAACTTATCTGGCTAAAAAAGAAAATCCGATCTCTACAACCAAAGTCCGAATTTTAGTGGAGAAGAAAATTATTGGTTATCTGCGGTACGAACAAAAATACCACGGTTATGTTTCTCAAAAAGAAGTAGACGGACAAGTAGAAATGACTTTTATGTCGCGTGATATAGAAAATGGTTTTCCGCGTTGGTTTTTAATGTACGGAGACTATGCAAAAATCCTGGAACCTGAAATATTAAAAACCAAAGTACTCGACTTATTGGAAATTAACAGGCAAAGACTTTTATAAAAAAACGCCTCAAATGTATTTTATTTGAGGCGTTTTTTTTATTTACAATCCAAGAAAATTTTATCTTTCCCAGAAAAACGGCGGGTCAATATTTAAAGCTCTTAAATAAACATATCCTTGCCCACGGTGATGCACTTCATTGTCAACAAAATACAAAATATTCTGAATCACAGGAAATTCATATTGTCCGAAAAGATTAAAAGTTTCATTAAAATCTTCAATACTCAGTTCCTGCCAGTATTTATTGATTTCAAAAGTAGCTTCATCCCATTTTTCAAGATACTGTGCTTTAAAAATCAATTGTTCCGAAGCTTCCGTATAAGGCATAATTTCTTTTTTTATTATCCCCTTAAGCGCCGGAGCACCGATGGCTAAAAGTTCATCAACTAATTTTGAAAAGGGTCTCATACCACCTATTGAAAATTCAAAGAAATCTTTTTCAGGAAAAAGTTCAATCACACGACGGGTCAGCGCGCGGTGCCCTTGCCAGTGTTTCAACAAATCTTCCGGAGTAATTACTTGTGCAGCTAATGTTTTCATAATTTTAAAGTTTTAATTTTTTAATACTTCAAAAGTAAAATGGACCGGTGACAACAGTTTGTCAACAGGAAAAAAATAAATTGATTTTTTTTTCCTGCCACAGAAATACACCGTCATAAGGCTTTACAAAAAGAAGAATTATTCTTAAAATACAGTACGCAGACACATAGTTGCATACTTAAGCAATATTACAACAGAATAAAACCTTAGTGCCTTTGCCTCTAAGAAGCGTAGCACCTTAAAAAAAACCTTTGTACCTTTGCACCTCAACAAACTTTGGAACTAAAAAAAAATGATCGAAGATAAAAATCAACAACGTACCAGTATAGCGCAATTAGGAGAATTTGGCCTGATTGAACATTTAACCAAAAACTTTGGTGTTACTCAGGAATCTACTTTAAAAAGTATTGGAGATGATGCAGCAGTTCTTGATTTTAAAGACAAAAAAGTAGTCGTTTCTACGGATTTACTGATTGAAGGCGTACATTTTGATCTGGCCTATATGCCCTTAAAACATTTAGGTTATAAAGCTGTTGTTGTAAATGTATCTGACATTTGTGCAATGAATGCCAGACCAACCCAAATTACGGTTTCTGTGGCTGTTTCTAACCGTTTTCCTTTGGAAGCCTTAGAAGAATTATTTGAAGGGATTACACACGCTGCAAAAGAATATAACGTTGATGTTATTGGCGGAGACACTACCTCATCACAAAAAGGACTGATTATTAGCATTACGGCAATTGGTGAAGCAAATGAAGATGAAATTGTTTACAGAAACGGGGCCAAACAAACCGATTTATTGGTTGTTACCGGTGACATTGGCGCAGCCTACATGGGGTTACAGGTTTTAGAAAGAGAAAAACAGGTTTTTCAGGTTAACCCGAACAGTCAGCCGGATCTGGACATGTACAGTTATTTGATCGAGCGTCAGCTGAAACCTGAGGCCCGAAAAGACGTTCGTACTTTATTGCATGCTCTTGAGATAAAACCAACAGCAATGATTGATATTTCGGACGGATTATCATCTGAAATTATTCATTTGTGCAAACAGTCCAAAGTGGGTTGTAATTTATACGAAGACAAACTTCCGTTAGATCCGCAATTTATTTCAACTTGTGAAGAATTTAATATCGACAGTACCACAGTTGCCATTAATGGCGGTGAAGATTATGAATTGTTATTTACCATTGACATCAATGACTTTGACAAGATAAAAGGAAATCCAAATTTCTCTGTTATTGGTCACATGGCAGATGAAAGTGAAGGAATTCATTTAGTTACCCGTGCGAATACTAAAATTGCATTAAAAGCGCGCGGCTGGGATGCTTTAAGCGAATAATAAAATTATACTTTACAAAAAACGACATCTGATCAGATGTCGTTTTTTGTTTACTTTCACTTCTAAAAAAGAGATTTGCTTTTGGCTTCCTTTACCAAATCCTCATCCGATCCGGATTTTATTTTGAGGAGTTCTTTTAAATTGACCCTTCTCTTTTCGATTGCATTTAACGAGATCGGAATGTACTGAGGCATATCTGCTACAGCAGTTCCTTTTGATAAATGGAATAAAATCTGTTTGTCGAATTCATCAATTTCTATCGAATTATGAGGCGCCTGATTCAACATCTTCTGAACCGACTGGCTGTAGTACTTTTCATTTTTCATCACTCTGTCGAATGCGAACAATAATTCATCAAAAGTAAGGTCATTTTTAATGATTAAACCGTTAGGGCTTATGGTTCTGATAATTGTTTTGATTTTCAATAATTCAGTATACATCGTCAGTAAAATAATTTTACAGTGAGGCATTTTTTTAGAGATTAATTTTGCGAGATCTTCACCCGAAAAAATATCTTTTTCTTCATAAGAAGGCATACTGATATCTAAGAAAGCAATATCAAAATCTGGTGTTGCTTCATTTTCTATCAGATCATATCCGGACCTGCAATCATAAGCCTGAGAAATATCAAACTCATATTGTTTAGTATTGTAACGCGTTATTGCATTTTTGTATCCTTCTATAATAAAAGGATGGTCATCGACAATTAATATATTTTGCTTAATTAATTGTGAAACTAAAGTGTTTGGGTCAACTGTCATTTCTTTTGTAGGTTTATTTTTTGATCGATGGGTATTTTTACCAAAAGCAGGGTTCCTTCGCCTTTGGCAGATTTTATTTTCACGGTTCCCTTACATTCTTTAGCTCTGTATTCGATATTATGTAATCCTATCCCGTTTTTTGTTCTTTCTGGATTAAATCCAACGCCGTCATCAAAAACAGATAAAATCAAATAATTTATTTCACTCTTAAATTCGACTGTAATCGTTTTTGCTTTTGCATACTTATTACAATTCTGTAGCGCTTCCTGAACGATCCTGTATAAATTAATTTTAACCGCATTACTAACCAATTCCCATTTGATCTGAGAATCAAAAGCAGTAATTAGTCTAGAAGGATAGGTGTTTTGTTGGTTATCAAACAATTTGTTCAGAATCAAAACAAAATTATTAATTAATTCTGACTTTTCCCTATTTAGATCATGCGAAATTTCGCGTATATCTTCCTCTATATTTTTTAGTTCCGTTAGATATTTTTTTCTTTTCAAAGCAGCTTCCGCTTCATCTATCTTATCCAGGCTATCCAGACTGATCCGCACACCAAACATTCTCCCTAAAACACCGTCGTGCAACTCCTGAGCTACTTTTTTCTTTTCCCTTATACGCATTAATTCGATATCATTCTGCTGGGAAATCATCAGATTGTAAATATCCTCATTTGCAATTTGTTGCTGTTGCTTAAAAATTAATTCCCTGTTTTTGGCTTGTTGGGTTTTGTACACATAAAAAAACAAGCCAACTAAAGTACAAATGCTAAAAACATATACCAGCGTTTTATTCTTTTCCTGCAGGTTTGAATTCTGGTCTTTTATCTCGTTAGTTTCATATTCAATACGGGAGAATTTTTCACCCATTTTACGCTCTGCCTTCAACATACGGTCATTGAGATGAATATATTCTTTGGTATAAACAGAAGCATTTTTAGGATCAACAACTTCAATTTGTTTAAGTGCTTCGAGTATATCTCTAATTTTCTTCAGGCTGCGGGATGAAACTAATGCCTGTTTTGAATACTGAATTGCTTTAAAAGTATCTTTTTTAAAGGCATAATATTCCGATAAATGTATTTTACTAAGTACAACTCCAGATTTCAAACCTAGACTGTCCCTGATTTTTAAAGCTTTATAAAACTGTTCCGGAAGTCCTCCTGACTCTTTCAATTTAAATTTTGAATAGGCTAAATTATCTAATATAATAGTATACAATATTGTATTTTCTTTAAATAGATCTTTCTCATCAAGGCCTCTACGGAAATAGATCTTTGCTTTATTGTAATTGCGCATCCTTAGATTGACAAAACCAATATTATTCAATGAAGTCGCTTTTAACTGAAAGTCCGAAGGAATTGATTTGTCAGCAAGAGTACTTAATGCATTATGGTGAAATTCAAGTGCTTTCTCAAACTCTTCACGTTCATTGTACAAAATTCCCAACAGATTGTAGCAGTCGTAAAGCTGGGCACTGACATTTTTTCGCTGTTTTAAGATCCGCAGTGCTTTAAAAATACTTATTTCACTTTCAAAATAATCTCCTTCATTGTACTGAAGACTTGCTTTACTTAAAAAAGTCTTAGCCAGATTATAATGATCGTTTATTTTCAAGTAAACCTTTTCTGCTTTAAAATAATTCAGAAAAGCGCTGTCGGCAACAGATTTAACAGTATAATAATCCCCTAAATAACCATATGCTTTAGCCATATTGGCGGAATCCCTGGAATTCTTTGATCGCTCTAATACTAGTTTTGTTGTTTGAAGATAGGATGTCCAATCACTCATATTATAATACCGGTTGGCAACTCTAAAAAGATTGACTTTATTAAGAGAATCATCTTTCTGATTTATAATTATGGCAAATGCTTTTCTATTATAGTCCTGTTTGTATTTAAAAGGCAGATTGATATCATTTGCCAATGACAGATAAGTAGCGAGGCTATCTTCCGATAATTTTACATTTTTATCCTCTCTGTCTTTTTTGGTACAGCCAAAAAAGACAACACACAGAAGGAATAATATTAAATAATTATTTTTCAACAGCATTTTTGAATTTTATCAAAAATACTAAAACTATGGACGCAAAAAAAAAGGCTGCCAAAAAATTGACAGCCAAATCCTATGTTTTTTTATTCTCAATCCAATTTCACGTTCATGCGCGTTGACTGGCTGTCTGTCGTAAAACTCCCGGATTGTTTGGTATTTAAATCCAACTGATTTTCTTTTGCGGCAAAATCGCTTTTACGTCTTCCCATTGAAGTACCGTCAATAGGGTTAATAATATTTAAATCTTTATTAGCCACGTTTTTTATTTCTTCCGGTGCAGTAAATGAAGTTGCTACCATTACTAAAGAAAATAGTCCGAATGTTAAAGCTGCTTTTTTCATGATTTGATTTGTTTATGATTTTTATTTGGGGCGAAGTGATTGCAGAGTGCGAATCACGGTGTAAAACTAAACCCGGAATCAAAAAAAATTGTATGAAAAAATTAGTTTGTGGTAGAACATGCCCAATTATTAGTATATGAGCATCAAATTTATGCAAACGTCTAGTTTTTAGACTTCTAAGTAATTACCTATACTGAAATCAGTAATGATCAAATCAATATTTGATTTGTATGTTTTAGAAAAAGGAATTTTTTTTGAAGAATTTTTTATGTAACAGACTGAGTTACCGCTATGAATACGTGCTACATAATTTCGGTTAATGATATAACTGTTGTGAATTCTGAAAAAAGGATATGAAAGTACATTCTCAAAATACTTGAGTGTTTTAAAAGCAGTAACCATTTCACCGGAGTTAAGGTAAATATCTGTTGAATTATTATCTGCCTGAAAATAACAGATATCAGACGCATTCAGATAACGGTAATCACCATATGACTTTATACAGATAACAAGCGGTTTTTCGATATCCTGAAGCCTTTTAACAGTGGGAATGGTCAAAGCATTAGTCTCGCTTCCCGTTTTTACAAATTCTGTTGCCAGCGTCATTTTATCTAATTTTAAAACAGCTTTAAGCAAATCGGTTTTTAAAACAGGCTTCAGTAAATAGTCAAAAACACCATATTGGATCGCATCGTAGGCAAAATCTTTTCTTAAGGTAGTTATAATTATTTTCGGCATCGTTGATAAATACCGATACATTTCGCTAATCAGAGAAAGAGATAATTTACTCAATGTATCTTTTGGGTCAATTTCTAAAAATACTAGTGACGGCTTATGCTCTAAAATCAAATTTAATCCTTGTTCATCATTCGCAGCTGATGCTACAAAAGTCAGTTCTGAAAAACCTTCTGCAACAGTTTTGGTTTTCAGAATACTTTCAGCATCATCATCAATAATAATATACGAATACTTTTTCAATAGTGGAATTTCTTGATTTTATCTACCCCTTAAAATTACGAAATACAAATATTTAAACCTTTAAATGTTAATACATTACAGTCAAATGTTAACATAAACAGGCCAAACACAAAAACATTGGGTCAAACTTATCGCCTAAATTAAAAAAATCCCAAACTCCTGACGCGGAATTTGGGATTATTTGTGGTTTTTATTTTAAAAAATTACATTTTCATCAACCAGTTTTTCATCGAAACTTCATTTTCAATAATAGCTCTTAATTCCGTAATTTTTACACGATCCTGTTTCATTGTATCTCTGTGACGAATGGTAACCGTCTCATCCTCGATTGTCTGATGATCTACAGTAACACAAAATGGCGTTCCTAAAGCATCCTGTCTTCTGTAGCGACGGCCTACTGCATCTTTTTCATCATAAGCAACATTGAAATCCCATTTTAAATCTTCGAT
>JBDTNT010000147.1:0-3364 GCA_039933615.1 Flavobacterium sp. | reverse complement strand
GTTTTCGTGATATAATAATTATTAGGATCCGGATTTGGAGGAAGATCATCCGGAAAATGAGTTCCTGTAACAGCACTGATATAATTTATAGGAGACGGATCGGTATAAAGAATGTTTAACCTGAAGTCATCCTGTTTTATCTGATACGCCTGAGGAATCTGGTAAACGTTTTTCATCATCAGATTCCAAACCGGATTGTTTACGTTTGTCAAACTGCTTTTCAGCATTTTCAAAATCAAACTTTGGGTTATAATAGTCTGATTCGAACTATTAGTACCATTCACTACTGTTCCGTCAACTCCATCACTACCAAATTCCCCAACCTGATATATTTTATCTCCAACTGTATATTCGTAAGCTACAGCCAAAATTTCATCATTTGCCAGACGCTGCTGTAGGGAAATATATCCTAATTGTGGATTAAATGTATATTCGTTAGCTGTTAATTTTCGGGCGTTTTCAAGTACAGAATAATCGGTTCCTTCACTTGCTGTTACGGAAGTAAATCCATTTTTTGCTGTTACAATTTCTCTAATATTCTGATTCAGATAACCACCTGTACCAATAGTAGCCGGATCGTATTTGTTATTTTTATTATCTGTTGGCGTGTCAATACCTGCAATAAAAAAGCCAGTGGTTGGATTTACAACAACAACTTGATTTTCCGGAATTCCTGTAATTTGTGCTTCACCTAAATCCTGAAGCGCAATAACGTTTCGTAAGTTATTATTTGTTGTACTTACTCTGTTTTGTTTGTTTGTTACCCAGACTTCAATTCTGGTAATCTGAACACGGCTGTCAATAAATGGATATTTTCTTAATGAAGCATCATATTTATTTCTAAAGTATTGTGACAGGAAAAAGTGTCTGTCATTATCATAGTCCAAAGCGTATAAATCAAAGGTCTGAACCGTACCGCCACCTTCTGCAACTATACTCTTCGTCTGAGACTTCTGTTCTGAGAAAACCCCGGTAATGGTTGTCTTCCCAAATTGCAGTTGTGTCTTAACCCCAAACAAACTCTGGGCACCTCTGATTAAAGTACTATTAAGCGGCATGCTGACATTACCGACTTCTACTTTTTGAATGATATCATCCTCAGATGGTGTATAGGCTAGTTTGAATAAATTCTGAAAGGCAAATGTTGACTGGGTATCATAATTTGCATTTACTTCTAATCTGGTACCTACTTTACCCATTAAACTCATACTGATCCTCTGATCAAAATCGAAGGTAAGGTTGGAGCGGTTTCTTGGAGAGAAAGAAGGATTATCCTGTTTGGTATAACGGATTCCCAAATCCATTTCAACAGACCCTGTGGGCTTTACGTCAATTGTATTGCTTCCAAAGATACTTTCGAAAAGACTTGAATTAATATAATATCTAGGCAGCAAATCCTTTTTGGCGGCTTCGCTTCCCAGTTTTTTACCGTCAATCGCATCTGATTTTTTTCTGAAATAATCTCTTCTGGATTCTTTCAAAACTAAATCTTCGTACTCTTTGGGTGTTAAAACAATTGGATAATCGATAGAAAAACCATCTACCGAATTGGTATAAATATATCTGTCTGTTACAGGATCGTATTTATAAGCCGAAAGTATACTGGGTGGATTTTCCAACTCTAATTTCCCTACGGAAAACTGAGTTTTAGTTGTATCTTGAACTGCTGGATTTACTTGCGCCCGCAAAACATTACCGCAAAATAAAACCAGTAAAAAAATACAAATTTTACGCATACAATTCGTTTATATAAATTGAGTTTATAAGCTTTTTAATGCTTTTTTAATGATCGTTTCGACAGTTGCCTCCGGATCTTCTTTTACGATTTTTTCGACTATTTTTTCAGAAGTTTTACGAACAAAACCTAAAACCTCCAAAGCAGATAACGCTTCATCTCGGTTTGTATTGTTCTGAACTACTGAAACTTCATCCAAATCGTACAACTTTAACACTTTTTCTTTTAAATCAAGTATAACTCTCTGTGCTGTTTTGTTTCCAATCCCTTTTATAGACTGCATAACGACTACATCTCCAGAGGCAATGGCGTTTATAATTTGTCTTGGTTCTATCGAGGATAACATTGTTCGCGCAATATTAGCTCCTATGCCCGAAACAGACAATAGCATCCTGAATATCTCTCTTTCTGATTTTTCTGCAAAACCAAATAAAGTATGCGCATCTTCTTTGATTTGAAGATGCGTATACAATTTTATAAAATCTGTCTTGGGAAGTAACGAAAATGTGTGCAGGGAAATATTAACATGGTAACCCACTCCCCCGCAATCAATTACAACTTCTGTGGGGTTTTTCTCTACTAATTTCCCCTGCAAATGTGCTATCATAGTATAATTTGTTCCTGTCAAATATAATAAAAATAAGACAATATTATGTCTTCCTTATTTTATCTACTATTTAGCTAATTTATTTTTTTTACTTTCTTTTTCCTGAGCATCAATAACCGCAATAGCAGCCATATTAACCATTTCTTCAACACTCGCCCCTAATTGGAAAATGTGGACCGGTTTACCCATACCCATCATAATCGGACCGATTGAATTTACTTTATATAATTCTTTCAATAATTTATAAGTAATGTTTGCTGATTCTAAGTTCGGAAAAATCAAGGTATTCACTTTTTTTCCTGCTAATTTAGAGAACGGGAATTTCTCCTGAAGCATTTCCGGATTCAATGCAAAATCTGCCTGAATTTCTCCGTCAACAATCATTTCCGGGTGATTTTTATGCAAATAAGCAACAGCTTCTCTTACTTTTGAGGCACTTTTACTTGTTGACGAACCAAAGTTTGAGAACGATACCATTGCAATAACAGGTTCAACTCCAAACATTTTGGCTGTTTTTGAGGTCATGATGGCAATATTCACTAAATCTTCAGCTGAAGGATCGATATTTATTGCTGTATCGGACAAAAACATAGGTCCACGGGAAGTCAACATCATATTTGCTGTTGCAACCAACGACGCTCCGGATGCTTTTTCTATGAGCTGTAACATTGGTTTTACAACACTTGGATAACTTCTTGAATATCCTGTAACCAAAGCATCTGCTTCACCTTCATTAACCATCATTGCTGCGAAATAGTTTCTTTCGCGCATGAATTTCTGAGCATCAAGTAATGAGATACCTCTTCTTTCTCTGGTTGTCCAATACGAATTAGCAAATCTATTGCGTCTTGCTTCTTCTTCAGGTGTTTTAGGATCAATAATTTCCAGTTCAGCGTCAAAACCTAATTCAGCTTTAAGTTCTAAAATAGATTCTTTGTCTCCTAACAAAATAGGAAAACCAATACCATCTTCATAAACAATCTGAGCTGCTTTTAAGACATTTAACTGATCTGCTTCTGCAA
>JBDTNT010000146.1:0-2381 GCA_039933615.1 Flavobacterium sp. | reverse complement strand
TGTCAAGTCCGGGCGATTTTTTATCGGTCTCTGAGATTTGTAAAATTGTAGAAAATGCAACCGTCTGCGGACTGACAAGAGCTGTAAAAAACGACATTGATGTTGCTGCTGCTGCCCTAAAGCATGCTAAAAGACCTAGAATCCATACCGGTATCGGAACATCACAATCTCATATCCTCCATAAATTAAATACTACTCCAGAAGATATTATCGCAAGAGCAAAATATGCTGTTGCCTATGCAAAAACTTTCGTTGAAGATGTAGAGTTTTACGCAGAAGACGCTGGCAGAACAGATAATGTTTTTTTAGCAAAAGTTTGCGAAGAAGTGATAAAATCCGGAGCTACAGTATTAAACATACCGGATACAACCGGATATTGTTTGCCGGAAGAATACGGAGCAAAAATTAAATATTTAAAAGAAAACGTAAAAGGAATCGAAAACGTAATCCTTTCGTGCCACTGTCATAATGATTTAGGAATGGCCACTGCAAATTCAATCGCAGGTGCTATAAATGGAGCCAGACAAATAGAATGTACAATAAATGGTATTGGAGAAAGAGCAGGAAACACAGCTTTGGAAGAAGTGGTAATGATTTTCAAACAACACCCGTATTTAAATTTAGATACAAACATCAATACCAGAGAATTAAACGAAATGAGCCGTTTGGTTTCTGAAAGCATGGGAATGATCGTTCAGCCAAACAAAGCAATTGTTGGAGCTAACGCATTCGCTCACAGTTCAGGAATTCACCAGGACGGGGTAATCAAAAACAGATCAACCTACGAAATCATGGATCCGCTTGATGTGGGTGTAAATGAATCCTCGATTATATTGACAGCAAGAAGCGGAAGAGCTGCTTTGGCGTATCGTGCTAAAAAAGTGGGTTACGAACTTACTAAAGTGCAATTGGATATTGTATATGTTGAGTTTTTGAAATTTGCTGATATTAAAAAAGAAGTAATAGATGCTGATATTCATCAGATTATTGAAGCTTCTAAAATTGAAGGAGATTTAATCAGAAGTTAGTTAGAAAGAAAATCGAAGAGAGAAGAAAGACAAAAAATAAAGATTTAAATACATAAAGAACGAGACGTTATGAATTTGAAAATAGCAGTTTTACCAGGAGACGGAATTGGACCAGAGGTAATTTTACAAGCCAAAAAAGCATTATATGCTATTGGTGAAGTGTACAATCATGAATTTGTTTTTGAAGAGGCTCTCATGGGGGCGATTGCTATTGACAAAACAGGAAATCCGCTGCCGGAGCAAACTTTAAATCTGTGTTTAAATACAGATGCCGTTTTGTTTGGAGCCATTGGAGATCCTAAATATGATAATAACCCAAATGCAAGAGTTCGTCCGGAGCAGGGATTATTAAAACTGCGTAAAGAATTAGGTTTGTTTGCAAATATTCGTCCAATTAAACCTTATAAATCACTAATTGATGCCTCACCCTTAAAAAGAGAGATTATCGAAGGAGCTGATTTTACTATTTTCAGAGAATTAACCGGTGGCGCTTATTTTGGAGCAAAAACTTTAAATGAAGAAGGAACACATGCTTCAGATTTATGTGAATATTCGGAAGAAGAAATTACCAGAATTTCACATTTAGCTTTTAAATCGGCACAAAACCGACGCAAAAAACTAACAATGGTCGACAAAGCAAATGTTTTGGAAACCTCCAGATTGTGGAGGAAAGTAGTTCAGAAAGTGGGTCAGGGTTATCCTGATGTTGCTTTAGACTTTTTATTTGTTGATAATGCGGCAATGCAGATCATTTTAAATCCAAAACAATTTGATGTGATTTTAACAGAGAATTTGTTTGGGGATATCTTATCTGATGAAGCAAGTGTTATTACAGGTTCAATTGGTTTGTTGGCTTCGGCATCTTTAGGAGAAAAAAACGCGCTTTTTGAGCCCATTCACGGATCATATCCACAGGCAAAAGGAAAAAATATTGCCAATCCAATTGCTT
This sequence comes from Flavobacterium sp., assembly GCA_039933615.1. Lineage (GTDB taxonomy): Bacteria > Bacteroidota > Bacteroidia > Flavobacteriales > Flavobacteriaceae > Flavobacterium. Next base: position 404 of record JBDTNT010000146.1, on the reverse strand, counting down.
CTATTTTATCTGCAGCAATGTTATTAGAACATTTCGGATTATATAAAGAAGCAAATGTTGTTTATCAGGCTGTTGAAAAATCAATTGAATTTAAAGTAGTTACAACGGATTTAAAACCAGATTCAAAATTCGGTACAAATGAAGTAGGGGAGTTTGTTTCGAATTTTATTTTCAGTAAAGACGATTTACTGTATTTCAATAATGACAACGTTCATATCGGACAATCTACGATTGTTTAGGTTTTTTATTAAAATAATGCAATAAATAACAAGAAGTATTGAAAATGTTGAGATTTTATTTTTTTAGTGCTTAAAGTTTATATACTTTTGTAACACTTAAAAAAAGAAAAGATGCAAATCTCAATTATTATTACTTCTGTCGTTGTTGTCAATGTGTTTAGCACA
>JBDTNT010000145.1:0-14216 GCA_039933615.1 Flavobacterium sp. | reverse complement strand
CGTATTTCTCTTTTAGTAATTTCTTCAAATAGGACTAAGAATTATTCCGGGATTATTTGGTGATTAGTTTTTCAAGTCTCTGCATCATTTCCTCTTTCTCTTTGAGCATACGTTCGTACAAAGCAATTTTTTCTTCGTGAAGTGAAATCAATTTTTCAATTGGATTATTATTGAAAGTTGGGCTATAATTTATTAAACCTTGAGTATCATGAAAAGTATTTGAAATAATATTTATTGCCTGCTCTTCATCAAAATTCTGAAAAGCTTCCACAGGAATTTTTAATGCATCTGAGATTTGATTCAGTATATTCTCTTCAATACTATCTTTTTGTTCCAGCATAGAAATTTTCTTCTGGTTCCAGTCCTGTCCCAGATCAAAAGCCAAAGCTTCCTGCTTGATGCCTAGCATTTCCCTGAAGCGTTTTACGTTTCTGCCCTGATGTATTTTTTGTTCCATAATGCATAAGATTTTCTAGTGGCTCAAAGATAAAGCCATTTGTATTAAAAAGTGTGCGTTTCAAAGATAAAATAATATTCATTAGAACACCTTTTATTTGTAAGATAATAAATACGAAGTTGATAATCAAAAAGAACACAGATAAGGCACTACTATTTATGGTGTTAAAATAAAAAGTAAAATTAAATTTCCCATAGTTTTTGAAACAAATAATAAAAAAAATAAAATTTGTTTCAGCTCTTGAAACAAATTATAAATAAATTAATTTTGTTTTAGTTTTTGAAACAAATAAAAAATAAATCAATTTTGTTTCAACAATAAAATATAACAATCCAACAAATAGTTAATGAAAAAAGATAAAAAAAATGGAGAAGTCGGACATCTTTCAACTTCTAACATCTTACTTCTAACATCTTACTTCTAACATCTTACTTCTCACATCTTACTTCTCACATCTTACTTCTCACATCGAACACCAAAAACCAAACTTTCTAAAACAAAAAAAATGCAACCAAAAAGGGTTGCATTTTCAACATACAGGTAACTAACCAAAATAAACCATTTAAAAAATAATTTATTGTATTCTAAACCAATGAAAACTAAAAATAATAACGTTTAAATGCTTCAATAGCAGAGTAATCTGCCAATCCTAAAGCATGATATTTTTCTGCTGTCAGTCTGTTTCTGTCTTCGACTCTTACCCAAAATTCGCGGCTGTCGTCTCCCTGAAACATAACACCGTCTTTTTGTGACTGGTGATAAAAAATAGCATGACGTTTTTTAAGTACCTGATCCGGACTCATCGGAACCGCCATCTCAATTTGATAAGATTCCCACTCATGCCAGGCACCACGGTACAGCCATACCCAGCAGTCATCCATATAACTTTTGGTTTTCAGCCTTTTTAAAGCCTCAAACAAACTGTCCAGACAAACTTTGTGTGTTCCGTGCGGATCTGCCAAATCTCCGGCCGCATAAATCTGATGTGGTTTTATTCTTTCGATAATTTCACACATAATTTCAATATCTGCCTCAGAAAGATTGTTTTTCTTTACCGTTCCCGTTTCATAGAAAGGCAGGTCAAGGAAGTTTACATTGGTATCCGGCAAACCTAAATATCGGGTGGCTGCCAAAGACTCACTTCTTCTTATTAATCCTTTTAATTTTCTAACTTCCAATAAGTCAATATCATTGCTTTTCTTGCTTTTCAAAAAGTTAATGATATTTTCAGATTCAGCAGAATTTGAATTTAATGCTTTTGAAATTTCAGCAAACTTCAAGGCTTCTTCATTAGAAACCGCAATATTTCCTGAAGTCTGGTATGCAATATGCACATCGTGCCCCTGCTCTACCAATCTGTCAAAAGTTCCTCCCATCGAAATAACATCATCATCAGGATGTGGACTGAAAATGATAATTCTTTTTCTTTCCGGAGTGGCGCGTTCCGGTCTGTAGGTATCGTCTGCATTTGGTTTTCCTCCAGGCCATCCTGTGATGGTCTGCTGCATTTTGTTGAACATTTTAATATTCAGGTCATATGCAGTTCCTTCTTCTGTCAACAGACTTGACATACCGTTGTCGTTATAATCTTTGTCTGTTAATTTAAGAAAAGGTTTTTTAGTTAATTCACTTAACCAGGCAACTGCTTTAAGTTTTAGCTCTTCTGTCCAAACTACCGATTTAACCAACCACGGTGTTTTTACTCTTGTCAATTCAGACGAAGCTTCTGTATCTAAAACAAATGTTGTGTTGTTGTGCTCTTGTAAATATGTTGCTGGTACTCGTGAAGAAATTTCTCCTTCTATGGTATGCTGTATAATTCCTGCTTTGCTGATTCCCCATCCAAGAAGTACAATTCTTTTGGCATTTTTTACCGTACCAATCCCCATTGTAATTGCTTTTCTGGGTACATTATCAATACCTAAAAATGAAGATGCAGCATCAATACGCGTCAAATGATCCAGCGTAATACTTCTCGTTCCTGAATTTACGTGTGATCCGGGCTCATTAAAACCAATATGACCGGTTCTTCCAATTCCTAAAAGTTGAAAATCCAATCCGCCATAGGCTTTAATTTTCATTTCATAATCGATGCAATATTGCTGTAAATCCTCATTACTTACATTTCCATCCGGTATATTAATATTGGACGGAAGAATATTGACATGATTAAAAAGGTGTTCATGCATAAAGTGATGGTAACTCTGGATATTATTTCTGTCCATAGGATAATATTCATCCAGATTGAACGTCACTACGTTTGAAAAATTCAAACCTTCCTCTTTATGTAATCGAACTAATTCTTCATAAACTTTAATAGGAGAAGATCCTGTTGCCAGTCCTAAAACGCAAAGCTCATTTAGTTCTTCTTTCCTCTGAATTATGTTTGCTATTTCCTGAGCAACTAATACTGAAGCCTCCTGAGACGATTCGAAAATCACATTATGAATCTTTTCAAAACGTGTTTCCTCAAACTTTCCAGCTTCCTTAAAATTTATACCTTCTTTAATCATTTGTCTCTAATTCATTTATTAATATGTTAAAATTAGATTATTATGAATGTAAAAAATTAAAAATTCGACTAATAACGTAAAACCTTCGGCAAAAGACATAATTAGAAACTTAAAAAAAAACCGAGACTAATTATGAGCGTTATATTCCTATTCAACAACGTTTATTTCGGCTATAGAAACGGACTGCCCTTTGCCCACCGCAGACACCGCAACAAAACGAAGATATCGGGTGTTAACCTCCTTAAACACTTTAAATTGCTCAATTGGATTATTCTTAATATTCGAAAATTCACCCTCAGATTGTTTCGTCCATTTTATATTATCTGCGCTGGTATAGAATTCGTAGTTAGAAATCAGATTAAGATTGTTTCCTACCTGCTGCGGGATATACGTAAAACCCTTTATTTTAAGTACAGCCCCCATATCTATCGTAATTTCCTGTGGAAGTTTATTCGTATCATTTCCAAAACCCCAGTCTGTATTAGGGTTTCCGTCTATAATACGGTTTATACTATTGAGATCTCCGCTTGACGCAGAAAGCACTTTCCATCTTTCTTTAGAAATTCCATATTTGGCTGTCGCTACTGCACTGCTTATCTTTTCTTCTTTATTAATAGCAACTGCTTTTATCTGAACTGCCTTATTGTATTTGAAGGTACCTTTATAGAGATTACTTTTTGCTGTTGGCTTTTTCCCGTCAACCGAGTAATAAATTGTATTTCCTTCTTCGGCCTTCAGGGTTACCGTTCCGTTTTTATCTCTTTGAATTTCCGGCGCACGCACAAATGTTGGCGCATTGTAAGCCTGAATATTCGAAATAACCACATTGGCTTTAGAATCCGTAATATTTATTTTAAGTGCCGAAGCCAAAACCCTGTCAACTCTTAAAATTCTTTTGTAACCAATAGTAGTCTCATTTGCAATAGTCATCCATTGACCGTTAACTTTAGCTTCCACAGTAAAAGCTCTGACACGCTGGCCCAATTTTATATATTCCTGAAGCAGAATACGGTCGATCGCAGTTGGTTTATCAAATTCAAATTCAATTGATGCCGTTTTTACAGCATCGTCTGTTGCCCAATATGTGTTTTTATTTCCGTCAATAACATTTTTAGCACCAAATTCAGCATTGTTTCCTCTGACATTACTGGCGGTCACTTTACTTTTTGCCAATAATTCGGTTTTGAAATCTGCTTTGATGGTCGCTACTAATTCCTTTAATCTTGCTACGTCATTTTCATGAACCAATCCTCTACGGTCAACAGGAAGGTTCAATATTAAATTGGCATTTCGTCCAATCGATTCATAATAAATATCAACCATTTCATCCAACGGACGAACTTTATCATCTTCGACAGCGTGGTAAAACCATCCGGGTCTGATAGAGACATCTGCTTCTCCCGGAACCCATTTTTCTCCATCTTCATGACCGGAGACAAATTCTGTATAATTTACTTTTCCCGCCAATTCATCTTTCTGGCGCAAAAGACTCCAGTTTGTTTTACCGGCGCGGCCTTCCTCATTGCCAATCCATCTCGCTTCTGAAGGTCCAACTCCCCAAACCAATGTTTTTGGTGCTGTCTGATATATCATTTTATAGGTTTCATCCCAATTATAATATTCTAATGAATTTATCTTTCTGGTTTCATTTGTTCCGCCATAATATCCGTCTCCACCATTGGCACCGTCAAACCACATTTCAAAAACATCTCCGTAATTTGTCAGCAGTTCTTTCAACTGATTTCTGAAATAGGTAATATATTCCGGTTTCCCGTATTGAGGATGATTTCTGTCCCAGGGAGAAAGGTATAATCCTAACTTTAAGTCATATTCTTTACAGGCTGCGGCTAATTCTTTGACCAGATCACCTTTTCCGTTTTGCCATGGCGAATTTTTTACCGAACGTTCTGTATAGGCAGATGGCCACAAACAAAAACCGTCATGATGTTTGGCTACGAGTATAATTCCTTTCATACCGGCCTCTTTTGCAACGCGCGCCCATTGGCGAACATCTAAATTGGTCGGGTTGAACAATTCCGGAGATTCATCTCCATAACCCCATTCTTTATTGGTAAAGGTATTTAACGAAAAATGTACAAACGCATAAAACTCCATTTCATGCCAGTCTATTTGCTTTTGTGTCGGCAAAGGCCCAAATGGTGCCGGGGATTTTATCAATTCCTGAGATTTAACTGATGATGTTGCGAAAAAAAAAGACAGCAGCAGAAAAGAAGTTCTAATCAGATTCATAATTACTTTGGTGTTTGTAAGCTAATTAAAATATAAATTTAACCTGTTGAGTGCAATTATTTTTAAAACATAGAGACATCGTTTACAAAGTCTAAAAAAGACGTTTCAATTCAAATAAATCACATAAGGCTATGCGAAAAAATATAATTTTCTTAAAACAGCTTAATTTATGAATTCAAAATCTATGTGTTACTTTTTTTTGAATTAAACCCAACGGGCTAAATTTAAAGTAAATCTGTATTCTGCCCGACACTATTTCGACCAACAACAATTCTAAAAGAGTAATGGGAAAATTAAGTTCTGTAAAAGAGAAAAAAAGCGGGATTTACTACTTCTGACTTTAAACTTTCTAAAAACAATTCCGCTAAAATCAGAATACTATTTTCCTCTCTTTTTTCTTGCCTAAATTGACTAAATTTAATAAAAAACGTAATAAAATTAGTTTTATATTAGCAGGATAAAAAGCGAGATAGAATTTAAGATTAATTAATCCATTTTATTGATCCTAAATTTAAGTGCCTTTTCTATAAATTACATAAAATGATTTGATTTTTTTTAAGCCTTTTATGTAAAATACATTCAGGTTGAATCTGAAAAAATTTGTTTTTTATACAAAAACCGTATCATATTAAATTTTCAAATTAATAAGAATGAAACAAAATTACAATCTTTTACTAGCGGACGATGACGAAGATGATTGTGCTTTTTTTAAAGAAGCACTGGATGAATTGCTTTTACCAGTATCACTTGTAACGGTTAATGACGGTGTGCAGCTTATGGATTTTTTATCTGACAAATCTGCTGAAACCCTTCCGGACATCCTTTTTCTGGACTTGAATATGCCCCGAAAAAATGGTTTTGAATGTCTTACGGAAATAAAAAAAATCGCCAAGCTAAAAGAACTTGCGGTTATCATTTTTTCTACTTCACTTGACATGAATATTGTGGATACAATGTATGAAAAAGGTGCACTGTATTACATCAGGAAACCTGGTGATTTTTCTAAATTAAAAAAAGTAATAGGAAATGCACTTGCTGTAACTGCTGAAAACAATTTCAAACAACCTGTAAAAGAGCAATTCATCCTTCAACCCTAAATTTTTATTTGAATGGGCCATACCAATAATGAGCATTATTTTCTAGCCGATGGTGGTAAAATGGGCGAACAGATTCGTGCCAAAGACTGGAGCAAAACGTCGCTGGGAGATCCTGAAACCTGGCCGCAAAGTCTTCAGACCATGGTATCGGTGATGCTTCATAACCCATTTGGAATGTATATTGCCTGGGGCGAAAATTATACGCAATTATATAATGATGGCTTTCGCCCTATTCTTGGCTCAGACAAACACCCGCAGGCCTTAGGAATAAGCTCCGAAATAACATTTTCAGAAATCTGGGAAATTATTGGCCCAATGTTTAATGATGTAAGGCATGGAAAAGCAGTTGGTTTTCCGGATTTTATGGTGCCATTAAACAGAAATGGATTTGTAGAGGAATGCTATTTCGATTTCTCCTACAGTCCAATCAAAAAAGAAGACGGGGAAGTTGGCGGTATTCTGGTTACGGTTATTGAAACCACAGAAAAGAAAAAAGCTACCGAAGCATTAAAAGAAAGTAACACCCGATTTATAAATAATATCATGCAGGCTCCTGTTGCCATGTGTGTTTTTAGAGGTAAAGATCACACGGTTGAAATTGCCAATAAACAAATGATCGAGTTATGGGGCGTAAAAAGTGAAGATGTAATAAACAAACCCATTTTTGAAGCATTACCGGAAACAAAAAATCAATATCTCGAAGATTTACTTGATAACGTTTACAATACAGGAAAAAAATTCATTGCCAACGAACAACTTGTGCAGCTCCCACGAAAAGGGCAGACAGAAAATACTTATATCAATTTTGTATATGAAGCACTGACAGATCCTGATGGAACTATCTCAGGTATTGTAGCAATAGCAATTGAAGTAACGGCACAGGTACTGGCGCGCGCTAAAGTAGTGGAAAGCGAACAAAAAATCAGACAATTGGTCGAAAATGCTCCTTTTCCTATTGCTGTTTACGTTGGAAAAGAAATGCAAATTGAACTTGCCAATGAATCTATTATAAATTTATGGGGTAAAGGAAATGATGTCATCGGAAAATCATTTATGGATGTGCTTCCGGAACTTGACAACCAGCTGGTATTTGAGCAGATAAAAAATGTTTTTGATACCGGAAAAGCTTTTCATACCACCAATACACCTCTCGACCTGACCATAGAAGGGAAACTGCAGACCCATTATTTCAATTATAGCCTAACCCCTTTGTATGATATAAATGGCGCTATTTATGGTGTGATGAACACCGGGGTCGATCTTACTGATCTGAACGTTGCGAAGAAAAAAATAGAAGAAAGCGACAAACGCTTTCGTGATACTGTAAAACAGGCCCCCGTTGGAATAACCATTTTGCGAGGACCTGATTACATGGTCGAAATGGCAAATGAATCCTATCTGAAACTGGTCGGCAGAGAAGAAGATACTTTTGTTGGCAGACCTTTGTTCGATTCCTTACCGGAAGTTAAAGAAACTGTAAATTCACTATTGGAAGGTGTTCTAAAAACAGGCATTCCCTATTATGGAAATGAAGTTCCAATCCCTTTAATCCGATACGGGAAGCAGGAAGAAATCTTTTATTTTGATTTTCTCTATCATCCTTTAAAAGAAGAAAACGGCGAAATCTCGGGTATAATTGTTACTGTAACCGATGTAACCGAAAAAGTGGAAGCCAGAAAAAAAACAGAGCTAAACGAAGAACGTCTAAATATTATCGTAGAAGCCAGCGAACTCGGTACCTGGGAACTGAATGTAAAAAACAAAGACTTTCAATATTCTAAAAGATACTTAGAAATTATAACAGGAAACAGCAACGATTTACATTTAAGTCACAGTCAGCTGGTTACTCATCTTCATCCTGATGATCTTCACATTAGAGAGAAAGCATTTAAAGAGGCCTTTATTTCAGGATACATTCATTATGAAGCCAGGCTAATCTGGGATGATCAATCGATACATTGGGTAGAAGCTAAAGGAAAACTGTTCTATGATTTAGAAAACCAACCTGAAAAGCTATTAGGTACGATAAGAGATATTACGGAAGAAAAACAATATAAGGAGAAAATTGAGGAAAGCGAAAAAAGATTCCGAAATCTGGTTATGCAGTCTCCTGTACCAAAAGCAATACTTAGAGGCAGCGATCTGATAATCGAAATGGCCAATGTAGCACTGTTAAAAAACATCTGGAAAAAGGAAGAAAGTGATGTTCAGGGCAAAAAAATATTTGATGTATTCCCAGAGCTTAAACAGCAAAAATATGCAGCACTTTTAGAAGAAGTTTATAAAACCGGAAAAGTCCATTCTGAATCCGAATCCTTAATTTTCATCAACGGAAAAAATGGAAAACAGAAATTTTACATTGATTTTGAGTATGGCCCTTTGAGTGAAACAGATGATACCATTTCAGGAATAAAAATAACCTTAATTGATGTTACGGAAAAAGTTGAAGCACGAAAAAAAATAGAAGAAAGCGAAAAACGTTTCCGTTCGTTAACAGAAAGTATCCCTCAGCTGATCTGGGAGACAGATGAAAAAGGAAATGCTTTGTTTGCTTCCGGTAAATGGCTGGAATTTACAGGAATCCATCCAAAAGGAGAAGAAGAATGGAGATCCATGATTCATCCAAATGATTTTGATGAAAATGCCAGAACATGGAGCCATAGTCTGGCAACCGGAGAAGCCTACCGCTGCGATGTCCGTATGAAAAGTAAAAACGGAGGGTACCGATGGCATACCGCAATTGGCGAGCCGGTTTATGACAAAGACAATAAGATTATAAAATGGGTTGGTGCTTTCACAGATATTCAGACCGAGAAAGCTTTTACTCACGAGTTAGAAAAACAGGTAGCAGAGCGAACAAAAGAATTAGAGAAAAACAATATTGATCTCGAAAAGATGAATAAAGAGCTTCAGTCTTTTGCTTATATCTCCAGCCACGATTTACAGGAACCATTAAGAAAAATCCAGACTTTTGCTACTCAAATCATAGAAAGGGAATCTCAAAATCTGTCTGAATTTGGGAAAGACAAATTTCAAAGAATGCAAAATGCGGCGCAACGTATGCAGACTTTAATCAACGATTTACTTTCTTACTCCAGAACCAGCACTTTGGAAAGAGTATTTGAAAAAACCGATCTTTCTGAAATCATAAATGAAATTAAAGAAGATCTAAAAGAAGAACTGGAACAAAAAAATGCAACTGTTGAAATTATTGAAGGTTGTGAATTAAGAGTTATTCCATTTCAATTCAGACAGCTGATTTATAATCTGGTAAGCAACTCTATTAAATTTTCAAAACCGGAAGTAGCGCCTGCAATAAAAATCAAATGTAAAATAGATAAAGGCGAAAATTTTAATAATGAAATCTTAAACAGTAAAAAAGAATACTGTCATATCAGCGTTTCAGACAATGGCATCGGTTTTGACCAGCAGTACAATACCAAAATATTTGAAGTTTTTCAGCGTTTACATGGAAGGGAATTATATAACGGAACCGGAATAGGCCTTGCAATCGTCAAAAAAATTGTAGAAAACCATAAAGGATTTATTGCCGCCAAAGGAGTCCTAAACGAAGGTGCCTCTTTCGATATTTATATTCCTGTAACCGGAGAAGCAACTACTAAAAAAATAAAAAAACGGAAATAACTTGTGAAGTTATTTCCGTTTTAATCCCAATCTAAAAATCAGGGTTTGATCTCAAAGTTTTTACTATCTCGTATAAACAGTAATTATACCAGTAGTTTTATCTTTTATTTTTAGTTCTTTGTTTGTAAGATTCATAATATCTGATGTTGTAGTTACACCACCGATAACAAGAGTCAAATCATTATGAGATCTTACGTAAGTCCCTGTAGTTTCTGTTAAGGCACAACTAGTCCCTTGATAATCACCAATTACTGCAGCATTACTAACTCTTAAATCTAAATAATCACCTGGACAACCTGCTTGATTTGCCGGAGCATCAACCAATTGCTCACTTCCGTCCGGAGCAACAATACCTTGTTTGCTAAGATTGTATTTTCCTTGTATAGGGACAATCGTTTCCCCTTCATTGTCATCGTTGCTACAAGATGTTGCGAACATACCTAAGCCTAAAGCTACTACTAATACTATTTTTTTTAAATTTTTCATGATCTGATTTGTTTAATTATTTGTTGTTTGAATTATATATGCCAAAATTAACAGGAAACAACTTGAGGAATGTTCTACAATTTTCTCATTTTCTTACATAATTTATATTTTGAGATAATTTTAACCAATAATATTGCATTATTATCAGACTTTGCTCAAATTTAATTTCCCTATTCATCTTCGCTATTTCCCAAAACAAAACGATAGTTAACTATTTCATAACCTTTACATTACGATTAGTTTATATCTTTTTTATTAATTTGATTAAAACTAAATACCATGAAATTCTTCAGCCTAAAATTCCTGATCTCGTTTAAAGAATGGCTTTTTTTAAGAGCTATGCAATCTACTTTCCTTCATTAATACACTTCACATCATAAAAGGAAAGCAGTACTTAAATGAATAAAACAGAAAACGCACTTTTAAATAAAGAACAATTTGGAGAGGATTTCCTGTGGGGAGTTTCCACGGCCGCTTTCCAAATTGAAGGAGCACACGACGCCGATGGCAAAGGAGCTTCTATCTGGGATGTATTTACCTCAAAAAAAGGTAAAATAAAAAATGGCGATCATGCCATATCAGCCTGTGATTTCTATAATTATTACAAGGATGACATTGCGTTAATCCGGGAACTAAACATTCCAAACTTCAGGTTTTCCATCAGCTGGCCACGAATTATGCCAAGTGGAATGCATCCTGTAAACCAGTCCGGTATTGCTTACTATAATAAAATTATTGATTTTTTATTAGAATGTAATATCGAACCCTGGGTTACCCTTTACCATTGGGATTTGCCACATGCTTTAGAAGAAAAAGGAGGCTGGACCAACCGTGAGTCGGTTTCCTGGTTTTCAGAATATACAGAAGTTTGTGCGCAACATTTTGGCGACAGAGTAAAAAACTGGATGGTGATCAATGAGCCGTCTGTTTTTACAGGAGCAGGATATTTTCTTGGAATCCATGCACCGGGCAGAAAAGGCTTATCAAATTATCTTAAGGCAATGCATCACGTTACCCTGTCAACAGCAGCGGGTGCAAAAATTTTAAGAGAAAGGGTTTCTGAAGCCAATATCGGTACCACATTCTCCTGTACCCATATCGAACCGGAAACGGAGAAACCTAAAGATATTGAAGCTGCAAAGCGTGTAGACACTTTACTGAACAGGACTTTTATAGAACCTATTTTGGGACTCGGGTATCCGAAGGATGATTTGTCTGTCCTAAAAAAACTCAATAGTTATATTCTCGAAGATGATCTGAACAATATGGCTTTCGATTTTGATTTTATCGGTTTGCAATGTTATACCAGAGAAATCGTAAAAGCTTCTTTACTGACTCCTTATATCGGAGCTGAATTGGTAAGTGCAGAAAAAAGAAATGTAATCTCTACAGAAATGGGCTGGGAAGTATACCCTCCTGCCCTGTACCATACGATCAAAAGATTTAATGCCTATAAAAACATAAAGAAAATTATCATTACCGAAAACGGCGCTGCTTTTCCTGACGTCGTCACAAACGGAAAAATATATGATATCCGCCGTACACAATATATTCGCGATCACTTGGAACAATTGCTGAAAGCCAAAAAAGACGGCTATAATGTTGACGGTTACTTTGTCTGGAGCCTTACCGATAATTTTGAATGGGCAGAAGGATACAACGCCCGGTTCGGACTTATCCATATTGATTTTAAAACCCAGAAAAGAACCATTAAACAATCCGGATTGTGGTTTCGGGATTTTCTGGCGCAAAACAAATAAATACAAAGAGGAAAAGAGTTTGAATTCTTTTCCTCTTTTTTTATTAAAAATCAAATCAGTACAATGACCCTGTTTTTTAAAGAATGGTTTTCAAGACCACTATAGGCTTCTTCAATATTTTCAAAAGAAAAATCTTTAGGATGAACTGCTGGTTTTAATTGTCCTGAATTGGCAAGCTGAGTTGCTTTTTCCATGATTTCACCGTGATGTTCTCTCCCTTCCCCGGAAAGAAGCGGCGCTAATGTAAATACGCCAGAATACGTTCCACCGCGAAAAGAAAGCGGCGCCAGATTATGGGAACCCCAGCCTAAAATACTCACCACATGCCCGGTGTACTTTTTTATCGCCGTAAATGAATTATCCAATACAGCTCCCCCAACAGTATCCAGAATAATATCAAATCCTTTTCCCTCTGTATACACATCAACATATTCGGCTACAGAAACTGCATTGTAATCAATCGCGGTTACACCATATGCTTTTATTTCTGCAAGATTTTCAGCACTTCCTGTGGCATATATTTCTGCTCCAAAGGATTTAGCGAGCTGAATCGCAATATGTCCAACACTTCCCGTTCCACCGTGAATTAGAACCGTCATTCCTTCTCTAATTTTTGCTTTGTCAACAAGAGCTTCCCAGGCCGTTATAAAGGCGAGAGGAATCGCAGCAGCTTCTTTAAAAGACAAAACTGACGGTTTTATAGCGAGCAATCGCGCATCGACGGCTGCATACTCAGCCAGAGAACCCTGCACGCATCCAATACCTCCCGTCATTCCGTAAACTTCGTCTCCGACAGAAAAAGCAGTTACATCTTTGCCGGCACTTTCGACAATTCCAGCCATGTCAATCCCTAAAATCGCCGGAAGCGTTACTTGTGCATGCGCTGCATTTCCGGCTTTGATTTTTGTATCCAGCATATTAATTCCACTGGCTTTTATTCTGACCAAAACTTCTCCGTCTGCCGGTATAGGTTTGTTCCTCTCTTTAATCTGAAAATTGGAGCTAAATTCTTCAAGGATAAGTGCTTTCATGTTTTTATATTTTGTAATATTGTTATTATTAAAAATTTCCATTGCAAAATTCTGCAATATTTGACTGTAAATAGTTGTAAATTCATGTTCTAAAAGTGTATTTTTTTGTTATGATAAACGATGTATTACACGAACCATACGAGTTGGTTCTTAAAGATTTAACGGAAGAATGCCCAAGAGGCGGACACATGCACAGTTTTTTCGAACTGGTGTACATCGTCAAAGGAAGCGGAATACAACATGTCAACAAAAGTGCTTTTGCCTACAAAACAGGTGATCTTTTTTTACTGACCCCTGAAGATTCCCACGGTTTTGATTTTGAAGAACCAACGCAATTGTTCTTTATCCGGTTTAATAATTACTATTTAAGCGGGGCATATCAGCAGGAATTACTGCAGCGAATCGAGATAATCCTTAAAAATGCTTCGCACGAACCGGGTTGTGTCATAAAAAATGAAGATGATATCACCATTGTTCATCCCATTATGGAAGCTATTATCAGGGAGTATGGCAAAAGAGGATTGTACCATACCGAATTGCTTTCGCATTACATCAAAACTTTGCTGGTGATCATCGCACGGAATATCATGATGAGCCTTCCGGAGAAAATCAACGACCAGAGTGATCAGAAAGTCGTTCGTATCCTGCAATATGTACAGGCGAATATTTATGATCCGGAAAAACTGAAAGGATTCCATATCAGTAATAAATTTGGAATTTCCGAGACCTATCTGGCGCGCTTTTTCCGCAAACACACCAATGAGACACTTCAGGAATATCAGACAAATTATAAGCTTAAATTGATTGAAAACCGCCTGGTGAATACTGATATGCGAATTAATGAAATTGCTGCGGAATTTGGTTTTACCGATAAAAGCCATTTTAATAATATGTTTAAAAAACACAGAGGCGTAAATCCGACAGAATTCCGAAAGATGTTTTTTGGGTTCGGAAATTTTTAAACAATCAGAAGAATC
>JBDTNT010000144.1:0-8303 GCA_039933615.1 Flavobacterium sp. | reverse complement strand
TATCTCTTTCTCATATTCATTTTGGACCGGCAGTATAGTCATAATTCGTTTTGTTCATAGTTACAAACAAAACTACGTAGCTAACTACATGTATCCAAATTTTTTTTAAATATATTAATAAAATATAACGATAGTATTGAAGTCTTTGTATTCAAATTACTACCTAAATAAGGTTATAGTATCGGCCAGGTTTTCTTTATTAATGAAAGCCGTAATAAATTCCTGAACTTCATTGGAACTTTCGGATGGAGTTTCAAAGGAATTAATATGAAATTCTTCATCCTGATCCAAAATATGGATTATTTGTGTGTATCCTTTAGAAATTAGATTGCCTTTTAATTTGATAATATTGAACTGTTGCTTCCCATCTAATTCCTTGCGTACTTTTAGTTTTATAGCTTTATCCATTTTATATAATTTTAAATTAATAGTAAGGTAATCTGTTATCAAATTTAAACATTTATAAAGAACTAAAAAGGCTACAAAATAAAATATAATACACTAATTATTAACAATTTAACATTTTTAAATTAAAAACAAAAAGTAATTAAAATAAAGTACTATTTTGTTAAAAAACAATACACAGTCAGGAGACAAACGTCCTGACTGTGTATTGTTTAACTCTTTTTGAAATCTTAAGCAACCAATTCAGATACCTGAATATTGGCGATAAGTTTAATGTCTTCCCCAAGTCCCAAACCGCCTGAGTCTGTAAGCTTATTCCATGTCATTCCAAATTCCTTACGATTAACGATTCCAGTTACCTCAAATCCATGTTTCAGGATACCATGCCCATTATCTTCTGAACCTCCATATGCTACGTTCAGTTCGATTGATCTGGTAACGCCCCGCAATGTTAAATTGCCGGACATGTTGTACTCACTGTCGTTTTTCTTTACAAAAGAAGTCGACTCAAATGTAATTTCCGGAAATTCCTCTGCTGCAAAAAAATCACCACTTTGCAAATGACCGTCACGCTGTGGCTGATTGGTATCAATACTTTTTACATCAATGGTAAAAGATACTTTTGCATTGTTGAAATCTTCCCCTTCAGAAACTATATTTCCTTCAAATTTTCTGAAGGAGCCTGTCACAGTAGAAATTACCAAGTGCCTGATTTTAAATAACACATCGGAGTGTACCGGGTCTATTACCCATGTTTTTTTATTTGTCATGATTTATAAATATTAATTATCACAACAAAATTATCTAAATTTACTACCTAAAACATAGTAGTTACCTTATGGTAAGTAGTTACCTAAGAGTAATCACCTTTTAAATCAAACAGTTATGAATCAGAAAGACGATATTTGCCAGCACAGACTAATGGTTACCAGAGACACTCTGGAAGTGATTCAGGGGAAATGGCGTCTGCCAATTATTATTTCCCTGACGCATGGCAACAAGCGTTTTGGTGAGATACAACGTGATATTGCAGATATCTCACCAAAAATGCTGTCGCAGGAACTAAAGGCTTTAGAAACCAATCAGATTATTATCCGAACGCTGTATGACAGCATGCCTGTAACGGTCGAGTATTCCCTTACGCCTTTAGGCATGAGCATGAAAAAGTTATTAGATGAAATTTTAAATTGGGGCCTTCATTTCAGAAAAGAAATTTTAGGCCGATAATCGGGTCGTGCATCGTAAAGCCAATTAAACCTGTAATGACTGTATAATTTTCCGAAAATTATTTTCTGCCCAGTGCTTTTTTAGCCTACCGTCGGAAATTGTAAAAATACCAATGATTTGTATGGTGCCCTTTTTCCCTTTGGGTGCTATTCCAAAAAGAGCACCGGTATGGGTTCCTAAAATATGTTTTCTGCTCACCACCTTATCACCTTCTGCAACCATATCCAGAATTTCTATTTTTAATTCTGTAAATACGGTGTGGATTACATTTGTAAAAAATAAATCACTCCGTCAATGTTTGTCGCTATTCCCTTTTCTCTTTTAAAATACAATAAAAACGTCCTGTTTATTTTTCAATCTTCACATTCGCAACAAAAGAAGAAATTTCTTTTGTATCAGAATCCGTTTTGACAACGTAAATTCCTAACAGATTATTTTTATATACAGTATTGGCGCTTGTCACACTTGAGTTTGGAAAATCAATATCTACCCAATCTGCTTCTCCAAATGAACCGTCAGAATTTCGGGCTACAGAAACAAAAGATGCTCCGTTACCATCTCCATTTATGGTTATCCAGTCAGATGGCATATTGTACCCGTTATCTTTAGAAGCTGTAATACCTTCAAAATGGGTAATTATAGATAAAGCTGTTTCGTTTTTGTAACTAAAAGATTTTAAATTGCTGATTTGTTTTCTTTTAGCATTATAATCAACAAGAAAAGCCTGGCTTAATTTTCCCGGTTCAGCGCTCGAATACCCTCCGGCCAGTGTATAATTATCCCCATCATTATGCCAGATCCCATACAGTGTATTGGTCAGCGAATCCGGCAGTTTAAATGATATACATTCTTTAGCAGCAATATCATACAGAAATGCATATCCGTTTTTATCATTTTCTATATCATAATTTCCAACTGCAATTCCCCCCATTACACTATGAACAAATACGTTATTTGTATTCCCTCCGTTAGGTGACACCTGAACCCATGTTCCTGAACCATCAACAGGTCCTTCATAATAAAATCCGAGATTTCCGCTTGGGGCTTTACCGGCAGAAGCTGATACTTTATAAGACCCTACAATCTGTATTGCACCATTTTTGCCATTATTCGGCCCATAACAGGAAGTATTGATTACTACTGCATCTTCGGTACTTGGAAAATTGAC
This sequence comes from Flavobacterium sp., assembly GCA_039933615.1. Taxonomy (GTDB): domain Bacteria; phylum Bacteroidota; class Bacteroidia; order Flavobacteriales; family Flavobacteriaceae; genus Flavobacterium. Next base: position 5,503 of record JBDTNT010000144.1, on the reverse strand, counting down.
TATATTCCATTTTCCTTCATTACCGCTTCCTTTGAGTTTCCCTTCATAAATCAGCCCTTCAACAATACCATTCTGACCCAATAAACTACCGGCAATGTATACGCTTTCAGATTCTGAAATGCCTCTTATTCCTTGTATGGTGGTTTGTCCCGCAGGATTATTAAAATCCGCATAGCTTACCGCATTAACTTCTAAATTTATAGGTTGTGACATGATGTATGTTTTTAAATTATTATTTGAATTTCATTTTAAAGCTGCACTTAGTTAAATTTTAAAGTACTAAAAACATCTGTTGGCGTATTTAACCAAAGTTTCTCAATCTCCAGCTGATGTAATTGTTCTTCCAGATCCCTTCTGATTTCATTGTATGCGGGATCGTAAGCCAGATTTGTAATTTCCAATGGATCATTTACCAAATCATACAATTCATATTGTTTGAAATAAGCTGTCGATGCATCGAAATAATAATCATACTTCCACTTTTCAGTTCTGATACAACGAATGCGATTGGCCGCTTTTACGATTGCCCAGTTGCTATTGGAACCTGCTTTGATATCGTCATAAGTAAACAAAATGCTGTCCTGAACAGGAGTATTATTTTCCATTACAGGCAACAAACTTGTACCCGCAAGCCCTGTAGGCGGATTTGATATATTGGCAATATCAATCAACGTGGGCATAATATCGGCCAATGTTGCTAATGCCATGGATTGCTTAATGTCGTGGTCCTTAAATAAAACCGGGTTTGAAATTACAAGCGGAACTCTTAATGCTTCTTCATAGGCCACAAAAGTTTTCTGACGCAAGCCGCCATGCGCTAAGCCCATTTCTCCGTGGTCAGATGTTAAAGTAACAATCGCAGAATCTGCCAGTTTCTTTCCGTTTTCATCTTCCTTATATAATTCCTTAATCAGATGTCCAATTTCCTTATCGACATGACTTAACAAATAACCATAAAAGTTGATATAATTCAGCTTATTCTCAGTAGAATGGATCTCTCCTAAACTTAAAGCCATATTGATTAAAATTTGTTCCTGTGCCATTGGCTTTTTATTTTGAAGTAAATTTTCATTTACCGTAGCAGGAAGCCCAATTTCCCTACCCGACCAGCTATCCGGATAATATCCTGAAGTACCTGCCGATTTTGGATAAGCCAAAACATCATGTGGATTAACCAGCGAAAGGATAAGACAATAAGGCTGATGGTTTCCTGCTGCCCTTTTGGCCTTTACTTCTTTCAGATATTGTATCGCCTGTGCCGTATACCTTGCATCGTGATTAGCAAAACCACCACCAAAATTAAGCGGATTGACGTCTTCACCAGCATCCGGAGCTACCCAGCCCATTGCACCATATAGTGAAATATCAGCTGCAGTTAAATCTTCGTAATTGGTCTTGGTACCATTTGGCGCTACTCCCTTACTCATGTGCCATTTACCTCTGTATTGCACGTCATATCCATCTGCCCAAAGCACATTCATAATATTCGGTATCGAATTGTCAAGTGTTGGTTCTTGTGGAGACAGAAGACCTCCTTCGGTCAGCGTTTGGCTTACTCCATGTTTAGCCGGATAAGTTCCGGTGAATAACGTTGCACGGCTTGGAGAGCACATACAGGTATTGCAAAATGCCCTGTCAAAACTAAATCCATTCTGTTTTAGAAAGGTAAGAGTCGGAAGATTTTCTTCCTCCCATCCCGGCGGAAAATGTTGTGTTGCACGTTGTTCATCTGTAATAATAAGAATCATGTCTGGCTGCTGGCCAATTTGGTTCAGTTTTTCTTTTAGGTTCATTGTTTATTCTTTAGGTTGTTAATAAAATGCAGGTATCTGTCTGCCACTATTTGGCAAACGTTATTTATTAATTGGAAATAAAATTATAAGAATAAATTTACAGTAACCCTGCAACGCCACCTAACGTATAAATACCTGTTTTACAAATTATTACACAATAAGAAATACCGACTTAAAAAAAACAATAGGATTGGATACCACTTTCAATAAAAAATTAATGGAAACCTCACCTCCTTACAAAACAATTTATAATCAAAACATTAAAATTAAATCATCTCAATATTAACCCAAACACCTAAAAAAAGAATAAAAATTTGTATTTTTCCGGAATTCTTAGAAAGGTTTAAATCTTTATATTTACTTTCTATTTAAAAAATACACTATGGGAATAATTAATACCTAAAGTGTTTAAGTCAATTAATTTTAAGTTAAGATGGAAAAACATATCGTATCAGCAGCAGCATCTCTGGTTGATAATCCAATAGTGAATATTCGAATAAAGAAAGCCGATTTATTACCCGACCCGGAATCTCAGCTGGATTCTATGGAAATGAAGGAGAAACCCATCGGTGATTCCACCATTCCATTTAGGGATTTGACGGATACTGCCAGTAAAAAAGAAAGTATTACCCGACTAATTGATAAACTCGATGTTGAGACCAATCTTAGATATCAAAGAACTGTTGAAGACACCTATTGTAATGTCTACTCCTACGATTATTGCTATTTCTCTAAAGTTTATCTTCCAACAGTTTGGTGGACAGATGAGTCTCTGGAAAAAGTATTAGAGGGACAGGAAACAGAAGCCATTTTTGAAGAAACTGTCGACCGTATTTACTCCAGCGCCATACACGATTGGTTCTTAGAATGGGGCGCCAGTTTTGGCTGGAAAAGAATGTTTTCGTGTGATGAAATTCAGAATGAAGTGAATACTAATGGCGGAATTGGAATAATTTGTGCCAAAAGAAGAGAAAAAGGACTCTCCGGACATATTGTTCCGGTTGTTCCCGAAACGGACTCACATAAAGCATACCGCGAGAACGGAATAGTTGTATATCCGCTGCAGTCTCAGGCGGGGAAAGTAAATTACAATTATTTTTCAGAAGTAAGAAAAGACTGGTGGAATGATGAGTTATATTCTTCTTATGTCTTTTATTATCACGATTAAATTCAAATAAATAATACAACTGCTCAAACACTTAAAAAAAATATTGATTTCCAACAAGTTAACTACTTGGAAATGACATAATAAAGTATTAGTTTTGCAACTTAGAAAAAAACAAGAATAGCAAAAGTCACAATTAGGCTATTTATCTGCTTAAATTATTGATATAAAAGTAATTAATGATCCTTTTTAATTTTATAACCCATTATAAAATTTTACTTTTTTTATCTGTCTTTTAGTCGATACAGGTGCAAAATTTCTAAAACCAAAATATAGATTCCCGTATTTATAAAAGTAAAATAAAACTTTTTTAATGGATGCTACAATTATGCTTTATCCGTTAAAAGGTTTTTCGACTCTGATTTTTAACAGATTGGATTCGTGTTTCCAAAAAAAGAACATTAAAAAGTAGAATTTAACCATAAAAAAGAAAGTTAGTGTAAATGAAAGACAATCAGACAAAAAAATATTATTGGGGAATTGGATTAGAAAACGAAACCTACATGCAATTTGAAGAATCCCTAATAGTTTCTGGTGAGTTTATACAAGAAAAAATCGGTTTTGAGAAATATAGTATTGATTACAGAAAATGCTATAAACCTGAAAGCCTGGCTCCTATGCTAAAAAAAGCTTTTGGCATTAATGAAAAATACAAAGTGAGCCGAATGATGAACAGTCATTCCCTGGAAAAACTGGATATCAACTATCAGCACAAAACATTATCGGCAGAAAAACCTGCAACAGGTACTGTAGAAATTGCAGAGGAAACCCCTCAGCCACTTGAAAATCCTGAATATCTTGGAAAATCTATCATGGAACTTTTCCTTGAAGACCAGCCCTACAATATTCAGAGTATGATTACCCAAAGAAATAAAACAATGGGTTCGGTACATTTTGATGGGGATTCTATCGAATTTGTAACCAAATATTTTGAAAACCGAACTATCGCTGATTCCTGCAAAGAATTAAAAGCAACCAAGAAATTATTTCTGGATAAAATCAATGAATCGTCTGTATTGAATGGAAAATTAAATTTTCCGGATTACAACAACGGTCTTAATATGTTTATGACCAATCAGGAAAATCTGGTTTTGTTTAATAACGGAACCTATCATTTTCATATTACATTGCCTTCATTAACAGAAGACAGCAGAATTGTAGATTATAAAGAGTTTGAAAAAACACATGCCAACGCTATTTATTTGCTGCAATGGTTTGAACCATTTTTTATAGCAACTCTGGGAAGCCCGGATATTATGGGCGTGATTAGCGATAAATACAGTCTGGACAAAAAATTTACTTTAGGCTCTATGAGAAATGCCATGTCCCGTTACATTGGTGTTGGGACTTACAATAAAAAGATGCCAAAAGGTAAAATCTTAACTTATAAAGTAGACGATTTCAGAAAATTACTGAAGTTTGAAAAAGAAGAAAATATCTGGTGGCGCGACCAGATTGAAGCCGACATGGAATATGAAATGCTTTCGGAAGTGGGTCTTGATTTTAATCAGGAGAAAATGTACCAAAGCGGTTTCGAATTCAGAAGTTTTGATGAGTTTCCGGCAGAATATTTAAATGATGTGCTTTTTTCTATTATTCTGATTTGTGAGCATTCTTTAAACCTTCCGGACGTTCAATGGGGACATGACAGCAAAGCGTGGAATAATCTGGTTTTTAAAACTTTAAAAATGGGTTATTCAACTGAAATCGATCAGGAGGAAAAGAATGAAGTCCTGAATTTACTACAGTTATTAAACCCATCTGATAGTAATTATGATACCTTAAAATCCGAATTTGAAGCTATCGTAATGTTAGACGAATTTTTCTTTAAGATTCTGGCGGTTTTACACGACAAATACAAAGACAACAATGTTTGCCTGGATGCTATGTACGGGCAAAAAACAAGTTCCCCTCCAAAATGGGACAACTTCAATAAATACCAAACCGAAAGACACTTACAACAAATCGGGTCTTTTTGCGATAATTAAAAGTTCCGGAAACAAAGCCGGTTTTAATGATTCTTTAACACACCAACAAAGCTATTTCTACTTCAGAAATGGCTTTTTTTATTGTCCTCTTTATGGAATAAAATTGTGGAGTTTCTTGTGAAGATTTGCTTGCTGAGTTAACTTTGTCGAGTTACTTGTGGTGATTTGCTTCGCCTATTCGCTATCGCTCGGGTCTCCTTCGTCGAAATGACATAAATGAGAAAGATAGTTAATGTTGAAATTATTTTTAGAAATTATAAATCCAGTAATTTAAAAAAATCTGAAAGAGTCATACTTTTCGCATCGCAAATTTTTTGAAGGGTATTTACTGGAATACTATAATTTACTTTATCAGATTGTAAAATAGTATTTTTAATTTTTCTAACAATACTCTCTTCTATTCCATGGTCTAATGCAAAGGACCGTTGAGATTTGTAATTCTCAATCCAGTTTTTATAAATAAATGCACATATTATTTTGTTAGCTTCACTCATTCTAACAAAGAAAAGTCAATGAATAAAAAATAATGCGCACTTTCGTGCGCATTATTAAATATT
>JBDTNT010000143.1:0-5361 GCA_039933615.1 Flavobacterium sp. | reverse complement strand
CAATAAATGTAAAATCTTTATGGAGTTACTGGTGGAGATTTCTCCTTCGTCGAAAGGACATCACAATATTCAAAAACAGTGCATTTCTCACTAATATGATTTTTCCATTTTCAAAATAACATCAATAAATCCATTAAACTTACATCACTTACATGGTTAAAAAAAAAGGCACAAAAAAAGCCTTGAATTTCTTCAAGGCTTTAAATTTCTGGGTGGCTGACCGGGTTCGAACCGGCGACCCTCGGCACCACAAACCAATACTCTAACCAGCTGAGCTACAACCACCATTTTTCTTTGCGGTTGCAAATATACAACAAAGGTTTACTTTTACAAAGAAAAATTTGAAAAAATTACATCAATAAATTGAAAAAATTAAATCAAATCCTCTAAGCTATTGACTGCCAAACACCTTTCAACAGTAAATCCTTCAGCAAAATCTTTCCCAACAAGCCTTCCTAAGTCCTGCGCACGGTAATTTAAGCTTTCCAGAAAGTTCTTGCTTGTAATTGGAGTAGCCGGTTCTTTTGAATTAGCATCATAAAATTGTGTTTTATAAGCCAGGATAGCTGCTACTTTTTGCTCTTCAAAGCCCGTGATGTCCACCACAAAATCCGGTTCAATGTTTTTCCACTGAATATAATGATACACTACTTTCGGCCTCCAGGCCTCCTGATTCACTCCGTCAAGAGAAGTTTCAATTTTCATTAATCCAGACAGAAAGCAGGCGTCAGACACCAGTTTGCTTCCTTTCCCATGGTCAATATGGCGATCATCGACAGCATTGCACAATACAATTTCAGGTTTATATTTTCGGATCATTTTAATAACCTCCAACTGATGCTTTTCATCATTTGTAAAAAAACCGTCACGCATTGCCAGATTCTCACGAACTACAACACCTAATATTTTTGCAGCATCAGCGGCTTCCTGATCTCTGGTTTCAGCCGTACCGCGCGTACCCAATTCGCCACGTGTCAAATCGACAATGCCGACTTTTTTACCAAGCGATACTTCTTTTAAAATCGTTCCGGCACAACCTAATTCTACATCATCCGGGTGTGCACCAAAGGCTAGTATATCTAATTTCATTTCCTTTTTTGTTTCAGGTTTTATTATTTCAGATTCAGGTTCATCCGCAGAGGCTTCGAGTTCGCTCTTTTGCGCAACCTGAAATTTCAAACTATTTATTTAATCTTTAATACTCTCTTCATTGTCATCGATTTATTCACACTTTCCTCCCACTCTTTCTCCGGAATACTTTCTTTAGTGATGCCGCAGCCCATGTACAAAATGGCTTTTTGATCCTGAATCTGCATGCTGCGTAAATTTACAAATAAATCAGAGCTTATCGCATTTGACTCCAGACTACTGTTTAATTCGCCTAAAAAGCCCGTATAAAAAGTCCTGTCGTAATTCTCGTTTTCAAGGATAAATGCCTTTGCTTTCTTTTTGGGCAAGCCACAAACGGCAGGTGTTGGATGCAACGTATCGATTACTTCTTCTAAAGTTGAATTCTCCTTTAAAACTCCCGAAATATCCGTTTTAATATGCCATATCGATCCCGCTTTAATGCTGTATGGCTCTGTTACTTTTACTGACAGTGCTACTTCGCGAAGTCTTTTTACAATAAAATCAGTAACATATTGCTGTTCGTCTTTTTCTTTTTGCTGCCAGGAAATCTCCTCTTCTGAATTGGCTTTTTGTGTACCTGCCAAAGCAGTTGTTTCAAACACATTTCCGTTTGCCTTTAATAACTGCTCCGGTGTTGCTCCCATCCAAAGCCCGATTTCAGGATGAAAAAAGCAATAACTAAAAGTAGTCGGATACAATTGAATCAACTGCTGAAAAGTCGTTACAAAATCGAATTCAGTTAAATCGACACCTTCACTTCGGGACAAAACCACTTTTTTGAATTCTTCGTTTTCAATCGCCTGAATGCCTTTGGCAACTAAATCAACATATTGCCTTTTCGCTTCAGCATCAAAATCCGAATCATTTATTTCAACAGGATTGAATTCAGTATTTTCCTGTTCGGAAGTAATTATTTCCGATTCATTTTCCGGAATCAGAATCAGTTGTTTTTCATCAAAAGAAGCCAACACAAATCCTTTCTCGGTAAAATCCGAAACGGTATGCAAAATATTATTTTGTTGTAAAAGCCCAATTATTTTAGTTGAATTGGGTTTGGAATAAAGAACAAAAGGCAGATTTTGTTCTTTATGAAGTTTTATTTTGGAAAAGAAATTATTCATCATTCAATTAACTTTTTTTCCTGTCCAAAACCATATTCGTCAATTTGCAAAGGGAAATAAGATTGCCCTCTTCATCGGTAATTTTAATTTCCCAAAGATGGATGCTTCTCCCTTTATGAATGATGCGTGCGGTTCCGAAAACATACCCCTCACGAATACTTTTGAGGTGGTTTGCAGAAATTTCGATGCCGCGGACTTCCTGCTCTTTTGGATCAATAAAGAAAAACGAAGCCGCACTTCCAACACTTTCAGCCAAAGCGACTGAAGCCCCTCCGTGTAGCAATCCCATTGGTTGGTGAACAGCTGGATTTACCGGCATTTTTGCCGTCAGAAAATCTTCTCCGGCATCTATATATTCTATTTTTAGCGTTTCCATCAACGTATTTTTGGTAAACTCGTTGCAATGGGCTAAAATTTGTTCTTTGGTATAATTCATTAAAATAAGCTTTAAAATCGTAAAATTAAAGAAAAGATGAGATACAAATTAGAAAATCCAATTCTAATATTAAAAATGATTTATGAACCTGTCAGATTTTTGCTATTTTTACAGAAATAATAAAAGTTTCTGCCACTCCCGATAACTATCGGGATTCACAGATTAGCACAGATTAAAAATGGTTTAATAACATTTGAAGAAAAATCATTTTAATCAGTGAAATCTGTGGCAAAAAAATAAAAAACCAATTCAAATGCGCCATTTCTTTGTACTCTTTATTTTCGGAATATTTTTAGTGGCGAGTTCCTGCCGGACAGATTTTGATACCGTGGCCAGTTCCGGAAATTTAAAGTTTTCAAAAGATACCGTTTATCTCGATACTGTTTTTAAAAACATTGGCTCAGCTACCTATCAGCTTAAAGTTTACAACAAGAGCAAAGACGATATTTCGATTCCGGTTATTCAGCTTAAAAAAGGATTGAGTTCCAAATACCGGATGACTGTAGACGGAATGAGCGGAAACAATGGTAAAATCTTCAATAATGTTACCCTTCTGGCCAAAGACAGTTTGTATATTTTTATAGAAACTACGGCTGATATCACAGATGCCAATCCGACTGATTTTTTATATACCGATGAAATTCAGTTTGACAGCGGAGCCAATCTTCAGAAAGTGGCTTTGGTTACCCTGATTCAGGATGCTGTTTTTTTATTTCCAAAACAAAATCCTGACGGAACTAAAGAAAAAATTCAGATTGACGGCAAAGATACTGATGGTTTTTACCTGGATGAAAATGATTCTGAAAATGGAAATGAATTGCTGTTCACTAACGAAAAACCGTATGTAATTTACGGTTATGCCGGAGTGCCACAAAATAAGACCGTCACTTTTGAAGCAGGTTCTAAAGTTTTTTTCCATGCTAATTCAGGGCTTTTCGTAGATAAAAATGCTTCCTTACAAGTTAACGGAGCAGTTTCTACAACCGAAAAATCAGAAAATGAAGTCCTTTTTGAAGGAGACCGGTTAGAATCCCTGTACTCGGATATTCCTGGACAATGGGGCTCTGTTATCCTGGCAGATGGAAGTACAGATCATACCATAAATCATTTGACATTAAAAAATGCCACAATTGGTTTATCCATCCGGAATCAGGATGCGACAACCGTACAAATAAAAAATACACAGATTTATAACTGTTCACAGTATGGGATTTTGGCACAAAATGCCCGAATTAACGGTGAAAATATGGTCATTAATTATTCCGGACTTGCTGGTTTATCCTGTATATATGGTGGAAGTTACACTTTTACACATTCCACTTTTTACAACAATTGGCCCGACAGCAGACATTTTGCTGTTACTTTAAGCAACCGTCTGGCGGGTGCAACCCCGGAAACAAAAGACCTGACTCAGGCTACTTTTAATAATTGTATTATTTATGGCTCAAGCACAAACGAATTTAATTTAGAAAAAAGTACAACTTCACAATTTGTATATCAGTTAAATAATTGTTTGTTGAAATTCAGCAGTACCAGTAACAATCCGGATTATCAGTTTAAGAATGATGCGGTTCATTACAATCAGATCATTCTGAATGAAAGTCCGAAGTTTTACAATGTTTCCCAGAACAAATTCAATATTGATAAAAATTCTGCCGCTTTCGCGAAAGGAAATCAGGCATATGCAATTCAGCTGGATATTTTAGGAACTAACAGGACTTCTCCGCCGGATTTGGGTGCTTACCAGAGTGCTGACTTTCCAAAATAAAGATTTACTACAAGCGTAAACATGACGCTTTTTACCATATAAGTGATGTAAGTACATTTTAAGTTTTGTCACATATTAATAAAAGTAAGTTTTTTCTTTATTTATTCCCTTTTTATTTACCTTTGACATGAAATAGTTTAAAGTGAAAAATAAAATGGATAAATATATTACTATTGCTTATAATTTAAGTTGTATCGATAATCATGAATATTTTTTCGATGATGCCCCGCAATCTATTTTTTGTGACGAATGTGAATGCTGTATAGACTTTTCTTATTTGCCAACTGATTTTAAAATCAGGAATAAATCAGATTTTAGTTCAACTTATGATCATAGATTTATATCATCTTTAAAATTTAAGGAATACATAGAAGAATTAAATTTTAATGTTGATTTTATTCCACTTAATAGAGACAATTCACTCTTTTTAATGAAACCTTTAGAAATTTTAGAATTTTCTGCTTGGAAACAAGAAAGGTTTTGCAACAAATGCAATCAATATAATGATCAGGTTATTCCTGTTACGGATTTTTTTGAAAAAACGCGAAAAATAATTGATGAAGGAATATTTTCTACAAGTATTGGCTTTGGAAGTGGAAGAGAAATAAATCCATCAATAATTGTTGGGGTAAAAACTGCTCTAGACATTAAAGAAGCAACTAAAAAATTCAAATTTAGAGGCTTATCAATTACTGAAATAAAAGGTTAAACAAGTCAATCCAAATAAACACAAACTATTAATTCAAGAATCACATAACCACCATAATAATTAGCCTGATCTAAATTTTGCTCGCAAAGACGCAAAGTTATTTTATGCTTTTGTAGCGATTTTTAGTAGCGATCTTGTCATTTCGACGAAGGAGAAATCACATAAAGAACCCCGCGCTTATAATCGCCAATCTTTG
>JBDTNT010000142.1:0-1619 GCA_039933615.1 Flavobacterium sp. | reverse complement strand
TATTTAAGATCCCCATGCGTTCCGCACAGTCCAAAGCGTCGCCCCGGCGTCAATCGGTGAGCCGCCGCGTCTTAGTTCCGATCCAATTTCGACAACCGTAACATCATATCCATAACGCTCCATCCAATAAGCCATAGTTAGCCCGGCTATACTTGCCCCAGAAATTAAAATTGATTTTCGTTTCGTTTCCATTTGTTCATTTATTCTTTCTTTATAAAAAGCACCACCTGATTATATTTTTTCAGTCAGGTAATCATCTGAAAACAAAATTAACTAGCTTCATATAAACAAAATAGTTACATTAGCTTAAATTTTAGTCGTGAAAGCCCAAACATTAGAACTTACCGTAAGCGAACCGCAAGGTGTACTTGATAAGTTGGCAGAAATCCTTGGGACTTCCTGCGTACGTGGATACGTAGAGGTTCCTCAAAATAAAGGAAGCGGCTATCTGCAGGAGTTCGTTTTAGGCAATTCCATCGGGATGATGGTAAGGGACTGTGAATTCAATGAAGACCTTTTGGTCCGCAGAACTTTTAATCTCAATCCCCATGAGCGGATATTGATGACGTTTAATAATGTACTGCCACGCAGGGAGGAGGGAGTAAAAGCACCAATCAATATGGAGAATTTACCCTCCGTACAGATCGGTAAAGGTAAATTGAACTTGGAGATGTTATACCCGAGCCATACAAACTTCCGGTCCATTCTGGTGGCAATATATTCATCCAACTTAAAAAGTCTATTGGGCATACAACCTGCAAGTGCTATTCTAAAAACAATCTTTGAAAGTGACCGGCCGACGATATTTGAAGAAGTTATTTCTCCTCAGATTCAAAAAGTAGCTTTAGATATTATAGACAATAACATTCCCGAAACTATGCAATCATTTTACTACCGATTAAAGGCCGAAGAATTGATTTGCCTGATTTTTGCCGAATTATTGAAAAGGGAAAATGCTCCGGTACAAGCTATTAATGAAACAGATGCTGAGAAAATTTACCAGGTAAAAGCTAAAATTCTTTCCCAACTGTCAAAGCCTCCCATACTGGATAAGCTTGCGATAGAAGTCGGAATGAGCAAATCAAAACTTAAGCGGTTATTTAAACAGGTTTTCGGTGAAAGCATTTTTAAATATTACCAAAACTTCAGGATGCGAGAAGCGGCAAGGCTACTTAAAGAACGCAAGCTTACGGTATCTGAAGTAGGATATCAAATGGGCTTTAGTAACTTAAGCCATTTTACCCGAGTGTTTGAGGAGCATATCGGTGTTAAGCCTAAAAAATTTGCTTTACAATAGATTGTTTCAAAAAATTGTATAGTTATGTGCAGCCTGCTGTATTGGAATGTTACAGTTTATATATATGGTTTGTAAGGTGCTACTGTTAAACATTTTGCCGAACGGAAAAAACACTGCATTCTACTACATCTGATCAGGAAAAGGCAACAGGAAATTTATTAGCAAAATGAAAGAAGATTTTGACTTTCTTACGAGCTTGTTAAACAAAAAAAACTATAAAAACATTTCAATTGACTTAATTACTAAAGCCATGAAATTTGCTGGATCGAGGATAATGTTTGGTAAAGTAATTTTCACTAATCCAGATAGATGATAATTACTT
>JBDTNT010000141.1:0-28281 GCA_039933615.1 Flavobacterium sp. | reverse complement strand
AACAGGATGTGAAAGCTCAGTTCGCCTATTAGTTACTATTTCTGTAACTAATCCTGCAACACCAACAACTACAGATGATACGCAAAGTTTCTGTATAACAGATGTACCAACAGTTGCTGATATTCAGGTAAATGAAGGAAATGTAGTGTGGTACAGTACTTCAACAGGAGGTACAGTAATAGCTTCAACTACACCATTAGTAAATGGTATTTATTATGGAGCGATACTAAATCCAACGACAGGTTGTGAAAGTGTTTCAAGATTACAGGTAACTATTACAATTGAAAACCCTACTGCAACACCAACTACAAATTCATCAACTCAAAACTTCTGCTCGGTAAATGCGCCAACAGTTGCTAATATTCAGGTAAATGAAGGAAATGTGGTTTGGTACAGTACTTCAACAGGAGGAACAGCAATTCCGGCAACAACAGCTTTGGCTACAGGAACCTATTATGGTGCTATTGCAAGCAGCGTAGGTTGTGAGAATCCAGTGAGATTAGTAGTTGTGGTAAATGTAAATACACCAGGTATAATTACGACTCCAAGAACAACTCAGACATTCTGTTTGTCAGATACTCCAACAGTTGCAGATATATTGGTAAATGAACCTAATGTAGTTTGGTATTCTTCATCAACAGGAGGAACACCTTTAGCGGCAAACGCGCCACTAACCGCAGGAACTTATTACGCCACAGCGCTTAATAATACAACCAATGGATGTGTGAACACTTCACGTTTAGGAATAAAAATAGAATTTGAAAATGACGCTCTTGTACAGCTTACAACAACTGATGACACACCATGTGTTTTCCAAGGGGTTACTTATTCTATTGCAAACGGGAAATCAAATTATGTGTGGTCAATCACAAACGGTACTATTCTTACCGGAGGTGGAACAGCAGATGGATCTGTAACAGTTTCATGGTCTGATATTGGTCCGGGAACAGTTAGTGTAACTTATGTTAATACCTGTGATGAAACGACAACAAAATCGTTAAATGTTACAATAGCATCTTGTTCAGATCTGACAATAACAAATACAGTTAATAATCCAACTCCAAATTTTGGTGATGAGGTTGTCTTTACAATAACTGTAAATAATGTTGGACAGGGTACTATTATTAATACACTTGTAAGTGAATTAATTCCTAGCGGATATAGTCTGGTATCGTTCACAACATCCACTGGTGTTTATGATCCTGCAACACAGGTTTGGACAATTCCAACTTTAAATGCCGGAGAAAGTGAAACACTGGAAGTTAAACTTTTGGTACTGCCAAGTGGTAACTATAACAATGTAGCAACAATTGAGATTTCAACTCCTTTAGATGTTGATCCTACAAATAATTCGGCTACGGCTTTTGTTGAGCCAATTTGTTTGACAGTCTACAATGAGTTTACTCCAAATAATGACGGACAAAACGATCTTTTCAGAATTGATTGTATCGAAACACACCCAAATAATGAATTAAAAGTGTTCAACAGATACGGTGCGTTAGTGTACAGCAAAAAGAATTATGCAAACGATTGGGATGGAACTTCAAATGTATCAGGAGTTATAAATAGAGGAGATATGTTGCCTACAGGTACTTATTTTTATTTGATAGACACCGGAGATGGAACGGTTAAAAAAGGATGGTTATCTATAATGAGATAAGTCCATTATTAATCTTATCTAATTAATTAAACTAAATAAGTATCGTTATGAAACTATATATAAAATCATTAGAAACGTATTTCATTTTAATATGTTCTTTTATCACATTTTGTGCCTCTGCACAGCAAGACCCGGAATACACGCAGTATATGTATAATACAATGTCGGTAAATCCTGCTTATGCAGGATCTACCGGATCATTGGAAGCTGCACTTTTGTATCGTTCACAATGGGTTGGAATTTCCGGTGCTCCCGAAACACAGTCATTTTCTATTCACGGACCACTTCTAAATGAAAAAATCGGACTGGGTTTAAGTATTGTCAATGACAAAATTGGCCCATCTGACGAATTGTATGCTGACGGAAACTTTTCATATTCAATACCTCTTGGATATGAAAAAAGACTGGCTTTCGGTTTAAAAGCCGGTGTACGTATGCTAAACATAGACTGGTCTAAAGGGAGATATTATGATAATAACGATGTTTTGTTAAATCAGAATATTAACAATCAGTTAAAATTAGCCATCGGAGCAGGGATTTACTATTACACCGACAAATGGTATTTGGGACTTTCGATTCCTAGTTTTATTCAGAGTAATTATTACGATGATGTTCAGGAATCTATAGATTATGATCGTTTACATTATTATTTAATGGGAGGCTATGTGTTTGATTTGAATCCAAATTTGAAATTCAAACCGGCATTTTTGGTAAAAGCAGTAAGTGGAGCCCCACTTACTGCTGATATTTCAGCAAATTTCATGATTGCAGAAAAATTTGTAATTGGTGGTGCTTACAGAACAGATGATTCAGTGAGCATACTGGCAGGTTTTCAACTATCAAAAAGCTTTTATGTCGGATACGCTTTTGACTATACAGTAAGTCAATTAAACAAGTATAATGATGGTTCACATGAGATCATCTTACGCTATCAGTTTAATAAAGGTGAAAGCAAAATCAAATCTCCTCGATTCTTTTAAAAACAAAGTCTATGAAAAAAATATATATCCTAAGTTTAGTCCTGAGTTTTACGATATGTTCTGCTCAGACTAATTTAAAAAAGGCGGATGCGCTGTTTAAAAGCTATTCTTATGTAGATGCTTCTAAAGCCTACGAAGAAATTTTACAAAACATAAAGAATCCGTCAGCACAAACGCTAAAGAATGCAGCCGATTCGTATTATTTTATTTCAGATGCAAGAAATGCGCTGAAATGGTATAAAAAATTATATGAAGTACAAGGTAATAATCTGACAGACATTTATTATTTGCGGTACATCCAGTCCTTAAAAGGTGTTATGGATTATGATGAAGCCAACAGAATGATAAAAGAATACCTGGATAAAAAAGGAGATCAAAATGAGATTAACAGATATGCAGCTCAAAAGAAGCAGCTCGACAGTCTCTCTAAAGTGAAATCTCTCTACAGCATAAAAAATCTGGATATCAATACCAGTAAATCAGATTTTGGAGCTACTTATTTTCAGGATAAAATAGTGTTTACCTCCGCAAGGGATACGACGAAATTTAGTGAAAAATTATACACCTGGAACAATCAGCCTTTCTTAAATCTTTATGTGGCAGAGCGAAATCCTGCAGATGGAAGTTTATTCAATGAAATTTTGTTTTTAACAAATGTAATGACCAAATACCATGAAGCAACGGCTACTTTTGACAGTAATGGAAAAACGATTTACTATTCGACCAATATTGTAAAGAAAAATAAATTGGTTGTGGATGAAAATAAAATCAATAACTTTCAAATTATCAAAGGTGAAATAGTAAATAATAAATTAGAAAATCCACAAAAGGTATTTTTTGACAGTGATGATTATTCTGTAGGACATCCCTCTTTAAGTGATGACGGCCATTGGCTTTTCTTTGCATCAGATATGCCGGGCGGGTATGGCGAAACCGATTTGTATTATGTCAAAATTGCAGATGACGGAACAATGAGTTCTCCTGTAAATCTGGGGCCAAAAATTAATACACTGGGTAACGACCTCTTTCCTTTTTTCAGAAACGGAATACTTTATTTCTCTTCAGACGGGCATTACGGATTAGGGGATTTAGATGTTTACGAAAGCAAATTTTCGGGAGACGGAACTTTTTCTGTACCACGTAATTTGGGGGCACCAATAAACAGTAACAAAGACGATTTTGCTTTTATAATTGACAAAGCAGATGATTTTGGTTATGTTTCTTCAAACAGGGCAGATGGAAAAGGCGATGATGATATTTATTCTTTCATAAAAGGAAAACCTGTCTGCAATCAGAATATTTCAGGTATAGCCGTTGACAGAAAAACCAAATTGCCACTTACCGATGTTGTAATCATGGCCTATAATTCTTATAGTGATGTTCTTAATGAAACAAAGACAAACTATGAAGGTAAGTATGCAATCGTAGTTCCGTGTGGAAAAGTAGTTAAGATGATAGCGGCAAAACCGAACTACAGTAGTGATGAAAAAACAGTTCAGGCAGGAGATGATAATGAAGGTGAAATCAAAGATATTAATTTTGAACTTAGTAATTATGACGACTTGGTAGTAAAGAAAAAAGGAGTTGAAAAAGTAGATGTAAATCCAATTTATTTTGATTATGACAAGTTTGATATTACACCTTTGGCAATAGAAGAGTTGACAAAAGTAGTTTTCATCATGCAGAAATTCCCTAATATCAGAATCAAAATAGAGTCGCATACCGATTCCCGCGGTAAAGATGCTTACAACCTGAAACTCTCGGATAACAGAGCAAAATCAACAAGGGATTATATTATTTCTCAGGGAATTGATACCGCAAGAATTGAGAGTGCTATTGGTTATGGAGAAAGCAGGTTAATCAATAAATGTAAAAATGGTGTAAAATGTACAGAAGAGGAACACTTGATGAACAGACGTTCCGATTTTATCATTATTCAAAAATAACTCTATATTTATGTCCTAATTGGTCCTTGGCCAATGTAAAAATATAGAACTTAAAAACCATTTGGAAGTTGGTTTTGATTAATTCTTTTTAAGAATAATGGACAAAGAGAAAATCAAGTTGCATTTTTTTGCAACTTGATTTTTGATTTTTTAAAACTTTTGTATTTTCATGTTTTTCAACAAAAATAATCCTAATTTTGAATTTACAGTTATTCAAAATTACAATTTGCATCATTTTAATATCATATGAATATTCAAGAGACCATCCAGGCTTTAAGAAACGAACTTAATCAGCACAATTACAATTACTACGTACTTGACAACGCCACAATTTCAGATTATGATTTTGATGTTAAATTGAAAGAACTTCAGGATTTAGAAAATAAAAACCCGGATTTTTTTGATGAAAATTCGCCAACCCAGCGGGTAGGAGGTACAGTTACAAAGAATTTTAAAACCATCGCGCACCAATACCGTATGTATTCTCTGGATAATTCCTATTCCAAAGATGATTTGGAGGATTGGCAAAACCGAATTCAAAAAGTACTTGGAAATGTTGATTTGCAATATACCTGTGAATTAAAATACGATGGAGCGTCGATAAGTATTACCTACGAAAACGGAAAATTAGTTCAGGCTTTAACGCGTGGAGATGGTTTTCAGGGAGATGACGTAACGAATAATATAAAAACAATAAGATCAATCCCATTACAATTAAAAGGGAATTACCCGGATAAATTTGACATCCGCGGAGAAATTATTCTGCCTTACGCCGGATTCGAAAAAATGAATCAGGAATTAATTGAAATTGGAGAAACACCATATTCAAACCCAAGAAATACAGCTTCAGGAAGTTTGAAATTGCAAGACAGTGCCGAAGTTGCCAAGCGGCCTTTAGAATGTCTGTTGTATTTTGTAACGGGTAATAATTTACCATTTCCTTCTCAATTTGAAGGCTTGGAATCTGCCAGAAAATGGGGCTTTAAAGTTCCAAATGAAGCAAAATTAGTAAATAATTTACAGGAAGTTTTCGACTTTATAGACTATTGGGATCTTCATCGCCATAATTTGCCTTACGAAACAGATGGTGTCGTTATAAAAGTCAACAGTATTCAGCATCAGGAAGAGCTGGGTTATACGGCAAAATCGCCACGTTGGGCAATGGCATATAAATTCAAATCTGAACAGGTTTCAACAAAGCTAAAATCTATTTCCTATCAGGTAGGACGCACAGGCGCAATCACTCCGGTAGCAAATTTAGAACCGGTACAATTGGCGGGAACAATTGTAAAAAGAGCCTCATTGCACAATGCAGATCAGATAGAAAAACTAGACATCAGAATAAATGATATTGTTTTTGTTGAAAAAGGAGGAGAAATTATCCCGAAAATCATCGCAGTAGATTTAGAAAAACGTCCGGAAAATTCAGAACAAACAACCTATATCACACATTGCCCGGAATGTCACACCGAATTGGTAAGAAATGCAGGTGAAGCGAATCATTATTGTCCAAATTTTTACGGATGCCCTCCACAGATTATTGGAAGAATCCAACATTATATATCCAGAAAAGCAATGGATATTGAAGGTCTCGGAGGAGAAACAGTTGCCTTGCTTTTTAAAAACGGATTGGTTCATGACTATGCCGATTTATATAAATTGAAAGTAGAAGACATTTTGCATTTAGAAAGAATGGCAAAAAAATCTGCTGAAAATTTAGTAAATGGCGTTCAGAAATCTACAGAAATTCCATTCGAGAGTGTCTTGTTTGCACTTGGAATTCGTTTTGTGGGTGAAACAGTTGCCAAAAAATTGGCCAAACATTATAAGAATATTGATGCATTAAGTCAGGCTTCTTTAATGGAGTTGATTCTGGTAGATGAAATTGGGGAACGTATCGCCAGAAGTGTGATCGAATTTTTTGAAAATGAAGAAAACAAAAAAATTATAGAACGCTTAAAAAGTTACGGAGTTCAATTTGAAATTGTCGAAAAAATAAACCCCAATGCTACAGAGAAATTCATCGGAAAGACATTTGTTGTTTCAGGTGTATTTGCTCAATTTTCAAGAGACGAGCTAAAGAAATCGATTGAAGATAACGGAGGTAAAGTGGGAAGCTCAATTTCTGCCAAAACAGATTTTGTGGTTGCAGGAGATAATATGGGACCGGCTAAACTGGAAAAAGCGAATAAATTAAATATTCCGATATTGTCTGAAGAAGATTTTATAACGAAACTGAATGAGAGCGAATAAACCGTCTTTAATCCTGTTTTTTCTGGCATTACTTTGCACAATTATTTTTGATTGTGCAGAACAGGATTTTTTGGCAGTTTATGCAAAAGCGATTGTACTGCCCTCAATTTTTTTCTATTTTCTAATAAGCAGCAATTATAAAATTGGAAAAACGGAAGCCTTTATTTTTTTCTTCTGCTTCGTAGGCCAGGTCTTTGATTTAATGGATGTGGAAATTTCTCAAATTGGCGGAGTACTTAGTTTCTTACTTGTCTATCTGTTGCTGCTGCGGTTTTTTATAGTAAAACATGAAAGAATAAAACTAAGAAGGAAAGATATTTTACCGGTATCTATAGTAGTTATTTTTATAGTTTACTTATTGATTTCGGTATTAAGCCTGCAGTCTGACAACATGAAAAAGTTTAATTATATTTATACTTTTTACGGAATTGTACTGAGTATTCTAAGTTATTTTTCATTTGTAAGCTATATCACGAAAGGAACTTACAAGACGTTATTAATGTCTTTAATGGCCATTAGCTATATATTTTCAGATATATTCTATATTTTCAGCGACTACTTTTCTTTTTCAGTGGTCTTAGTTCTCATTCGTGATGTTACCCAGATTATGGCTTACTTTTTTATGGTGGAATATTTTCTTGAAAAGAGCAAAGTCAAAAAGAAAAATTATGATACAACAATTGATTTACCCTGATTGGTATGCGCTTTATCCTTATCAAAATAAAAATCAATTCGGCCTAAATTAATTCCGTAACATCCTACCTGATTTACTAAAACATTTTCTCCGGCTTTGTTTTTTACAATAACTGGCTTATCTAAAAAAGTATGGGTATGTCCGCCAATAATCAAATCAATATCCTGTGTCAATTCGGCTAATTTCAGATCGGAAATTTTACTTTGATCATCCTTATAATTGTAACCTAAATGCGAAAGACAGATAACAAGATCACATTTTTCTGTTTTCTTTAATAATTGCGTCATGTCCTGAGCAATTTCTACAGGGTCGTTATAAACGGTCTCTTTGTATAATTGTTTGTCTACCAGACCTGAAAGTTCAATTCCAAGACCAAAAACACCAACTTTAATTCCGTTTTTATAGAAAATTTTATAAGGTTTTACAAGTCCGTTCATGACCGTGTTTTTAAAGTCATAATTTGAACAGATAAAATCAAAGTTTGCATGTGGCATTTGAGCGTATAAACCATCAAGACCATTGTCAAAGTCATGATTTCCTATAGTTGTTGCATCATATTTCATCATGCTCATCAACTTGAACTCAAGTTCACCGCCGTAATAATTAAAGTAAGGAGTTCCCTGAAAAATATCACCGGCATCTAGTAAAAGTACATTTGGGTTTTCTTTACGGATAGTTTCAATAAGAGCCGCTCTGCGCGAAACACCACCTTTATTTGCATTACGGGGATCATCAGCCGGAAAAGGGTCAATGTGGCTGTGAACGTCGTTGGTATGTAAAATAGTTAAGTGTTTAATATCGTTGGTTTCAAAACTGCTTAATGACAAACCTAAACTTAGTAAGGCCGTACTTGCAGCTGTTTTCTCGATAAATTCTCTTCTTTTCATTTTATATATTTTTAAGCTGAACGCTGGGTAATAATTTTTTTATTCAAGGGATTATTCTTCTGTAATTCGGATATCTTTAGGTACCGGAATCGTATCTACTTCTTTAAAGTAATCAATGAGTACATCTCGAAGTTTATAATTCAGATCAAATTTTTGAGTAGCTTTTGCGAAAAAGTTCATACTGTCTCCACCATTAGCCAGATAATCATTTGTAGTTACATAATAGGTTTTATTGCTGTCAAACGGTTTTCCCTGAATAAGGATGTTTTTTGCCGTGTTATCTTTCGCAATGGTAAAAGTCATTCCTGCCAGCGGATGTGGTTTTTTGTCCTTAATAATATAAGAGGTCATTTCTAAAATCTGATCTCCTTTTAAAGCCAGAACAACCAGATTGTTTTCAAAAGGCATAATTTCATATGCTGTTCGGGTAGTAACATTTCCTTTTGGTAAAATCGCTCTAATGCCCCCATGATTTAGAAAACACAAATCAATATCTTTTTTTTCACGTGCTTTAAAAACAATATTCCCTCTTTTAAGACATACATCAGCCATTAGGTTACCGATATGGGTTTGCCATTTTCCGGTACTTTTTTCTAATGTTTCAGGACAATAGGCCAGAACACTGTCTAAATCTTTATTGATATGATTCCGGTAAGGCGCAATAAAACTTTCGATTTCCGGGGTTTCAGCAGATTTTTCCGTTACAGGAACTTGCTTTCCTTCTATCTTCGTTAAATTGTAGTTTTTCTTACTACAAGAAGTTATAAAAAAAAGTGTTAAGAATATAACAAAAAGTTTTAAAAATCCGTTATACTTTTTTAGTTTTACCATCTTAAATGCGACTTAAATAATTAATTTTGTAATCTGGCAAAAGTACTATGTTTTTAAATTATATAAAGGAATTTTTTGTAAAAAAATCATTAAAAAATAACTTGCATAATGTCAAAAACGAAGTCTTTACAAATAACATACAAACAGTTGGTTTACTGGTTGATGAGAGTAAATTTCGACATTCAAAAGAGTTGATTAAAGAATTAATATTGAATGGAATCAGTCAGGAGGATATAAAAATTGTTGTGTACAGAGATAAATTTAAGGAAAAAAGAGCGTACTCAAGACCTACTTTTGGTAAAAAACACATCAATTGGAATGGAAATGTTACGATAGATTTTCTAAATGAATTTATAGAAACAGAATTTGACCTTTTGATTAGTTACTATGATATCGAAAAAGCAATTTTGATGATGATAACAAGTAAATCAGAAGCGAAGTTTAAAGTTGGTTTTGCATCCGTAGATAAAAAATTAAACAGATGGATGATAGAGACCACTATGGAAAATTACAAACTCTTCGTTTTCGAATTGTTTAAGTATTTGAAAAACATTAAATAAAATATAATTAGAATATGCAATCATTAATAGGTACTGGCGTTGCACTTGTAACTCCATTTAAAAAAGATTTTTCAATTGATTTTGAAGCATTACAGCGAATAGTCAATTTTTCGATCGATGGAGGAGTTGAATATCTTGTAGTTATGGGCACAACAGCAGAAAACGCCACCCTTACGCAGGCCGAAAAAGAATTGGTTATAAATGCAGTAGTTGATGTAAATAAGGGAAGATTACCTCTTGTACTGGGCGTTGGAGGAAATAATACCATGCAGGTTGTTGAGGAATTAAAAACCAGGGATTTTTCTGCTTTTGATGCAATTCTTTCTGTTTCACCTTATTATAACAAACCAACACAGGAAGGAATTTACCAGCACTTTAAAGCAGTTGCAGAAGCTTCACCGCTGCCTGTTATTTTATATAATGTACCGGGGAGAACATCAAGCAATATGCTGCCTGCAACAGTAATTCGTCTGGCAAATGATTTTGATAATGTGGTGGCAATTAAAGAAGCAGCCGGAGATGTAGTTCAGGCTATGCAGCTAATAAAAAATGCACCAAAGGATTTTCTTGTAATTTCAGGTGATGATATGATCGCTTTGCCGATTGTTTTAGCCGGTGGGGCAGGGGTAATCTCTGTAATTGGACAAGGTTTTCCTAAAGAATTTTCAGAAATGATCCGTTTAGGATTGAATAAAAAAGTAAATGAAGCTTTTAAAACACAATACTTTTTATCAGATTGTATTGATATGATTTTTGAGCAGGGAAATCCTGCCGGAATCAAACAAATATTCAAAGCCCTTGGTATTGCTGAAAACACGGTACGTTTACCGTTAGTATCAGTTGATGATTCTCTGGCTGGAAGATTGAACGAATTTGTTAAAAAAAGCATTAAAGTAGAGCAGGATTAACGGTATTTTATTATACCAAAAAAATATTTTGTAGTAGCTAAATTAATAACTAAATTTGCCACCGGAACTTCGGTGTGATTTTGCTTTGGCATAATTGTCTAAGAAATCATAATAAAAGTAAGAAAATGAAAAAAATAGTATCTCTATTAATTGTTGTTGTCCTTTTTTGTTCTTGTAGTGATTACCAAAAAGCATTGAAAAATGATGATGTTGCGGCAAAATTTGAAATAGCAACAAAAATGTATGATGCAGGGAAATATTCAAAAGCGATCCGTCTTTTTGAGCAATTAGCCCCTACTTATAGAGGTAAACCTCAGGCTGAAAAATTATTTTACATGTTTTCTCAGGCTTATTATAAAACAAAACAATATTATTTGGCAGGTTATCAATTTGAAAGTTTCGTTTCGGGGTATCCACGAAGTGAAAAAGTTCAGGAAGCTGCTTTTCTTGGTGCCTATAGTTATTCAAAATTATCACCAGTTTACAGTTTAGATCAGACAGATACTGTAAAAGCTCTGGAGAAATTACAAGCTTTTATTGATAATTATCCAAATTCAGAATACATTACTCAGGCAAATGATGCCGTGAAAATCCTGACTGGTAAACTGGAGAAAAAAGCATACGAAAATGCCAAAGGGTATAATACAATCTCAGATTATAAATCAGCATTAATTGCTTTTGATAATTTTATTGCAGATTTCCCGGGGACACCCTTTAAAGAAGATGCATTGTTCTATAAATATGATTCTGCATACAAACTGGCAATAAACAGTATTCCTTCAAAAATGCAGGATCGTTTAAATGTTGCTAAAGTAGCTTACAACAACTTAATTAAGTTTAAAAGCGACACAAAATATAAAGTACAAGCTGACGAAATGAATGTCAGAGTTGAAACTGATTTACAAAAATTTACTAAATAAAATAAAGTCATGGATTTAAAAAAGACGAATGCTCCTGTAAATACAATAACTTACAATAAAACAGTTATTGAAGAGCCAACAGGAAATGTGTATGAAGCAATTACCATTATGGCTAAAAGAGCAAATCAAATTAATTCTGAAATTAAAAAAGAATTAACTGAGAAATTAGAAGAGTTTGCTACTTATAATGACAGTCTTGAAGAAGTTTTTGAAAATAAAGAACAAATTGAAGTTTCTAAATTTTACGAAAAACTACCAAAACCACACGCTTTAGCTGTTCAGGAATGGTTAGACGGTAAAACATACCACAGAAGTTCAAACAAATAATAGTATAATGTCAGTTTTAAACGGAAAAAAAATTTTACTGGGAGTTTCTGGTGGAATTGCAGCGTATAAAACAGCATCATTAGTACGACTTTTTATAAAAGCAGGTGCACATGTCCAAGTGATAATGACACCTGCTTCTAAGGATTTTGTAACTCCGCTTACGTTATCTACGTTATCAAAAAATCCTGTACATTCCGGTTTCTTCAATCAGGATGACGAAGATGCTGTTTGGAACAATCATGTTGAATTAGCCCTTTGGGCCGATTTGATGCTTATTGCTCCCGCAACTGCCAATACATTATCTAAAATGACAACCGGCAATTGTGACAACCTTTTAATTGCAGCTTATTTATCGGCAAAATGTCCCGTTTACTTTGCTCCGGCAATGGACCTGGATATGTATAAACACCCCTCTACAATTTCAAGCTTTAATGCTTTAAAACAATTTGGGAATACTATGATTCCTGCAGAAAGCGGTGAGCTGGCAAGTGGTCTTTCAGGAGAAGGAAGAATGGCTGAACCCGAAAATATAATAGCATTTCTTGAAGCTGATTTAGAGCGTAAATTACCTTTGAAAGGAAAAAAAATACTAATTACTGCCGGTCCAACATACGAAGCAATAGATCCTGTACGTTTTATAGGGAATCATTCCTCAGGGAAAATGGGTTTTGATATTGCAAATGCAGCTTCAGATTTAGGAGCGAGTGTTATTTTAGTTTCCGGACCAACTCATTACAAAGCGAAAAATGCAGCGATCAAAGTCATAAATGTGGTGTCAGCACAGGAAATGTATGATGCCTGTCATCTATATTACAATGATGTCGATGTTGCCGTTGCAGCAGCGGCAGTTGCTGATTACAAGCCTAAAACGGTTGCTTTGCAGAAAATTAAAAAAGCTCCGGATGAGTTTTCGATTGAACTCGAAAAAACAAAAGATATTTTATTGTCACTGGGAAATAGCAAAAAAAATCAGTTTCTGATTGGATTTGCTTTAGAAACTGAAAATGAAATTGAAAATGCAAAGCTGAAAATTCAGAAAAAAAACTTAGATTTGATTGTTTTAAATTCCTTACAGGATGAAGGTGCCGGTTTTAAGAAAGAAACCAATAAAGTGACATTTATTGATAAGCATTTTAAAATCGAACCAATGGAATTAAAATCAAAAGAATCGGTTGCAGTGGATATTTTGAATAAAGTGATTTCACATTTTTCATAAAGCAGTACTGATTTCAAGTCAAACACGGAATAAAATAGCGGAACCATATTTCGCTAAAAGCAAATAGTATCTTCGTATGAATAATAAAATAGTTACTTTATTAGTATTTTTAATTTTTGGCTTTACACAGGCACAACAGCTAAATTGTACTGTAACTATAAATACGGACAGACTTCCGAATCCCAATCAGCAGGTATTTAAAACACTTCAGACTTCTTTATCGGAATTTGTAAATAAAACAGATTGGACGGGTTCTGTTTTAAAACAAAACGAACGTATTAACTGTTCGATGTATATTACATTATCTTCTTACAGTTCCGATCAGTTTTCGGGTACAATTCAGGTGCAGGCGTCAAGACAGGTATATAATTCGACTTATTCCTCTCCAATTTTTAATTATAACGATAAAGATCTAAGTTTCAGATATACAGAATATGAGCCATTATTGTTCAATCCGACTACTTTCGAATCCAATTTGGTATCTGTGGTTTCTTTTTACAGCTATATGATTTTAGGAATAGATGCAGATACATTTCAAATGGCAGGAGGAAGTTCATATCTGGAAACGGCTCAAAATATTTCGAATGTGGCGCAACAAGGAGGATTTAAAGGCTGGAGTCAGGCAGATGGAGTTCAGAATCGTTACTTTTTAATAAACGATATGCTTTCGCCAACTTACAGTGATTTAAGACAGACAATGTTTTTGTATCATTCCGGTTTAGATAATATGAGTCAGGATTTGAAAGTTGCAAAAGAAAAAATTAAATCTTCAGTAGTACTTATCGGTAAATTAAATTCGGTTAAACCAAATGCCTTTTTAACACGGATATTTTTTGATGCCAAATCAGATGAAATTGTCTCTGTTTTTTCCGGAGGACCAAGTATTCCTGTTACCGACTTAACAGATATTCTGAATAAGGTATCTCCATTGAATTCTACTAAATGGTCGCAAATTAAATTTTAATTTTTTTTAATTATTGCATCCTTCATTAACTTTTACATTTATATTTTTTTCTTATGATTACTTCACTGTCAATTAAAAATTATGCCCTGATTGAAAAGCTTGCTATTGATTTTTCAAAAGGTTTTTCTATAATTACAGGAGAAACAGGTGCTGGGAAATCTATTATTTTAGGAGCTATAGGTTTGGTTTTGGGAAAAAGAGCAGATCTGACCTCATTAAAAAATAAAGAGGAGAAATGTATCATTGAGGCCCATTTTGAAATTTCAAAATACAATTTAAAAGAGTTTTTTGAAACAAATGACCTTGATTATGAAGATGACACTATTATAAGACGTGAAATTTTACCTTCTGGAAAATCACGGGCTTTTATCAATGATAGTCCTGTAAACCTTCAGGAATTACAGGATTTAAGTCTGTTTTTGATTGATATTCATTCACAACAGCAAACTCAGGAGCTTTCCGATGAAAATGTACAGTTTAAAATAATTGATGCAATTGCGAATAATTCAGATGTTATTTTTGCTTATCAGAAACTTCTGAAAAATTATAAATCAGACAAGTCAAAATTAAATACTTTGCTTAAAAAACAAAGTGATTCCGGTAAGGAACAGGAATACAATACTTTTTTATTAAATGAATTAGTTGTTGCTAAACTAAAATCGGGCGAACAGGAAGAACTTGAAGCAGATTTTGAGAAATTGAATAACGTTGAAATTATAAAAGAATCAATTGATAAATCGTTGGTGATTACGAACGAAGAGCAATTTGGGGTTTTTCATAATTTGAATGAAATTAAGGCAGCATTGCAGAAAATAGCTCTTTTTTCTCCCGAATACCAGAGTTTATTGGAGAGAATTACAAGTGTAGCAATAGAAGTTGATGATGTTTCTAAAGAATTGCAAAATGCTTCAGAAAAATTATTAAACGATCCTGAAAAACTGGAACTGACGAATCAGAAGTTACAACTGATTTACAATCTTCAAAAGAAACACCAGGTAAATTCTGTTGATGAATTGCTTCAGATTCAGGCTGATCTGGAAAGTGCTGTTGTTGAATTAGGTAATATCGAAGAAGAAATAGCTCTTCTGTCACAGTCAATAGAACAAAAAACACAGGAATTAGATGCTTTCACTGCAACAATTCATCAAAATAGAGAAAAGGCTATTCCGGTTTTATCAGATCAGTTGGTTTCGATTCTGGAAACATTAGGGATGCCAAATGTTCGTTTCAATATGGAACTCCTGCCATCTGAAACGTATTTTCAAAATGGAAAAGACGAATTGCAATTTTTATTTTCAGCCAATAAAGGAACGGACTTCGGATTGCTTAAGAAAGTGGCTTCCGGAGGTGAGATGTCACGCATTATGCTGGCTGTTAAGGCAATTTTGGCAAAATATTCTAAATTACCAACTTTGATTTTTGATGAAATTGACACTGGGGTTTCTGGTGAAATTGCCATAAGAATGGGTGAAATCATGAAAGAGATGAGTGCAACAATGCAAATATTTGCCATTACACATTTACCGCAAATTGCTGCAAAAGGAGATTCTCATTTCAAAGTTTTCAAATCTACGGTTGATGAGGATACACAGTCAGAATTGAAATTATTATCTCACGAAGAAAGGGTTACGGAAATTGCTCAGATGCTTTCCGGAGCCAATATTTCAGATTCGGCATTAAATCATGCAAAAGAATTATTAAATTAAGAATACTAGTAATATGGAAAGCCTGAGTTTTTATGAAAATCAATTTATTAAAGCAGATTTGTTAATATCTGACGGAAATATAGCTGACGGAAAAGAACTGCTTGAAGAAATACTATCCCAATATCCTGATTTTGGTAAAGCTCATAATCACTTAGGATGGATTTATTACAACAAGTTAAGTAATTATGATAAAGGGATTTATCACTATAAACTGGCTATGAAATTCGAGCCAAAATACCCGGCTCCTTATTTGAACTATACCTATTTACTTATTGATATTGGTCGTTATGCAGAAGCAAAAGAGCACATTAAAGAGACGATGCAAAATCTTGAAAATTTTGATAATTCTTCCTATAACAGTGAATTAGGAAGAATGGCCGAATATGAAAGCGAATATACCACAGCTTATAATTATTATAAACTAGCTAAGAAAAATGCCCTTAACCCAAATTTTATAGACAATATGAATGCCAATATGAAAAGGGTTAAGGATAAAATGTCTATTTTTGAAAAATTAAAACTCAAATTGAATTAATACAATAAAAATTACAAGATGATTATAGAACCTAGAATGAGAGGATTTATTTGTTTGACATCTCACCCAAAAGGATGCGAGCAAAATGTAAAAAATCAAATAGAATATATAAAATCAAAAGGTCCGATCGCCGGAGCAAAAAAAGTACTGGTTATTGGTGCTTCAACTGGTTTTGGATTGGCTTCAAGAATTACAAGTGCTTTTGGATCTGATGCTGCTACAATTGGCGTGTTTTTTGAAAAACCACCAGTTGAAGGAAAAACAGCTTCACCGGGATGGTATAACTCTGCCGCTTTTGAAACGGAAGCGCATAAAGCAGGTTTATATGCAAAAAGTATCAATGGAGATGCTTTTTCAAACGAAATTAAAAGACAAACTTTAGATTTAATAAAAGCTGATTTAGGTCAGATTGATCTTGTTATTTACAGTTTGGCATCGCCAGTGCGTTTGCACCCTGTTACAGGAATTACACACCGTTCCGTTTTAAAACCAATCGGACAGACTTTTACCAATAAAACAGTTGATTTCCATACCGGAAACGTTACTGAGGTTTCTATAGCTCCGGCTAATGAAGAGGATATCACCAATACGGTTGCAGTAATGGGTGGTGAAGACTGGTCAATGTGGATGGATGCCCTGAAAAATGAAAATTTATTGGCAGAAGGAGCTACAACGGTTGCTTATTCTTATATCGGACCATCATTGACAGAAGCAGTTTACCGTAAAGGTACAATTGGCCGTGCAAAAGATGATTTGGAAGCTACTGCATTTTCTATCACTGACAGTTTAAAATCAGTAGGAGGAAAAGCATATGTATCGGTAAATAAAGCTTTGGTTACCCAGGCTAGTTCTGCAATTCCTGTTATTCCGTTATACATTTCTCTTCTGTACAAAATTATGAAAGAAGAAGGAATTCACGAAGGGTGTATTGAGCAGATTCAACGTTTGTTTCAGGACAGATTATACAACGGAGCTGAAGTTCCTGTAGACGACAAAGGTAGAATCAGAATCGATGACTGGGAAATGCGTGAAGATGTTCAGGCTAAAGTAGCGCAGCTTTGGCTGGAAGCAACAACGGAAACTTTACCTGGAATTGGAGATTTGGCAGGTTACAAAAATGATTTCCTGAATTTATTCGGATTTGAATTTGCGGGAGTTGATTATAAAGCTGAAGCAAATGAGGTAGTTGAAATCGAAAGTATCAAATAAAAAACAGCTTATCATAAATAAAAACCATCAATCAAAAGTTGATGGTTTTTTTGTGAATATACCATATCTTTGTTAAAATTTTTCAGTTTAAACAATTACTACTTTAATACCTCCTTTTCCATTATGATTTTTTCTTTAATTATACCCGTGTATAATCGACCAGATGAAGTTGATGAGCTTTTAGAAAGTTTAACACAATCTGATTATAATGAAGCTTTTGAAATTGTTCTTATAGAAGACGGTTCATCAATACCTTGTAAGGATGTTGTGATGACCTATCAGGGGAAACTTAATATTTCCTATTATTTTAAAGAGAATTCAGGACCGGGTGACTCAAGGAATTTTGGAATGCAAAAGGCGAGAGGTGATTATTTTATCATTTTTGATTCAGATTGTATCATTCCGTCTGATTATCTGACTGAAGTGCGAAAAGAATTAAATGCAAATTATGTGGATTGCTTCGGTGGACCTGATAAAGCACTGGACAGTTTTTCGGACATTCAAAAGGCGATAAACTTTGCCATGACTTCATTTCTGACAACCGGCGGGATTCGTGGCGGGTCTGAGAAGATTAATAAATTTCAGCCGCGCAGTTTCAATATGGGAATTTCAAAGAAAGCTTTTGAAATATCAAACGGATTTGGAAATATTCACCCGGGAGAAGATCCTGACTTGTCGATTCGTTTGTGGAATTTAGGTTTTGAAACGAGGTTATTTCCGAAAGCATTTGTGTATCACAAGCGCCGAATAGACTGGAGTAAATTTTCTGTACAGGTTCATAAATTTGGAATTGCGAGACCTATTTTGAATAGCTGGTATCCGGAACACAGTAAAATCACTTTTTTCTTTCCTACGTTCTTTCTTTTAGGGTTATTAATAGCTTTTTTATTGTTAATTTTTAATTTTGACGTTTTTTTACAATTATATTTTGTATATTTCGGTATGATTTTTTTCGCATCCAGTATTAAAAATAAAAGTCTGAAAATTGGATATCTGTCCATAATAGCAGTTTGGAAACAGTTTTACGGTTATGGAACGGGATTTTTGGAATCATTTGTGAAAATTATCCTTTTAAAGAAAAAACCACAAGAAGCTTTTCCTCGTATGTTTTTTAAAGTATAATATGACAAAAGTTATTGGTCTGACAGGTGGAATCGGAAGTGGTAAAACTACTATTGCCAGTTATTTTAATGAAATGGGAGTTCCTGTTTATATTGCTGATGATGGAGCAAAAAGAGTCATGCAGTCGGAAACCATCATAAATGAAATAAAGAGAACTTTTGGAAATGCGATTTTTAAAAATAATATTCTAAACAGAGCTCAACTTGCCGAAATCGTATTCAAAGATAAAGACAAGTTAAATCAATTGAATGCTATAGTTCATCCCGCAGTTAAACAAGATTTTGAGGCATGGTTATTGGGACACAAAAACTGCCAATATGTGATATACGAAGCCGCAATTTTGTTTGAAAGCGGACGTTATAAAGAATGTGATTTAATTATAACAGTTACTGCCCCGGAAGAAATCAGAATTGAAAGAGTGCTAAAGCGTGATAATACCACAAGAGCCCACGTTTTAAACCGAATGAAAATGCAATGGAATGATGAAAAGCGGATTTCCGGAAGCAATTTTGTAATAAATAACGATAATCTCAAAAAAGCTAAAGAAGAAGTTGTTAAAATTCTTAAAATTTTAAATATAAAACAAAATCAGTCTTAAATGTTAATATTTGGTTAATGTATTATTTAGTATATTGTTAAAATATTAATTTTGTTGCGATGAATAAATTATTTTTTAGATTACTTGTTTTATTGATGAGTTTGTCCTTAATAGGGATAATTCTGGTTCAGGTGTATTGGTTTAATTCTTCATTTAAAAATAATGACGAACAATTTAAATACCACGTTACTCAGGTAATTGGCAATGTCGCTGATAAACTTGAACAGCAGGAAGAATACAGTCTTTATGACAAGTATAACCGTTTGAAAGACAGCACAGGAAAACTTCCTAAGAAAGAAGATTTACTTCAAGTACTTTTTGTTCAGAGAAATACAAAGACAAACAGGACAATAGTTTACAGAAACACTCTTAGTTCTGAAGATTACGATGTAAGCGGTGCAATTTTCAATAAAAAATTCAGCAGCGAAAGATTTAAAAATTTTAGCTCAAAGCGCGTTACAGAAGTTTATAACAATAATAATATTGATAATAGTGCTTTAGAACAAAGTATCATTCCTGATTTGAAGATTGAAAAATCTGGAAATTTAGATATTTTGAATAAAGTCCAAATGGAAATTTCGATTAAAGATGCTGCAGATGCACTTCCTATAAATGAAAGAATTTCTAAAGAAAAATTGCAAGGCCTTCTTAGAAAAGAGCTTCAGGAATATGGGGTAAAAACCAAATTTGAATTTGGAATTTATAGTGGAGGACTTGCAACAAAAATAAAATCTGATGGTTTTCATTATGATAATGATGCAAGCTATCATATACCGATTTATACTGATAATGAAGGAAATAGTAAGTATGAATTGTATATAACGTTTCCACATAAGAAGAAATTTTTATTATCAGAATTATTAAGTATCACTATACTGTCAATAATTTTTACATTGATTATAATAGTAGCTTACACCAGTGCATTAAATCAATTATTGCGTCAAAAACATATTTCTGAAATTAAAACAGATTTTATAAATAATATGACGCACGAGTTTAAAACTCCAATTGCGACAATAAATTTAGCACTTGATGCTATTAGAAACCCTAAAATTATTGAGGATAAGGAAAAGGTTTTCCGATATCTTCAAATGATCAGGGATGAAAATAAAAGAATGCATGCCCAGGTCGAAAATGTACTTAGGATCTCAAAATTAGAAAAAAGAGAACTTGATATTACAAAAGAACCAACTGCTATTCATGATATAATTGATGATGCAATTGAACATGTAAATTTAATTTTAGAAGACAGAAAGGGAACAGTTGTGAAGCATTATAATGCTGCCAGAACAACAAGTTTAATAAACGAAGTCCATTTTACCAATGTTTTGGTAAATATTTTAGAGAATGCAATAAAGTATTCTCCTGACATTCCTGAAATCGAAATCTTTACAGAAAATGTAAAAGACATGATTCTGATAAAAATAAAAGATAATGGATTAGGTATGAGTAAGATAGCTCAAAAGAGGGTTTTTGAGAAATTTTACAGAGAACATACCGGAGATTTACATAATGTAAAAGGACACGGATTGGGTCTGGCTTATGTAAAAAGAATAGTAGAGGACCACAATGGTCAAGTATATGTTGAAAGCGAAAAAGGAAAAGGTAGCACCTTTATAATAAAAATACCATTAATAAATTAAAATATGGAAAATAATAACAAAAGAATACTTTTAGTAGAAGATGACCTTAATTTCGGGGCAGTTCTTAAAGATTATCTAATGTTAAATGACTTTGAAGTTACTTTAGCTAAAAACGGTATGGAAGGTTTCGAGAAGTTCAAGAAAGATGTGTATGATTTATGTATTCTTGACGTAATGATGCCTTATAAAGATGGCTATACATTAGCCAAAGAAATTAGAGAAAAGAACAGTGAAGTGCCTATTATTTTTTTAACAGCAAAATCTATGAAAGAAGATGTGTTAAAAGGGTATAAAGCAGGAGCTGATGATTATTTGAATAAACCTTTTGATTCAGAAGTTTTATTGATGAAAATCAAAGCAATTATTCAAAGAAAATCTGCGGATACAAAAGCAGAGCAGGTTCAGTTTGAGTTTAATATTGGTAAATTCCACTTAAATTCTAAACTTAGATTCTTAACTTTTGAAAACGACGAAGCAATAAAATTATCTCCAAAAGAAAATGAATTGCTTAAAATGTTGATTCTTCATGAAAATGATTTAATGCCAAGAGAATTAGCATTGACTAAAATCTGGAGAGATGATAACTATTTTACTTCAAGAAGTATGGACGTTTACATCGCTAAGCTTAGAAAATATCTAAAATCAGATGAGGATGTTGAAATCTTAAACATTCATGGAGAAGGTTTCAGATTAGTTGTCAAAAGCAAGATTGCTGAATAATAATTCACCCGATAAAAAAACAAAAGCTCTGAGAAATCAGAGCTTTTTTTATAGATTCAATTCTGCGAAATTTATTTCCAGTTAAGCTGTAATGCGAAACAAGTTTTATCTTCTTTGGTAATACTAAAAGTAGAATCAATTTCAGTTTCGCTTTCATGAATTATCACAGTATCATTTAGGGATAATTCTTTCATGAAGTTCATCTCAAAACTGGCAATTTTCTGATTAAGTATTTTTTTAGGATCAACATGATCCAGGCACCATTCCAGGTATTTTACATTGTTGGCGTGATTTACAATATCCAAATCGGATAAATAAACCGTTTTCTCAAAAACAGATTCTTTTTCAGGATTGACATTTATTTTAGAAAAACCTTCTACTGTTGCCCTGTTATCAGGGAACAATTCAAAATGCTCGTAAGGCAAAGCCAAAGCTTCGGGACGACGCGCCTTTGTGTTGAATACGGCCCAAAATGTTTCACTGCCAACAATCTTTTTTCCGTTAACGTACATTTCGAGCGCACGAACAGAACGTGAGTTTTCAAGGCTGTTTATCCATGTTTTTACGGTTACGGTATCCTGCCATTTTGGTAAAGCAGTTATTTCTACACGCATTCTGCTTAAAACCCAGGCTTGATTGAATTCCTGCATATCAGCAAAACTAATTCCTCCAACTTCAGAATGTGCAGCGGCAGTTAGTTGTAAAAGGTTGCACAAATCAGTATATTTTAAATAACCGTTTGGTGTACATTGCGTAAAATTAATTTCCCAGTCTTTGCTTAAGATTGATGTGAAATTTGGAGATATTGGCATTTTTAAACTTTAGATTTATGATATTAGATTTTAGATTGAATATAGTTTATGATTTCGCCTTTTGGCGTTGCATAATCAAACCATTTTGTACTTTCATTTCTCTTGAACCAGGTTAATTGACGTTTCGAAAAACGTCTTGTATTTTTCTTGATTTCTTCGATTGCAAAAGCAAGTGTGAATTCTTTGTCAAAATAACTAAATAATTCCCTGTAACCCACAGTCTGGAGTGCATTTAACGCTTTGTTAGGATAAAGGGCTTCAGCTTCGCTGAGCAGGCCTTCGCTGATCATAATGTCTACACGCTGATTGATACGGTCGTAAATTATATTTCTGTCAGCTTCTAAACCAATTAATATCGGAGTGAAGTTTCTGTTGTTTTTCTTCTGATTCAAAAAGGATGAATATGGTTTTCCCGTTCCTAGACAGACTTCTGTAAAACGCATCATTCGTTGCGGGTTTTGCAAAGTCTGCGGATTTTCTAATGTAATTTTCTGGTAATATTCGGAGTCCAGTTTTTTTAACTGTTCCTGTAAATAGTTTATTCCAAGCTTTTCATAATTTGAATTGACTTCAGCACGTATTGTCGGGTCAATTTCCGGAAATTCGTCAAAACCTTTTAAGACCGCATCAACATATAAACCGGAACCCCCAACTAAAATGACGTAATCATTTTCCTGAAATAATTCTTCTATTTTGATCAGTGCTTCTTTTTCGTAATCTCCAACAGTATAATTTTCGAATATTGATTTATTCTGGATAAAATGATGCATTGCGGATTGTAGTTCTTCTTCATTCGGAACTGCTGTGCCAATGGTCATTTCCTTAAAGAACTGACGGCTGTCGCAAGATATAATTTCGCATTTGAAATGTTGTGCCAAAGCAATACTTAAGGACGTTTTTCCTATGGCTGTCGGACCGACGATGGTAATTAGATATTTCATATTTTTTAGCCCAGATGGAAACGGAAACCCCGGAGTTATAATTGTTTGATTTTTTTGGTGTAAAGGAAGCGACCAGCGGAAGCTGCTTTTATGCCTTTAAAAAACAACAATTATAATGAGGAGTTGGAGTGTACAGCTGGATTGGCTTCATAAATTAATTATTTGGTAATTGTGTTCCGCATTCATAACAATATTTTGCGTTGTCAAAGTGTACTTGTGAATTACATTTCAGGCATGTTTTTTTTGTATTGACTGTATTATTCCTAAGACTGCTTTTTGCAAATTCGGCAGTTACAATTCCCGTAGGAACGGCAATTATTCCGTAACCCATAATCATTACTAATGAGGCGAAAAACTGTCCTAATGGAGTTATTGGTGATATATCTCCATAGCCAACGGTTGTCAGGGTTACGATAGCCCAATAAATACCGGCGGGAATGCTGGTAAAACCACTTTCTTTACCTTCAACAACATACATTAAGGCACCAATAATTACGGCACTGATCATGACAAAATAAATAAATACCAGAATTTTTTCTTTACTGGCTTCCAGTGCTTCTTTTAATTGGAAAGACTGATGTGAAATTTGTGGGATGTGCAGAATTTTGAAAAGTCTGAAAAAACGTAAAACCCTAACAATGGTTAAAATGTTTGTTGCAGGAAAAAAAAGCGACATATACATGGGCAGTATAGCCAGCAAATCGATTATTCCATAGAAGCTAAAGACATATTTCAGAGGCTTCTGAATAGAAAGAATACGCAAAAGATATTCAATTGTGAAGAAAATCGTAATGACCCATTCGCAAATTAAAAGCTGTGAATGGTACTTATGACTAATCCCTTCTACGGTATCAAGCATTACCAGAATGACACTTAAAAGTATTAATCCGAGAAGTACCAAATCGAACATACGTCCTAAAATGGTGTTCGTTCCGTAGAGGATAATTTTTATTTTCTCTCTGAAGATCTCGTATTTTGATTTGTTTTTTGTCATCCCTACGAAGATACGTAAAGTTAATAAGTATTAAAAATGCAGAATTTTCAGCGACTTGCTTTTACGGATATAACTCTGAATAATATTTTTTACGTCCCGGTTGTTTTGCATCGGAATAAGAATATTTTTCAGGATTTCAATATTTGTAATTTGATAATTCAAATCATAGTAGGCGTATCCTTTATAAATTCCGTTCTCGATTAAGACAGCGCTGCGTTCGTTTACATTTCGGCCTCTGTCAAGCAAAATCATGCTTTTGTTATCGAAACTGTTTTCAGAAATGAATTCCTGAACTCTGGCATTGTATATTTCAGGAGTAATCTCTCCAATGCAGGCACCATCACATTCTTTTATTTTATATTGGAAACATTCTTTTTTGGAAACATATAATCCGGTCAGTTTTTGGCACAAATGATATTTGGCTGCATGTTTGAAAAGAGCATTTTTACCTTCCTGCAGACTGGCATAAGATGTGATTTCTTTTTTACGTCCATCAGCTTTTTCAAGTTTTATATTCAGATATCCTTTACTGTCTTTCTCGGTATAAAGGGCATACGGAAAAATTGATTTTCGTTGGGAACGATTGTGTCTTGGCCTGTTTATTTTTACTTCTTCGCTTTCTTTTAAGAGCGCGATTAATTCGCTTCCGGTTTCATCATAGGTTATGGTAAAAACCTCGGCTTGAATTTTTTTGCTTTTAGTTGTAATTCCGGTAAAATGCTGATTGATACGTTTTTTTATATTTTGGCTTTTGCCAATATAAATTAGCGTACTACTCTCATTATAAATATAATAAACCCCGGTTTTGGCTGGCATCTGGGTTAAAAGATCCAAAAGTTTTGGCGCGATTCCCTTTTCAACTTCGAGTTTTATGAAATCTTTTACGATTGTCTTTTCTAAATCCTTTTCTAAAAGCATTTTAAACAGCTTTGTAGTTGCCATAGCATCACCACTGGCGCGGTGTCTGTCTGCCATTGGGATTCCAAGTGCGCGGACTAATTTTCCTAAACTGTAAGACGGCTGCTCCGGAATTAATTTTTTAGCAAGTTCAACGGTGCAAAGTGTTCTGGCTTCAAAATTATATCCCAAACGGCGGAATTCGGTACGTAAAATTCTGTAATCAAAAGAAGCGTTGTGTGCTACAATGATACAATCAGAAGTGATTTCGATGATTCTTTTAGCAACTTCAAAGAATTTTGGAGCAGAGCGAAGCATAGCATTATTAATTCCGGTTAATTTAACCACGAATGGCTGAATCGGAATTTCGGGATTGACAAGGCTAATAAATTGGTCTGTTACTTCATGGCCGTCAAATTTATAAATGGCGATTTCGGTAATTCCCTCTTCATTAAACTGTCCTCCGGTTGTTTCTATGTCTAGTATTGCGTACATTTTTAATGTCAATATCAAAAATCAATATCAATTACAAAAATCAATAGCAATATCAATGTCAAAAATCAATTATAATTTTCGAAAATTGACATTGATATTGGCATTGCAATTATCATTGTCATTGAATTATTTTTTATTTATTATCATCTTTGATGAAATTGCAATAAGTTGTTCCACTTCGATTAGAAGTTGATATCTTTTATTGTTATCACCCTCTTTAATGTATTCTAAAATCTTTATCAGTTATTGTACCTTGTGCTTCTCCAAAATTTAATGATGCCTTTCAGATGATCTAATTAATTGATTTCTATAATATTCATTTTTAAATATCTTTTGTAATTGTCTTGTAAAGAAAATACATTCTCCTGCAAAACGAACTAATCGATCTTCAAAATGGAATATTTTTTCCATTTAAA
The DNA here is from genome assembly GCA_039933615.1 of Flavobacterium sp. GTDB lineage: Bacteria > Bacteroidota > Bacteroidia > Flavobacteriales > Flavobacteriaceae > Flavobacterium. The sequence goes on along the minus strand of JBDTNT010000141.1, from coordinate 2,047 downwards.
TTATTGATTTTGTAATTGAAATTGATTTTTGAATTTATCGCCCTCCAAAAATACTGCTTCCAATACGGACCATTGTACTTCCGCATTCAATCGCAAGCACATAGTCACCGGACATTCCCATTGAAATCGTGGAAAGGTGTGTGGTTGAGATGCATTGTGGTGCGTCTCTGCAATCGGCATCTTTATTTTGAATTGAATCAAAAATAGACTTTAAATGTGTAAATTCCTTTTTAATTTGATTTTGATTTTCTGTGAAAGTCGCCATTCCCATTAATCCAAGAATTCGGATATTTTTCATTTCTTTAAATTCGGTTGACGATAAAAGTTCTTTTAACTCACTTTCGTCAAGACCAAATTTTGTTTCTTCTTCGGCAATATAGATTTGAAGCAAACAATCGATAATCCTGTTGTTTTTTAATGACTGTTTGTTGATTTCCTGCAATAATTTCAGGCTGTCAACACCGTGTATCAAACTTACAAACGGTGCCATAAATTTGACTTTATTCGTTTGTACGTGACCAATCATGTGCCATTGAATGTCTTTTGGCATCTGTTCCCACTTATCTGCCATTTCCTGTATTTTGTTTTCTCCAAAAATACGCTGACCGGCTTCGTAAGCTTCCATTAAATCGGCTACTGGCTTTGTTTTAGAAACGGCAACTAAAGTTATGTTTTCCGGCAATAAAGCTTTTATAGAATTTATATTTGATGCTATTGACATGCTGTTTTCTTTTTATGAAAGGATAAATTGCTTAGAAATCTTCTCTGCTTTTTTACTTTCGCTGTAATCATAAAAACCTTCACCGGATTTTACACCTAATTTTCCTGCGCGTACCATATTGACCAATAGCGGACAAGGAGCATATTTTGGGTTTTTGAAACCTTCATACATTACGTTCAAAATAGCCAGACAAACATCAAGACCAATAAAATCTGCTAGTTGAAGCGGTCCCATCGGATGTCCCATTCCTAATTTCATTACAGTGTCAATTTCGTAAACTCCGGCAACTTTATTATATAACGTTTCAATTGCTTCATTTAGCATAGGCATTAGAATTCTATTGGCCACAAAACCCGGATAATCGTTTACTTCAACAGGAGTTTTACCTAATTTCTCAGATAAATCCATGATGGTTTTTGTTACTTCATCGCTGGTATTGTATCCGCGGATGATTTCTACCAGTTTCATAATTGGTACCGGATTCATAAAATGCATTCCGATTACACGCTCCGGATGTGCGACAACTGCTCCGATTTGGGTAATTGAGATAGAAGAAGTATTCGTCGCCAAAATAGTATTGTGTGAACAGGCTTCGTTTAATTGTTTGAAAATGTTCAGTTTTAATTCCACATTTTCTGTAGCAGCTTCAACTACAAGATCAACACCGACAACTCCGTCCTTTATATCAGTATACGTAATAATATTGGTGATAGTTTTGCAACATCGTCAGCAGAAATAGTTCCTTTTGCCAGCATTCGGTCAAGGTTTGCTGCAATAGTTGCCATTCCTTTGTCTAAAGATTTTTCTGAAACGTCTATTAGTTTTACAACAAAACCACTTTGTGCAAAAGTATGGGCAATTCCGTTGCCCATTGTTCCTGCACCAATTACTGCTATAGTTTTCATTTAGTTTGGTATTTTAATTTTAAAAGTTAAGGTTTAAAGTGGGTTTTGAGCCAACTTTAAACCTTAAAAAATAAGAGTTATATTTTGTGTTATTTTTCGAAACAATCTATGATTTGGTAAGCCACACGTAAAGCATCAGTAGCTTGTTCCAGCGTTACAACCGGCGTAGTGTCAGTGCTAATCGCGTTTGCAAATGATTCCAGTTCATCTAAAATAGCGTTGTTTTGCTCAACATCAGGATTTGTAAAGTAGATTTGTTTTTTTACACCTTCCGCATTTTGCAGGATCATATCAAAATCTCCCGGGATTTCAGGAGCATCTTTCATACGGACTACTTCACATTTTTTCTCTAAAAAATCAACAGAGATGTAAGCATCTTTTTGAAAAAAACGTGTTTTACGCATGTTTTTCATCGAAATTC
>JBDTNT010000140.1:0-8497 GCA_039933615.1 Flavobacterium sp. | reverse complement strand
AAGTTTTTGTAGTAGATTTTCTGATAATCTGATCTAATACAAACGTAATTCCTACATTGGCTTTTACACCTGCAAATAGTGCTGGTACACTGTTGTAGTCTGAATTCAATGCATTAAAATCTTTGTTTAAAACATCAATCTGACTTTGAATTTGTGCAGCCGAAATGTTTTGTGCAGTAGTTTTGTATAAAACATTTACCACAACCGGAATTTCAACTTTACCGTTTACTAAACGGCCTGAAAAGCCTTTAATAAGTTGTTCTGAGGTGAAAGCCTCAATTTGATTCATTCTGATCGCCAAAGTTGGATCAGCTTTTAGCTGTGCTTCTAAAACTTCCTGAGATGCACAGGCACGACGGGCAATTGCACTTGTCTCTGAATCCATACTTTCAGATTTGTCATTTTGACAAGAAAACAGCAAAAGGGCTGTAATTGCAGATAAAAAAACGTTTTTCATAATAATAGGGGTTTTTGTTATAATATTGTTGATTAGTTAAACAATATCGCAATTTTATAACAAAAAAACATTGCAACAAAATTTTTACTATAAATATTTTGTCAGATTATTACAAACCCTTGTATAGTCTAGTTCTTACAAAAAAATAAGCATTTTATTTAAGAAGTAATTTCGTACAAAGCTATACTTGCAGCTTGTACAACATTCATACTGCTGTTGTTACCAAACATATTTATGTGTACAATTTGGTTTGAAATTTTTAACATTTCATCCGATATTCCATCAATTTCACTTCCGATTAAAAGTGCTATTTTTTTGTTCCCGGGAACTATAACTTCTCTGAGAGGTTTACTATTGCTTGCGATTTCCAATGCAATAATTTCGAAGTTATTTTCGATTAAATAAGCAATTAAATCAGGTGTTTCTTCAATAATAGTATGAGGTACATGAAGATGTGTACTTCTTGATGTTTTATTTATTTTTCGGGGGGTCAGCGGTATATCTTTTCCTAAAAAGATAATTTTTTCGACACCAAAGGCTTCACCAATTCTAAAAAGCGAACCTATATTTTGCTGGAAGTAAATGTGATCACAGACCAGTGTTATTGGAAAAGTCTTTCTTTCAAATTGATTTTCTGCGTGGGTAAGCTGCACTTTTTTAATATTAATTGGTGAAAATATAATTGATAATGTTAGCGCCCATTTTTAGGGCTTTGTCCCTCACGGCAACAGGATCGTTGTGTACTTCAGGATCTTCCCAGCCATCGCCTAAATCACATTCATAAGTATAAAGCAGTACTAATTTATTTTCAACAAAAATTCCAAAAGCCTGCGCGCGGGTGCCATCGTGCTCATGAATTTTGGGTAATCCATTCGGAAAAGGATATGGCTTTTGAAAAATAGCATGACTTGCAGGAATCTCAACTAAATTATTATTTGGAAATATTTTTTTGATTTCTTTTCGAATGTACTGATCCATTCCGTAATTATCATCAATATGCAAAAATCCTCCTCCGGTTAAATAATTTCGAAGATTACTAACATCACTGTCGCTAAAAACCACATTTCCGTGTCCGGTCATGTGTACAAAAGGATAAGAAAGTAAATCTGGGTTTCCTGGCTCAACTGTTGAAGGTTTTGCTTTTATTCGGGTATTAATGTTCGAATTACAAAATTGAATCAAATTGGGCAAGGAAGTAGGATTTGAGTACCAATCACCACCACCGCTATATTTTAATAAAGCAATTTCCTGAGAGAATGAAGAAATCGAAACAAACAAAAACAAAAGAAATATTTTTTTCATAATAATTTTTATATTTTATGTCATTTCGACGAAGGAGGAATGACATAATAAACTAATTACGGTTTATTCATTTAAAAAAACAACACTGTGACAAGCTACAATTGCAGCAGTCTCAGTTCGCAAACGCGTATTTCCTAAAGTGACAGGTTTGAAATTGTTTTCTAAAGCCAATGCGATTTCTTTTTCTGAAAAATCACCTTCCGGGCCTATTAAAATCGTAATATTTTCATTTGGTTTTAAAACTTCTTTCAACGATTTTTTATCCGTTTCCTCACAATGTGCAATCAATTGTACACCCTCATTTTTTTGTTTAATGAATTCCTTAAAGGAAATTGCCGGATTTAATTTGGGCAAATAAGTTTCATTGGATTGTTTCATTGCCGAAAGAATGATTTTTTCAAAACGCTCCGGATTAATCGATTTTCTTTCAGAGCGGTCACAAAAAACAGGTGTAATTTCCTGAATTCCAATTTCGGTTGCTTTTTCTAGAAACCATTCGTAACGATCATTCATTTTAGTTGGCGCAACGGCGAGGTGCAAATGAAATTTTGGCTGCTCTGCTTTTGTAACAGAAAGAACCTGAACCGTACATTTATTGTCGGAAGCCAAAGTTATTTCGGTTTCAAATAAAAATCCTAAACCATTTGTAACATGTAGAATGTCCGAATCTTTTTTTCGTAAAACCTTTATTATATGGCGGCTTTCTTCTTTGTCGAAAGAAAAGCTTTCAGTAGTTTCATCTATATTCGGATTGTAAAATAATTGCATAATTAAAATTGAATTCTTGCTTTTGAAACTACAGCGGAAGTTTCAAAACGATTTGATAAATATTTTTGATAACCTACAATTCCAATCATTGCGGCATTATCTGTTGTGTATTCGAATTTTGGAACAAAAGTTTTCCAGCCCAATTTGCTTTCGCTTTCTTTCAATCGCGTTCTGATACCTGAATTTGCAGAAACACCGCCACCAATTGCGATTTGTGTGATTCCGGTTTCCTTTACGGCTAATTTTAATTTGTCCATCAAAATTTCGATGATCGTATATTGAATGGAAGCACAAATGTCATTTAGGTTTTCTTCAATGAAATTTGGGTTTTCTAATTTTTTCTTTTGAATGAAATACAGAATGGCAGTTTTTAATCCTGAAAAACTAAAATCCAGCCCCGGTACTTTTGGTTTTGTGAAAGCAAAAGCTTTCGGATTCCCTGATTGTGCATATTTGTCGATTAATGGTCCACCCGGATAAGGAAGTCCAAGAATTTTGGCACTTTTGTCAAATGCTTCCCCGACCGCATCATCAGTGGTTTCCCCGATAATTTCCATATCAAAAAAGCCATTCACTTTTACAATTTGTGTATGTCCGCCGCTAATGGTTAAAGCCAAAAAAGGGAATTCCGGTTTGTCAAAACCTTCTTCCTCTATAAAATGGGCTAAAATATGTGCATGCATGTGATTTACAGCAATTAACGGTATTTTTAAAGCAAGCGATAATGATTTGCTAAAAGAACTTCCTACAAGTAGTGAGCCCATCAAACCAGGTCCCTGCGTAAAAGCAATGGCAGTTAGTTGTTCTTTTTGTACATTTGCCTTGCGAAGGGCTGCATCAATTACCGGAACAATATTCTGCTGATGTGCTCTTGAAGCCAGTTCAGGAACGACACCGCCGTATTGATTGTGAATTAACTGATTGGCTACAACATTTGAGAGTACTTTATCGTTATGTAAAACTGCAGCAGCAGTATCATCGCATGAACTTTCGATGGCAAGAATAAAAACCTCTGAATTTTGCATATAAAGGCACGAATTTTGGATTATATTTGACAAATCAAATTTCTAAAATTTTCTTTGATTGAAGTAAACGCCAAAATTAAAGAAATTTTATCAAAACAGTCGCCCTTTGTCTGTTCAAAATAAATTTAAAAGAAAACTAAAATAAAAGAGCTATCAAAAAAGTAAAGAAAATAATATCCAGAACCCTAATTGGGTTAATCTTACTTTTGTTAGCACTTGCTATCATTTTGTCTTTACCCGTGGTTCAGACAAAAATTGCGAGCTATGTTACCGAATCCCTTAACACTGATTTTAAAACTAAAATAAGCGTAGACAAAGTTGCCATAAATATTTTTGGCGGTGTCAAACTAAAGAAGGTTTTGATTTTAGACCATCACAATAAGGTTTTAATCTATTCGGATATTATTAGTACAGATATTTTAAGCATAAAAAGATTGCTCGATGGCGATCTGATTTTTGGAGATCTTCGTCTGACAGGCTTAATCTTTAATCTGAAGACGTATAAAAATGAAAGCGAAAATAATATCAATAAATTTATTCGGTTGTTTGACTCCGGGAAACCTTCGAAAACCAATAAACACTTTTTGCTGACTGCCAAAAATGCCTATATTTCCAGAGGTACTTTTACCGTTGTTGATGAAAATAAAAAAACTCCAAATTTCCTCGATTTCAAAAAACTTAATGCTTACATAAGTGACTTTAAATTATACGGTCCTGATGTAAATACAATCATTCACAGGTTTTCTTTTTTAGATCATCGTGGTTTGTATGTCACAAATTTCGCGGGAAAATTCAGTTATACCAAAAAGCAGATTAAGGTAGAGAACCTGGCCATAAAGACAAAAAGATCATCTATTTACGGTAAGGCGATACTGAATTACAGAGTTGAGGATTTTTTAAATTTTACCGATAAAGTTAAGTTTGATGTGGTACTTGATTCTGCTTCAATTGCCACAAATGATATTCGTTATTTCTATGATGGATTAGGTAAAAACCAGCATTTTAAAATAAAAACAAAAATAAAAGGTACACTGAATAATCTTAATTTAAAACAACTTAGACTTAGCGATACTAACGGTTCAAAAATTGTCGGAAATATTAATTTCAGAAATCTTTTGGGTAATAAGGACCAGAAGTTTTCTATGAATGGAAAATTCGACAAACTGGTTTCAAGCTATGATAATATGGTTACTCTGCTGCCGGGAGTTTTGGGCAAAAAACTTCCTGAAGAAATTAAGAGACTGGGTAAATTTAATATTGTTGGTAAGGCAAAAATTTCGACAACGGCCTTAGAAACCAATTTTAAGATGATAACCGATTTAGGAAACGGACAGATTGATCTCCATATGAACAATATGGATTTTATTGATAAAGCTTCCTATTCCGGAAATATAATACTGGATAATTTTAATGTTGGAGCTTTACTTGATCGTAAGGATATTGGCAGAACTACTTTAAATCTGGATGTTGATGGTGTTGGTTTTACTAAAAAATATCTTAATACGATTGTAAAAGGAGATATTTCTAAATTAGATTATAATAAATACACCTATAATAATATTGTTATAAATGGTAATTTTAAATTGCCTTATTATAAAGGACAGGTATCTGTAAATGACCCAAACCTGAGTCTGACATTTGATGGTCTTGTTGATTTAAGTAATCGGGAAAGCAAATATGATTTTCATATAAATGTTGAAAATGCCGATTTGCGAAAATTAAAATTTGTAAAGGATTCAATTTCCCATTTTACCGGAGATGCCATTGTTGAAATGACCGGAAATTCTATTGAGAATCTTCAGGGGAAAATTTATATCAAGGATGCAGCATATCAAAACCCAAAAGCAACTTATGCTTTTGATGAGTTAACGATTACTTCGAATTTTGATGCGGACAGGCTGCGTACCATTTCCATAAATTCATCGGATGTAATTAATGGGAATATCATTGGTAAATTTCAGTTCAAAGAGTTAAATAAACTGGTAATGAATTCCGTTGGAAGTCTTTATACTAATTATAAGCCTTATAAAGTTAAAAAGGGACAATTTTTACGTTTCAATCTGCACGTCTACAATAAAGTAGTTGAGATGTTATATCCTGAAATTCAAATTGATTCATCAACAGTTTTACGCGGAAAAATTGATTCTGATTTAAAGGAATTTAAATTTAGGTTTAACTCTCAAAAAATTACCGCTGCAAAAAACACTTTCGATAATATCAGAATCAATATCGATAATAAAAATCCGCTTTATAATGCATATATCGAGTTAGACAGTATCAAGACACCTTATTACAAGGTTCGTGATTTTAGTTTAATTAATGTTACTTCAAATGATACTTTGTTTGTTCGGTCTGAGTTTAAAGGAGGAAATAGAGGGGAGGATTATTACAATCTGAATTTATATCATACTATCGATAAAAATAAAAACAATATAGTTGGTATCCATAAGTCAGAGATGAAATTTAAAGACTATTTATGGTACTTAAATGAAGATGCTGAAAAAGACAATCAGATTATTTTTGATAAAGACTTTAAAAATTTCACGATTGATAATATTGTTCTCTCACATGAAGATCAGAAAATTGATTTAAATGGAATTATAAAAGGCAGCGATTATAAAGATCTGGTCCTGAATTTTGAAGATGTGGACATTAATAAAATTACGCCATTCAATTCAAAATTTGTATTTAACGGGAATCTGAACGGAAGGGTCAATTATAAACAGAACAAAGACGTTTATCAGCCAACGGCATCGATTGTCATTGATCATCTTAATTTAAATAAAACAGAACTCGGAACTTTAAATTTTGATATCTCCGGAGATGAAAGTTTTAAAAAGTTTACTATAAATTCATCTATACAAAATGGTTTTACCGAATCGTTCAAGGCTGACGGAACTTTTGCCGTAGAAAACAAGGAAACCTTTTTGGATCTGAACTTAAAACTCGAAGGATTTAATCTTGCTACTTTAGGAACTGTCGGAGCTGGAGTTTTATCTAATATAAGAGGATCCGTTTCTGGTAATGCTGCAATTGTCGGAAATCTTAAGAAACCGGAAATCAACGGAAGGCTATACGTTGAAAAAGCTGGTATGACAATTCCATATCTGAACGTTGATTATGAATTAAGTGACCGTACTGTTATAGATTTAACGGACGAGAAGTTTTTATTTAGAAATAATCAGCTGACGGATACTAAATATGGTACCAAAGGTTTGTTGAATGGTAGTATCGAACATCATAATTTTGGTGACTGGAAGCTGGATTTGAATATTTCATCCAAACGATTACTGGCACTTGATACAAAAGACAGTGATGATGCGGCATATTTCGGAACTGCCTTTATTAACGGTACAGCCAGTATAACCGGACCTACAGCAAATTTATTTATCAAAGTAGCTGCGAAATCCGAGAAAGGGACTGAGGTTAAAATACCAATCAATAATGCACAAAGTGTTGGAGAAAATAGTTTTATACATTTCGTGACTCCAAAAGAGAAATTCAATTTAGCCAATGGTATTGTAGAAAAAACAAGAAATTACGGTGGTCTTGAATTAGAATTTGATTTTGATATTACACCAGATGCAGAAGTTGAAGTAATCCTCGACAGGAATTCCGGACATGGTATGAAAGGTAAAGGATACGGATCGCTGTTATTTAAAATCAATACATTGGGTAAATTTAATATGTGGGGAGATTTCCAGGCATATGAAGGAACCTATAATTTTAAATACGGAGGTTTAATCGATAAAAAATTCGCCGTTAAAAAAGGTGGATCCATTATTTGGGAAGGTAACCCGATGAAAGCGCAATTGAACCTTGAAGCTGTTTACAGGACATCTGCAAATCCAGCCGTTTTATTGGATAATTCATCCTTTAATAAAAAAGTTCCGGTTGAAGTTGTTATCGGTTTAAGAGGAGATTTAACAAGTCCGGAGCCTAATTTTGATATACAGTTTCCTTCTGTGAGTAATGTTTTGAAATCGGAGATACAATATAAGCTCGATGATAAAGATGTACGTCAGACTCAGGCACTGTATTTATTGTCTACTGGATCATTTATGAGTCCGGATGGATTTAACCAAAGTGATTTGTCAGGAACATTTGCCGAAACAGCAGCGAGTTTACTGGGCGGGATTATAAAATCAGATAACGATAAATTTAATATTGATCTGAATTTTATATCGGCAGACAAGCGAATAGGACAGGAGGCAGATGGCCAGTTTGTAGCTAATATAACCTCTCAGGTCAACGAAAGGATTACTATAAATGGTAAAGTTGGTGTACCGGTCGGAGGAGTCAATGAATCGGCAATTGTAGGTGATATTGAAATACTGTACAGGGTTAACGAAGACGGATCGATGAATCTTCGCTTGTTCAATAAAGAAAATGATATCAATTATATAGGTCAGGGAATTGGTTATACCCAGGGAGTTGGTATTTCGTATGAGGTTGATTTTGATACTTTTAGTGAACTGGTCAATAAATTATTCAAAAGCCATAAATTAGAAAGAGCTTTAAAAACATCATCCGATGATCTGCAGGATTCTTATTTGAATCCGGAGTATATTAATTTTTCGAATAAGAAGGATGCAGAAAAGAATAAAAAGAAATCTGATAAGAAAGAAGAAGAAAAACCACAACCGGCAAATAACAACAATCAGGGGACAATACCTGATAATGACGATTTTTAAAATTGTTAAAAATATACGATTCAAAACCATTATGCTTCATAATGGTTTTTTTATGCTTAAATTTAAAAGTTAAATCCATTTTCCATGATTTTTTGAAAACACAGAATTTTGTAACACTTCATTAATGTATTGTTAATTTTAAAGATTTAATTAAAAAATGAGGCTTTTATTATTTTTAATGAATTTTTTCATATCAAAAAACTTATTAACGAAAACGTTTGAATTTAACATATTTTATTAATTTATTATAA
>JBDTNT010000139.1:0-2319 GCA_039933615.1 Flavobacterium sp. | reverse complement strand
TAATCGATTCAGCAAACGGAGAAATCGCACTAGAAACTCCACAAAGTAAAGCTCAGCATAATCGATTCAGCAAACGGAGAAATCGCACTAGAAGCTCCACAAAGTAAAGCTCAACATAATCGATTCAGCAAACGGAGATTTGCTTCGCGTGTTCGCTATCGCTCGGGTCTCCTTTGTCGAAATGACAAATAAAACGTATTATCAATCCCAATAATTCACACAATCTTGTCATTCTCGAGGAACGAGGGATGACAAGATTATGGTTAGAGTTCTACTTCCGGTGTCCAAAAGTGTTTCTCAAAATCCACAATCTGATTATTGATCACTTCAATACCTTCGCTTTCCAGAAGTTGCTGCATGAGATTAGTTCCGTCAAAATGAAATTTCCCCGTCAGGAGCCCTTTTCGGTTTACGACACGATGTGCCGGAATATCCTCCATATTATGACAGGCATTCATCGCCCAGCCCACCATTCGGGCAGAACGGGCAGTTCCCAAAGCCTTAGCGATTGCGCCATAAGAAGTTACTTTTCCATATGGAATCTGTCTGGCAATAACATATACTCTTTCGAAAAAATTATCTTCAGCCATAAGTTGGAATTTTTTTTGTCACAGATTTAGAAGGTCGAAATGATTTTTAAAAATAATATTTATCCTTTAAATCAATGCAGAAGCAATGAGGTAAAGTTAAAATAATCAATTCAATCCTTAAATCTGTGGCCAGTATTTTTTAACCGAAGTAATAACTTAAAATATTGAAAAGCGTCACAATAGAAATCAACCCTGTAATGCTTCCTATAATAGTATTCATGTTTCGCATGATGTAATCTGTTTTCTTTTCGATTCTGCCAAAGAAGGCGATATAGCTGTATAAAACAGCAAAAGAACCCAGGACAGATCCTAGTACAAAAGTAAAAATTACATTGTTTTCAAACGCAAAAAGATGGTAAGAAGCCAAAGTCACACTCACCACAACATAATAGGGGATAGGGAAAAAGTTTAAACCCGACAGCAGCATGCCCAAAAAGAAACGGCTTTTCTTGCTGCTCTTTTTAATCTTCGATTTTTTGGCTTTTGGTTCTTTGGCGATAAACAAAAAGTAAATCGTCAGGATAGAAAAAATCGCAAAACCAACTTCACGTAACAAAGTAATAACATCCGGTCTGTTGTCGATTACCTGAGCAAACAAAAGGGCCAGAGAAACCTGAAAAAGAATAACGACAACAGCACCAATCACAAACCACAAAGCATTCTTTTTTCCTTCTTTCAGATTTATTTTGGCTGCCGTCATGTTAATTAGACCAGGAGGGATAATTCCGAGGAAAGCGGCAATGAAACCTGAAAGTAATGGAGTAAGTAATGCCATTCAGTTAATTGATGAGTTAATATTTGTTTTTAAAACTAATTAATCTTTAATTTTAAAACGAATATACGTAATTGCCTTGTTAATTTCTAAATATTGTTTTTCGTAAAAAGTTTGAAAAGCAGTTACTTCTTCCGGACTTCCTTCGTTTGTATACACATTATGATTGGCGTATAAAACTTCGTGTCCTTCACCGTGAAGTAATCCTAAGGTATAACCGTGCATAAATTCGCTGTCGGTTTTCAGGTTAACAACACCGTCTTTTTTAAGAATTGTTTTGTACAGTTTCAGAAACTCAGAGTTAGTCATTCTGTGTTTCGTTCTCTTATATTTAATCTGCGGATCCGGAAAAGTAATCCAGATTTCATCCACTTCGTTTTCTGCAAAAACATGATTGATTAATTCGATCTGAGTTCGGATAAAAGCAACATTGTGCAATCCGGTTTCTACAGCAGTTTTGGCACCTCTCCAAAAACGGGCACCTTTAATATCAATTCCGATAAAATTTTTGTTGGGATATTTTTCTGCCAGTCCAACAGAATATTCCCCTTTTCCACATCCTAATTCTAAAACTAAAGGATTGTCGTTTTTAAAGAAATCAGAATTCCATTTCCCTCTGTAAGGCATTAAATTGCCTACAACTTCTTCTCTGGTTGGTTGAAAAACGTTTTCAAATGTTTCGTTTTCCCTGAATCTTTTTAGTTTATTTTTACTTCCCACTTTTACAAAAATTTTCCGCAAAATTAAGGAATATAAACGGAATGACTATATAAGGTACAGGTTTAAATTTTTTGCCACGAGCTTCAAGGTTTTTTTTTCAATTTTATATAAAAAAAATCCGTTTTCAATCCGCGTCTTCGCGATAGCGAATCCGTTTAACCCGCGTACAAAAATCACGCAGAATAAACGGAATGACTATATAAGGTACAGGTTTAAATTTTTTGCCACGAGCTTCAA
>JBDTNT010000138.1:0-4852 GCA_039933615.1 Flavobacterium sp. | reverse complement strand
AAATCTGCTACAAAAACTTCCTGGGGAACAAATGATGCTATGAAAAAAACTGCTCAGGGTGGTTTAGCGCCAACTTCTCCAACAACAAAACTTAACTTATGGTCTTGTGCTATTGGTGGTGGAATTCTTGGTTACGCACAATTTCCAGGAGGGGCTTCTTCTACTGATGGTGTAGTAATTGATTCTAAATACTTCGGTTTGTCTGGTTCTGCAAATGCGCCATTCAATTTAGGAAGAACTGGTACTCATGAAGTAGGCCACTGGATGAATTTACGTCACATTTGGGGAGATGCAACTTGCGGAAGCGATTTAGTGTCTGATACTCCAACTCATAATGAAGAAAATTATGGTGTACCAGCTTACCCACATTACAGTACTTGTTCTGGAACTCCGGTAGAAATGACTATGAACTACATGGATTATACTGACGATAATGCTATGTATATGTTCTCTACAGGACAAAAAAACAGAATGGCTGCAATCTTCGTTACAGGAGGTCCTAGAGCTGCTTTTGGAATCTAATCTAAAAAGAATAATAAATAAGTTTAAAAGCGGGATGTTATTCATCCCGCTTTTTTTGTGTTCGCCAATAAATTCAAAAAGCTTTTTCCTATATTTACTCTAAAAATCAAACATGATCACATCTAAAATTATATCTAACGGAATTTTAAGAGCTTTAGCAACCATCCTCATAGTAGCAATTGTTTTGTATTTCTTATATACGATACAAACCGTAATTGTCTATTTATGCATATCGCTTTTATTGTGTCTTATTGCAAATCCGTTAGTACAATTTTTAAAAAATAAATTGAAATTCAGTAATTCGTTAGCGGCAACAACCACACTTCTTTTGTTTATATTGTTAATGGTCGGTTTTATCTTCTTATTTGTTCCGTTGATAATCTCACAGGCCAATAATTTATCCTTACTGGACACCCATAACTTACAGCAACAGTTTATGGAAACGGAGCGCAGTATTGAAACCTATTTCAATATTCCACATGTTGACTTAAATAAAGTCCTTAAAAGCTCTAAAGTAACCTCAATGCTTGATTTTACGTATTTCACATCCTTCCTTAATTCTATTTTAGGTTTTATGGCCGATATGGGAATGGGACTGGTTTCTGTATTTTTTATCACCTTTTTCTTTGTAAAGGATCAGGATGCCTTTAAGGCTTCTGCAAGAAGAATTCTTCCAGACAGGAATGAGGACAAAATCCTAAATTCAATTGCTAAAATAAATCATTTTCTAACACGCTATTTTATTGGTTTGTTACTTCAATTGACAGTAGTTTTTATTTTATACTTAATCGTTTTGATTATTTTTGGAAATAAAAATGCTTTCGTCATTGCCTTTTTATGTGCTATTTTGAATATAATTCCGTACATCGGACCAATTATCGGAACTATCCTGGCTGGAATCTTAACGATGATTAGTATGATTGGAAGCGATTTTCAAAGTGAAATCCTTCCAAAAACAATCTATATAATTATTGGTTTTTTACTTGTTCAGGCGATTGACAATAACATTAGTCAGCCAATAATCTCATCAAAAAGTGTAAATTCGCACCCGTTGGAAATATTTTTGATTACGCTAATCAGCGGAATAACTTTTGGAATTGTCGGAATGATTATCGCTATTCCGGTTTTCACCATGATAAAAGTAATTTTAAAAGAATTTTTTCCTGAGAATAAAATTGTCTCCGTATTAACCGAAAGAATTTAGCATTGAACACTTCTATCTTAAGCAAAACTATTCAGGATTATATAACTGAAAATAGCGGCGCTACAATTTCAAAATTAGCACTTCAGAAAAATCCATTTCCGGATGTTGACTGGATTTTGATTTTAAATCAGATTGAAGCCAAATCTAAAGCCAAAGACAAATTACCCAATTGGTTTTCAACAGAAAACATCATTTATCCGGGTAAAATCTCTGTAGAACAAACGTCTTCAGAAAGAACTGCGGCTTATAAAGCTTCCTTAATTTCAGGCGAAACTCTGATCGATCTTACGGGAGGTTTTGGCGTGGATGATTACTACTTTTCAAAAAACTTCAAAAACATAACACATTGTGAGATAAATGAAGATTTATCGGCCATCGTAAAACATAATTTTGAACAGTTAAAAGTTAATAATTGTACTTTCTATGCAGAAGATTCTACAACTGTTTTAAACAAATTAAACCAAAAATGGGACTGGGCATATATTGATCCGTCCCGAAGAAATGATGCAAAAGGCAAAGTTTTTATGCTCAGAGACTGTTTGCCAAATGTACCGGAATTATTAGATTTTTACTTTAAAAAAACAGATGCTGTTTTAATAAAAACCGCTCCGTTACTAGACATTTCAGCCGGGCTTTCTGAATTAAAATACGTCAAAAATATTCATATTATTGCACTTGAAAATGAAGTCAAAGAATTACTTTTTGAAATCCACAATCAATATTCGGGTGAAATAACGATTAAGACGGCCAATATCCTAAAAGAGGAAACCGAAACCTTTGAATTCATTTTAGATGATAATTCCAATTTCCCAACCTACCATTTACCACAAAAATATCTCTACGAGCCAAATTCAGCAATTATGAAATCCGGTGGATTTGACGAAGTTAGTACTGTTTTCAATATCAATAAACTTCATAAGCACTCCCATTTGTATACTTCCGAAGAATTAATTGATTTTCCGGGAAGGGTTTTTGAGATAGAAAAATCCATTTCATATAACAAAAATGATATGAAAACGGAGCTTTTAAATCAACAGGCAAATGTTACCACAAGGAATTTTCCGGACACGGTAGAAAACATCAGAAAAAAATGGAAAATAAAAAATGGAGGAAATCTTTATTGTTTTTTCACAACTGATAAAAATGATAACAAAATAGTTTTAATTTGCAGAAAAATAACTAAAAAATGAAACAACTAATTACTCTGACTTTTTTTCTGTTAACTCTTACCGCCTTTGCTCAAAAACCATGTGAATACAGTGCGAACGTAAACGACTCCATTGGTAGTTATAAAATAACAAATGAGTACATGATGAGCGAAAAATACTTTGGAGGCAGCTTCAGTTATGTATTTTTTTCACTGGCACAGACAGATGGTTTACCGACATTAAATTTACAGCTGATCCAGAAAAGCAAAGATTTCATAAAAGCCAATTGTTTCGACAAAAACTCAAAAGTATTCCTTCAGTTGGAAAACGGAAAAATAGTTACTCTGATGCATATCAACCAAGAAACCTGCGGCACGCTTATCCATGACGAAAAAGGGTATGATAACCGTGTAAATACAGGGATTTTTATGTTTATGAAAGATAATTATGAAGAGCTTAAAAAATCTCCAATCTCAATTATGCGAATTAAGTTCTTGACCAATACAGAAGATTATATTGTAAAAAGAGAATTAACTTCTGAGCTAAACGGTAAAGTATCCCATCCGAATACTTATTTCATGGAAAACATAAGATGCGTCGAATAGATTAGTCACATTTCCATTTTTGGTTAGAAACGTTATCCTTCAGACCGGTTTTTAGATTATAATGCCACCATTCCGAATCAAAGGAATTAAAGCCATTTTTTATCATTACACTTTTAAGATAATTTCTATTTGCTTTTACTGATACTGGCAATTTTTTATAATTATGACTTGCCTGAATTCCAAAGAAATCAAAAGTAGTTCCCATTTCCAGTTCTGTTCCATCAGCATTGACCAAAGAAATATCAACGGCTCCTCCTCTATTGTGGATGGAGCCTTTTTTTGGATCCGCCACATATTCCGGATTCGATACAATCTCCCACATTTTCTTCTGGATCGATAAAGGTCTGTAACAATCATAAAGTTTAATCCTGCATCCATTCTTCATAAAATCTTTATTGGCCGCAATTAAAGCTTTTACAGTTTTATAACGCAACACGCATTCTGCACAATCATAGACTTTAGCTTTCAGAAAATTATCTTCGGTTGCGTATTTCATGTCGTAGACGAAATCAGTATCATAATCTTTTAAATTCACAAAAGCAGAATCGGCAACAGCAGGATTTCTGGTATAAATTTCATTTTGTGCATTTGCCGAAAAGACCATCAAAAAAGTTCCGGATACTAGTATTTTTTTAAGGAATGTAGTCATGAGGTTTTCTTTTGTAAGTAATTAATCAAAAAGATATTCACGAATTTAATGAAATTAATCTAAAATTGATTGAATTCTAAAAAGTCAAGCCAGCAAAAAACGGCATCAGGTTATTTCTGAAGTGGCAGCACAAAATTCATTTCCCAAACACCCTTAATCCCGCTATTCGCTTTATCTTTTGTTTTTTAAAGAAAAAAACAAAAGGATGCCGCTGCTATCGGGGCTGGATCAGAGGTTTCCGTTTTTTTTTAATAATTCCGGTAAAATCTCTGAACAATTAAAATTAAGCTGTAACAAATACAAAACATAACCGTCTTACAGTTAATAATTTATATAAATATGGGGCCAGAAAAAAAGACAGCAAGAATAGCAGGTATATTGTATTTCATAATTGCAATTACAGGTGCCTTTGGAATCATGTATGTTCCTACGCAATTATTTGTAGACAATGACATCAGTTTGACTGCGAAAAATATCCTAAATAATGAATTACTGTTCCGATTTGGGATTTTTAGTAGTTTAGTCTGTCAGACAGTCTTTGTGTTTCTGGCTTTGACTTTGTACAATTTATTCAAAAATGTCAACGCACACTTATCACGAACTTTGGTGGCATTGGTTGTTGCAGGTGTTCCAATTGCCTTCTTCATTATTTTTAATCAATATTATATCCTTTTAATCCTGAAAGAGAACTTTATGACCCATTTTTCCTCCATTCAACAAAATT
>JBDTNT010000137.1:0-4516 GCA_039933615.1 Flavobacterium sp. | reverse complement strand
ATGAACATTTCGAACAATACCATTCCGGTTGAAGTGATTGCGAAAATCATTCAATATGGAAAGGAATTACTCCAAAAACCAATCGAACTACTGGATGGAATCGAAGAAACACTGCAGGCGTTACACGGCAAATACAAATTGGTCGTGGCTACAAAAGGCGATTTAAAAGACCAGCACAGCAAATTACACCGCTCCGGATTGGGTCATTATTTTCACCATATCGAAGTAATGTCAGACAAACAGGAAATTGATTACAAGAAATTGCTCGGTCGTTTAGACATCCAGCCACAGGAATTTCTGATGATTGGTAATTCGCTAAAATCAGATGTTTTACCTGTTTTAGGAATTGGCGGTTATGCCGTTCATATTCCGTTTCACACCACTTGGGAACACGAAAAAATAAGCCATAAAGTAGAACACGAACATTTTAGTTCGTTTGAAAAAATCACTGAGGTGATTCATAATTTATCCTAATGAAGAAGCTTTTAAATTTAGAAAATTGGAATAGAAAAGAACATTTTGAACATTTCAGACAAATGGAAGAACCTTTCTTTGGTGCAACCGTTGAAATTGACTGTACGAAAGCCTATCAGACTGCAAAAAACCTGAAGACTTCGTTTTTTATTTATTACTTGCATAAAACTTTGGTTGCCGTAAATGCAATCGAGAATTTTAGGTACCGGATTTCAGAAGACAAAATTTACATCAATGACCGTATTGATGCATCGGCAACAATTGGCCGTGAAGATGGTACTTTTGGATTTTCACTAATTGAATATCATCCTGATTTTAAGGTTTTCGAACAAAATGCCCTAAAAGAAATCGAACGTATTCAGAACACAACGGGGCTTTTTACACGGGAATTTAAAGACGATAATGTGATTCATTTTTCGGCAATTCCATGGTTGAATTTTACTTCGCTGACACATGCACGGAGTTTCACCTATCCTGACAGCTGCCCTAAAGTTTCTTTTGGAAAAATGATGACATCCGAAACCGGAAAAAGAACCATTTCGATGGCCGTATATGTTCATCATGGTTTAATGGACGGTTTACATCTGGGTCAGTTTGTAGACTATTTTCAGGAGTCAATGAATTCATAAAACAGGATTCAGACGATGATTTTGAATTGATTTTATTCTTAAAAAATATGAGAAAAATATTTCTGTTTTTAGCTGTATTGTACAATTCTGTCCTGTTAAGCCAAACGGTATTGGCGTCCTATCCTCTGGAATTAAAAAGGATTCGGGAAAACGACCAGATTTTAAATTTCGAAAACAACTCCACTCACGAAGTATTTGTCTTTGTGATGGCTCAGGGGAATTTTACGATTCTAAAATACAACAGCGCCTTATTCCTGAGGGACCAATTTACGGGTCCGGCAACATATTTTGAAAGCAGGTCTCTAATGGGATACAGTTTTAGCGAAGACGGAAACCCCACTTTGTATTGGTTTTCAGAAGAATCAAAAAACATCATAATCGTCAAATATTATTTTGAGAGCAAAACCTCGAAAGCACTAAAATTTGAATTTCCGAATACAGTCCAGTCTATTGTGACACAATATCAGAAAGACAATTCCTTTAATTTCCTGACGCAGCATAAAACGGAACCAAAACTAATTCTCTATGTTTTCAAAAACGGAATAGTGGAAGAAAAAATACTTGATTTCTCTCCTTTTACTTTTCAGAACAGAAAAACACAAGCCAGGACATTCAATCAGATTCTTCTGGAAAACCCGATTGAAAAAATGGAACCCGGAGAATACAATCCGTTATTTAAGACGATCAGTAAAACTAAAATGTATTTGCTGAGTGACCGTATTATTTTGACTTTAGACCAGAATATTGAAAGAACACAATTGTTTGATATTGATTTGACGAATCTTGATATCAAAGAAAAAAACTTCGCTCAGCCTCTTTCTGAAAAAGCAGCAAGATCTTCTAATTCTTATTATCACGAAAACAAATTATATCAAATCAATGCCAATGAAGACGAACTTCTGTTTGACATAAAAGATCTGGATTCCAAAGAAGCGATAAAGAGTATTGCTGTTTCAAAAAATGATACTATTCTTTTTAAAAATTCTCCTTTAATGATTCAAAGGGATGATTACAGTCCGAGAGAATTAAAAAATACCAGCAAATTCCTGCAGCATTTATCCGATTTAGACTTGGGTGTCTCAGTATTCAAAAACAAAAAAAATCTATTTATCACTATCGGAGGAATCAGCAAACCAACCAATCAGAGTTTTGATGGTTTTTACTATCCGGACATTCAGACGAAGACTGTCTTTTTTGAAAGTATCTGGGACAAAAAGTTCGGATATACCACAGAAAAACAGCAACCTCTGGCCGTAGACAAAATTTATTTGTTTATGGATAAACACAATGAAATTGCATTACAAAGTATAATGAAATTTAAAGATTATTCTATTTTAGGATATTACGATACAACAACAAAGCAATACATGATGCTTAAGTTTACAGACGGATACAACTGAGACAAAATCAACTTTTTTACACCTGATTAATTTTATAGAAAAGTCAGTATCAATTGAAATATGCTGGTTTCATTGTATTTAGTCTGAATCTGAATTGTTTCCAATAGCACCAAATGGAGTTCTTAATTGCTTAAAATTATTTAACTTTACACAAAACCCAAGATTATGTTATCAAAAAATATAGAAACAGCACTAAACAAGCAAATCAGAATTGAAGCAGAGTCTTCACAAACTTACCTTTCAATGGCTTGTTGGGCAGAAGTACACGGATTAGAGGGAATTGCTCAATTTATGTACACACAGTCAGACGAAGAACGTGCGCACATGCTTAAATTGGTCAAGTACATCAACGAACGTGGCGGACATGCAACAATCACTGACTTAAAAGCTCCAAAAACATCTTACACCACTTTTAAAGAAATGTTTGAAGCACTTTACAATCATGAAATTTTCGTATCAGAATCTATCAATGAATTAGTACACATTACTTTTTCTGAAAAAGATTATGCAACACATAATTTCTTACAATGGTATGTGGCAGAGCAAATCGAAGAAGAGGCTACAGCTAAATCTATCCTTGACAAAATCAACCTGATTGGTGACGATAAGGGTGGGCTTTACTTGTTTGACCGTGATATCCAGCAATTAACAGTTACAAGCTCAATCGCAATCAACCCAAAATAAAAAAGTTAAAGTTTATTTAGAACACATAAAAATAACATTTATTCTTTTATATTTGTCTCAGTTTTATAATTGAGAGGAACTGTGAGCAAGAAAGATAAGGTTAAAGACAACGACAAGAAGAAGGATAAAAAGAAAAAGAAGAACAAAGATATCCTTGATAAGATTAAGAAACTCGAAAACTGCAAATCAAGCTGTTGCGAGAAATTCAAAAAGAGCGAAAAGAAACGTTGCTCCCGTTGTCCTATGTTTGACTTAATAAAAAAGACGGCTTAAAAACATATATAAAAACCCATCAGTAATCTGGTGGGTTTTTAGTTTAGTTTAAATTAGAGTCGTGTTCTGATTTTAAAAAAGACACTAACATTCAATTATGAAAAACCACACAATTATACCCAAATCCAGTCTTGATTTTTTGCAAAAGCTAAAAACAAATAACAATAAACACTGGTTTGACGACAATAAAGAAAACTATCTTAAAGAATTAAATCATATTGAAACTTTTGCGGGTGCTCTGCTTCAGGAGCTTTCTAAAACCGATGTTTTGGAAAATGCTTCCGGTAAAAAAAGTGTCTATCGAATTTATCGTGATATCCGTTTTTCTAAAGACAAAACGCCTTTCAAAACTTTTTGGGGCGGCAGTTTTACCCGTGCAACAAGCGCAAGGCGTGGTGGCTATTATTTTCATCTGGAACAAGGAAACAGTTTTTTTGCCGGTGGATTTTGGGGGCCTTCTGCTGGAGATTTAAAGCGCATAAGAAGCGAGTTTGCCCATGATGCTAAACCAATGCAAAAAATATTGCATTCAAAATCTTTTATCAGCACTTTCGGAACTTTACAGGGCGAACAGCTTAAAACTGCACCGAAAGGATTTGATATCAATCATGAAGCTATCGATTTACTCCGCTACAAACAGTTTTTAATCATTAAACGTTTTACTGACGATGAAGTCCTAAGTCAAGCTTTTTTAGAACAGGCATTAGAAACCTGCAAAAACATGAGGCCTTTTTTCGACTATATGAGCGAAATACTGACAACCGATATAAATGGTGCTTCTGTTTTATAAGTCTGTCCTTAATTGAAAGCAAAAAACCCGATAGCCTAATCAAAAGCTATCGGGTTACAATAAATTTAGTCCAACATTTACTTGCTCAAAAGTAAAATCTCGTTGACAACTACTTCGGTAACATATTTTTTCTCTCCGTTTTTGTCGTCATAACTTCTGTGGGTCAGTTTTCCTTCTATTGCAATTTCTTTTCCTTTTACAACATACTTCTCAATAATTTCAGCAGTTTTCCCCCAGGCCGTCACACGATGCCATTCTGTTTGTTC
>JBDTNT010000136.1:0-6037 GCA_039933615.1 Flavobacterium sp. | reverse complement strand
TCTATAGATAAAAAATTAGTTTTTTTAAGTTTGTTTAAGCAAAAGTGGTTTTTTGTGACATCTAACGTTCGATCAGATTCGAACGTTAGATTTTTAAACGAAATAGTATCAAATAAAAAGAAGAAAAAAAGAATAAAGTAAAACTGAAGTTCGATTTATATTTTATAAATTGAAAATTCTATTAAAATAAAATAATATGTTAATCGGATCAAGCAATATAGCATCTCATAATGAGGAATTATTAAAAAAACATATAAATAAATTTGCTTTTACAGCATCAGAAGTTGGTGATACAGAATCAATTATTCAGAAATTAATTGATTTTCAAATTGCAATTCCATCCTGGGCGTTAGGAACTGGGGGAACAAGATTCGGACGTTTTGCCGGTGGTGGAGAACCACGTTCTTTAGAAGAAAAAATCGAAGATGTAGGTTTGCTTCACGCTTTAAACAATGCTTCAGGAGCAATTTCATTGCATATTCCGTGGGACATCCCGACAGACCATAATGCTATAAAAGCACTGGCTGCACAGCACAATTTAAAGTTTGATGCCGTTAACTCCAATACTTTTCAGGATCAGGCAAGTTCTGAGCACACATACAGATACGGTTCTTTACAAAATGTAAATAAAGCCGTCCGTAAACAGGCAATCAACCATAATATTGAAGTAATCCAGCAAGGAATTGCGTTAGGATCAGAATCCTTGACAATCTGGCTGGCCGATGGTTCCAATTTCCCCGGACAGTTAAATTTTAGAAAAGCATACCAGAATACTTTAGAAAGTTTGGAAGAAATCTACGCTGCATTGCCTTCCAACTGGAAAATGTTTTTAGAATATAAATGTGCGGAGCCTAACTTTTACTCCACAACTGTTGCAGATTGGGGACAATCGTATTCCTATGTAAAGAAATTAGGAGATAAAGCGCAGACTTTGGTCGATTTAGGGCACCATTTACCAAATGCCAATATCGAACAGATTGTTTCTTTATTATTAATGGAAAATAAATTAGGAGGTTTCCACTTCAACGATTCAAAATACGGGGACGATGATTTAACAGCCGGAGCACTAAAACCATATCAATTGTTTTTGATCTTTAATGAATTAGTGGAAGGAATGGATGCAAGAGGAATGAACCACGCCAAAGATTTAGGCTGGATGATTGACGCCTCACACAATATAAAAGATCCGTTGGAAGACCTTTTACAATCCGTTGAAGCGATTATGATTGCGTATGCACAGGCCCTTTTGGTTGACAGAAAAGAATTGGAAATTGCACAGGATGAAAATGATGTGGTAAAAGCACAGGAAATTTTGCAAAACGCCTTCCGCACAGATGTTCGTGCCTTAGTAGCCGAAGCCCGTCTGCGTTCGGGAGCAGCTTTAAATCCGGTGGAATTATACCGCAGTCTTACAGTAAGAAAAAATCTGATTGGAGAAAGAGGATTAAAAACAATGGCTACAGGCTTATAAAAATTCTAAAA
This sequence comes from Flavobacterium sp., assembly GCA_039933615.1. Taxonomy (GTDB): domain Bacteria; phylum Bacteroidota; class Bacteroidia; order Flavobacteriales; family Flavobacteriaceae; genus Flavobacterium. The sequence continues at coordinate 4,555 of JBDTNT010000136.1, read as the reverse complement.
TGAATGTAGTTGCAATTTTTGATATTGGTAAAACAAACAAAAAGGTGTTTTTATTTGATGAAAATTATAAAATTGTTTGGGAGAAATCAGTAAATCTGGACGAAACAGTCGATGAAGATGGTTTTCCGTGTGAAGATATCGAAGTGCTCAAAAACTGGATACTCGAACGATTATCAGAAATAAAAAACCTGACCGATTACGTGCTCAAAGCGATCAATTTCAGTACCTATGGAGCTAGTTTTGTATACCTTGACAAAAACGGAAATACGCTGACTCCGCTGTATAATTATCTGAAAGAATATCCGGAAGATTTAAAAGAGCAGTTTTATCAAAAATATAAAGGGAAAGAAAATTTTGCTGTCAAAACAGCCTCTCCGGTTTTAGGAAGTCTTAATTCCGGGATGCAGATTTACAGGCTGAAAGAAGAAAATCCGGAATTATTTGAAGAAGTGAAATATTGCCTGCACTTACCGCAATACCTGAGTTTTCTTTTAACGAATGAAGCTTATTCGGATATTACAAGTATCGGTTGCCATACCAATCTTTGGAATTTTAAAAAGATGAAGTATCACAAATGGGTCAAAAATGAAGAGATAAAAGACAAACTTCCGCCTCTTCATTATGGAAAAGATGTCATAAAAAATGAAGAAGGAATTGCAATCGGAGCAGGGTTGCACGACAGCTCGTCGGCGATTATTCCGTATACGATTAACTTTACGGAGCCTTTTGTTTTGTTGTCCACAGGAACCTGGAGTATTTCCTTAAATCCATTTAATACCAAACAATTAACTTTTGAGGAATTGCAGCACGACTGTTTGTGCTACCTGCAATATACCGAAAAACCGGTAAAAGCGGCTCGTCTGTTTTCAGGGAATGAACATGAAATCCAGGTCAAAAGACTGGCTGAACATTTCAAGGTTTCGATTGATACTTACAAGGATGTTTATTTTGATAAAAAGATAGTTTCCAATTTAAGGGCACTGACTTTTTCATTTATTTATCCGAAGAAATACGAGTTTGATATTCTGAAGGAATGTCCTTTTCAAAAAAGAGATCTTACCGTTTTTAAGAATTATGAAACTGCTTATCATCAGTTAATGATGGATATTGTCGAACAACAGTTTTTTTCAACTAATTTAGTAATTCAGAATAGTCCTGTAAAGAAAATTTTTGTGGATGGAGGTTTCAGTAAAAATTCAATTTTCATGAATTTACTGGCCGAGGCTTTCCCGGATGTAGAAGTTTATGCAGCATCGATGGCACAGGCAAGTGCACTGGGCGCTGCGTTGGCGATTCATGAAAACTGGAATCCAAAGCCTATTCAGAACGATTTAATTGATTTGAAATTTTACAAACATTAATATATTGCCACAGATTAAAAAATTAAAAATTAAATCTGTGTATAAAATATTTAACACATAGAGACATAGATCTAAAATTAGGAATCAGGATGTTTTAGAAAATCATGATTTTTTTGCATAGTTATGTGATTTATTTTTGAGTGAAACGTCTTTTTCGAGTTTGTATAGCTATGTCACGATGTATTAAAATAAAAAATAATTACCTAGAATATGAAAATCGGACTTTTTATACCGTGCTACGTCGACCAGTTTTATCCAAAAGTGGCAATTGCAACCTATGAGCTTTTGCAGAAATTAGGTTGTGAAGTCCACTTTCCGATGGGTCAGACGTGTTGCGGACAGCCAATGGCAAACAGCGGGTATCAATATTTGACAAAAGGCTGTGACGCCAATTTTATAAATAATTTTGCCGGATTTGATTATATCGTCTGCCCGTCGGGAAGTTGTGTTTTACATGTAAAAGAACATCTGCACGATGATAAAGTACAGGATCTGGCAGATGAATTGCGTAAAAAAGTTTACGAATTGACGGAGTTTATCACGGACATTCTGAAAATAGAGCACATCGAAGGGAGTTTTCCATACAGAGTCGGAATGCACCAAAGCTGCCATGGACAACGCGGATTGAAACTTTCACAAATGACGGAATTAAACGCACCGGCTTTTTCAAAACCGGAAAGATTGCTGAGTCAGATAAAAGGAATTGATTTGGTTTCTCTGACCAGAAAAGATGAATGCTGCGGTTTTGGAGGCACCTTTTGTGTGACCGAAGAAGCTGTTTCTGTAAAAATGGGACAAGACCGGATCAAAGACCATCAAAATCATAATGTCGATTATATAACGGGTGGCGATATGTCCTGCCTCATGCATTTGGAAGGAATCCTGAAAAGGCAGAAAAGCAATATCAAAACGATTCATATAGCCGAAATATTAAATTCTTTTGAAAAATAAAAATTATTTAAACGCAAAGGAAGCAAAGAAAACCGCAAGGTTCTCAAAGCTTAATCTAAGTCTTTAGAACCTTGCGGTTAATTTTCGAAAAACAGACTTTTAATTCATAAAAAATGTCTTCAAAAAAAACAATAAATCATAGTGAAGCAGCAACACGTTTTAATAAAGATGTGGAACGCGTAAACTGGCATGACGAAACACTTTGGCTTGTCCGCGAAAAACGTGACAGGTCCGCAAATCAGATTCAGGACTGGGAATTACTGCGGGAAACAGCTTCAGAAATTAAAAATAATGTGCTCTCCAATATTCACGATTATTTGGTTGAATTTGAAGTAAATGCACAACAAAACGGGATAATTGTACACTGGGCAGCCGATGCCAGGGAACATAACGAAATAGTTCATTCGATCATGGTCAGACATGAGGTAAAACAGATTGTAAAATCCAAATCAATGCTGACCGAAGAATGCCATTTGAATGAATACCTAACCCAAAAAGGAATTGACGTCATCGATTCTGATCTCGGGGAACGAATCGTTCAGCTAAGAAAAGAACCGCCAAGTCATATTGTTTTGCCGGCTATTCACCTAAAAAAAGAAGATGTAAGCGAAACTTTCCACGAACATCTCGGAACAGAAAAAGGAAATAACGATCCCCAATATCTTACCGAAGCAGCCCGCCTGCACTTAAGAGATACCTTTCTGACCCGCAGGGCGGCATTGACCGGAGTTAATTTTGCGATTGCAGAAACAGGGGAATTTGTAGTGTGCACCAATGAGGGAAATGCAGACATGGGGGCGCATTTGGCCGACGTACATATCGCTTGTATGGGGTTCGAAAAGCTGATTCCGCAGCGAAAACATTTAGGTGTTTTTCTGAGATTGTTAGCGAGAAGCGCAACAGGACAGCCAATTACTACATTTTCGAGTCATTTTAAAAAACCAAGAGATGGAAAAGAAATTCATATTGTAATTGTAGACAATGGCAGAAGCACACAGTTGGGCAGGGAAGATTTTAGGAATTCCTTAAAATGCATTCGCTGTGGTGCCTGTATGAATACCTGTCCGGTTTACAGACGCAGCGGTGGACACAGTTATCACAATGCCGTTGCAGGACCAATTGGAGCGATTTTGGCTCCTAATCTCGATATGAGTAAAAATGCCGATTTACCTTTTGCAAGTACGCTTTGTGGCTCTTGTACGAATGTTTGTCCCGTTAAAATTGATATTCACGATCAGTTATATAAATGGCGTCAGGTTTTAGTGAAAGAAGGCCATACCCCAACTTCCAAAACAATTGCAATGAAAACTATGGCCGCAGTTTTAGCGAATCCTGTAATTTTTAATCTGGCAGGAAAATCAGGAAAATTTGTGATGAAAAACGTGCCTTCACTGGTAAACAACAAAATGAACAAATGGTACGACCAACGTGAAATGCCGGATGTCCCCGAGGAATCTTTCAGAGAATGGTACAAGAAAAATTCAAGAGAAGCTAAAGCAAAAAAAGATGAGCAGTAAAGAGCAGATTTTACAAAAAATAAAACAAAACCAACCCGGTTTTGTGACTGACTTACCGAATCTGAATGTTTTGGGTTCAGAGAATTTTGATATTCTGGAAACCTATAAAACAGTTCTAAAAAGTATCGGAGGAGATTTTGCTGAAGTTGCAGATTATAATGAAGTCAAAGATTTTCTAAGAAATCATTATGCACTCGAAAAACGAATCATCACAACCATTCCCGAACTTTCGGAAATAGCAGGTTTAAACTGGAAAAATGACGACCCTCATTCGCTTGAAGATGTAGAATTGACCATTATAAAAGCTCATTTTGGAGTAGCAGAAAATAGTGCGCTTTGGGTTACAGATGCCTTATTAGGGCAGCGTATATCGCCTTTTATCGCACAATATCTGGCCATAATTGTTCACAAAAAAGACATTGTTGCCACCATGCATCAGGCGTATGACAAAATAGGGAATCAGGAATATGGTTTCGGGACTTTTATTGCCGGACCTTCCAAAACAGCCGATATTGAACAGTCTTTGGTTCTCGGAGCTCATGGTGCCAGAGGGCTGATTGTTTTTTTGATGGAGTAGAATACGTTTTTAGTAATATAAAGAAAGGAGGATTTTTAATGATCCTCTTTTTTTGTTTTAAGATTTATCAGGAGCTGTTTCCTGCTATCCGCTATATCTTTTCCCGGCTAAAGAAGCCGGAAAAAGGATACCGCTTCTATCAGGGCTAG
>JBDTNT010000135.1:0-7420 GCA_039933615.1 Flavobacterium sp. | reverse complement strand
GATAAAAGATCTAAATTATCCGTAACATAACCAATACTGGATAATCCGCTGTAAACAACAGAAACACCTTTTGTACCCGATTTAGTTGTAATAATTATAACTCCATTGGCACCTCTTGAACCATAAATAGCCGTTGCGGATGCATCTTTTAAAACGTCTATCGATTTAATATCGGAAGGCTGAACCACATTAATATCAACTCCTGCAATACCATCTACAACAATTAGCGGACTATTGCTTGCCGTTAATGAAGTTCCCCCACGCAAACGAATTGTAGCACCTGCAGAAGGATCACCCGAAGGACGAATAATACTCAATCCCGCTACTTTTCCCTGTAGGACCTGTTCTGTTGAAGAGATTGTTCCTTTTACTAAATCATCTGCTCCAACGGTCGAAATTGCACCTGTTAAGTCTCCTTTTTTTACTTTTCCGTATCCAACAGAAACCACCTGAACTTCCGCCAGTGTATAACCGTCATTCTGCAGACGGACATCCAGATTAGAACTTGCTGCAGTGATCTGAACTTTTTGTGTTGTAGATCCGATAAAAGAAACTTCGATTGCACCACCTACAGCTACCTGCAGTGTAAACTTTCCGTCAAAATCTGTTGTTGTTCCATTTCTGGTCCCGACCTCAATAATAGAAGCTCCCGGCAATACACTTCCCGTATTGTCGTAAACGGTTCCTGATACCTGCTTTTTCCCCTGGGCAAAAATTCCTGCCGAAAGAAAAAGCATGAAAATCATCAATACCGCCGATTTAATAGTCCACATTTGGTGCAGGACTATTTTTTTATTTTTACTATTCATTAGAATTGGTGTTTTAATTTAATAGTGAATTATTTGTCTAAACTTTTAAGAGGAATGGTCGAATCTGAAATTGTTTTGTCTTTGTTGTCTTTTACCAGGACATGAATTTCCGTTAAATTCGGCACTCCTTTTAGTTCTGAAACTAAATTGACAAATCCTTTAATCTCTGCTGTTCCTCCGGCAAACTCACCCGAAATTGTTTTGCTTCCTGCTGTGATCGTATAGATTAATTTGTTAACGCCTGATTCGTTGTTTTTTCTTGACATTCCTAAAAAGTCTTTCTGGCTTATTTGTAAAGGGAAGAAATTGAAAACCGGTGGCGGTGGCGGAATAAATTCGCCGGCATAAATAATCTGATCACCGGAATTAGTAGTCCAGTCTTTTGCGACCATTAGGAAAGTAATATTTTCCATAACAAAACCCGGTTCTGTATTATAATATTCCTGTGGAATCAAATCCATTCTGTAAAAACCGTTTCCGAGATCTTTCAGTTTTGTTTTTTCAGATACCTCCGGAAGCCATGCCTGGTATTCCTGCAAAACAGCCCAATTGTTTAAACCGCTATGAAAATGTACACTTGGTACACCTGCAAAACCATCTTTCAGATTAGAATTAAATAAAATACTGACCGGTTTATCAATTGTTGGTTTTGTCGGATATGACCTGATTACCTCATTGGCGGTATAGAATGACGAAAAATCAGTGTAGGTAATACTCGCCACATCACTTTGTTTTGAGCCATTTTTGTTTTTCAGACGGAACCAAAATCCTGCACTTGCGGCAATTTCTTCTGGAGTTTTTGAAAAATACGTTGTTGGGGTCAAAGTAAAACTCCAGATTTTATTGCCTTCATATTTCAGTTTTGCAAAATCAGATGAGTTTTCCCAGTTTCCTGCATCTGGTTCAGATGGCGACCAGATCCAGATATAAAGATCTTCTGTTTCTGCAAATGTGCTTGCGGACATATCAAAATACCAGATCACTTTTTCATCATACTTGTACACTACCGGAAATGATGATATTGGTCCTACTGCGCCTGCCGCTTCCTGCGCCTGAATAAAATTAGGAGCCATCAGCAGGGCAAGTAAAATTGTATATATAAATTTTTTCATATTACTTTTTAATTAATAGCATTTAATTTGAATACATAAGAAACAAAAGCAACTCCGCCGGAAGTACGCATCAACTGAAGCTGCATTTCTTCATTTTTACCCGGAACCGAAATCACCCGGAGTTCATCTGTTTTCTGAGTTTTTTGAGCATCGCTGTACAAATAGATTTTTACTGCACTGGCATTTGTCTGCTGAAAATCTGAACTTAATGCCCAATATCCTTTTGGTGCAAATAATGGAGGAACATTTCCGGTAACCTCATAACTTGTCGGCCTGTTTTGTGTGTCTACGGTAAAGTTGATTTTAAAATCTTCGTAATTAAAATAGGTACTCAAGTTCTCTTCGTTTGGTTCGATTTTATTTGCTTTCGCAGATTCATCAACCATTTTCAGGTTTGTTAATCCCCAATTTCCGTTTACTTTCTCATAAATGGTAATTGGATCAACGTAGCTTCCATCTTCAGTGTTGTCACAGCCAATAGCCATTAAACACATCACAACAGCCACCCAATACATACTTTTACATCTCATAAATTTGTGGTTTGATTGTTAGGTTTTTTATCCGTTAAGGACATAGCGAAACTATACGTTAAATAAATCTTAAAAAAAATATCTGAGAAAAATCAAGATAAAAACCAAACGAATTCCAAATCAAATATCTAATAATCAATCATTTAAAATATTTTTGGAATAGAAAAAATCAAGACTTTGTTTAGATGAAAAATGCTTTATAATTAATGGTAGAAATGACAATATCAAAATTAAAGCTTATATTTTTTTCACTATGTATATATATAATTGCTTTTTATTGTATAATTGCAAATTATTAAACTACTTTTAACATTTAGATCTAATTTTCAAATAAAGTAACCCTTGTTTTTAAATAGGTTACGCTTAAATTTGCTAAATTCTAAAAGTTGCCGACCATAAGCGCTCAGGCTTATTTGAATTAAAACGAATTAACTCAAACCAACCAAAAACTATTTTCTACCCTTAAATCAAAACATGACCATGCAAAGAATATTAATTCTATATTTTTTCATTGCAGGTTTTTCTCTGACTGCGAAAGAGACAAATCCTGTTCTGGAAGAATTAGATAAAGTGCTCCTTAAAAAAGAGGTGTATCTTAAAAAGAAATATCAAAAAATAGAAGTATTAAAAAAAAATGTATCAAAATTTACCTTGAGCCAGAACAATGAAGCGCTATACAATTGCTATATGTCATTGTTCGAAGAGTACAAATCTTTTAAATATGACTCCGCATACTATTATTTGGAAGAAGCGAAAATTAAGGCAATTGTATTAAAAGACCCAAAGTATCTGGCTAAAAGCCGAATAAAAGAAGGATTCGTATTGCTTTCTTCCGGTTTATTTAAAGAAGCCATTGATACTCTGAATGTCATCGACGACAAAAAACTGGATACCAAAAATAAGTTTGAATACTACAATATAAAAGCCCGCGCTTATTATGATTTAGCCGATTATAACCGCGATCAGCGCTTTAATATCCATTATGTACAGCAGGGAAATCATTTCCTGAAAAAGGCTTTAGAATTAATCGGAACAAATACCAACGAGTACTGGGCTGCCGAAAGCTTAAAAAGACTGAAACAACAGGATTGGCGCGGTGCCGAATTTGCCTTTAGTTACTGGATTAATAATTATGACCTGCCTCCGGATTATTACGGAATTGCAACTTCAAGCCTGGGCTATATTTATTCGGAAAGAGGATACACCAAAAAAGCCATTTATTATCTGGCGCTTGCTGCCATTGCCGACGTAAAAAATGCAACCAAAGAAACAGTGGCCTTACGAAATCTGGCTAACGAGCTCTTTAAAATGGGCTATCTGGACAAAGCGAACGAGTACATCAACATTGCCATGGATGATGCAACTTTCTATAACGCCAGACATCGCAAAATTGAGATTTCATCGATTTTACCCATTATTGAAAAAGCACAGCTGAATAATGTAAAAGAAAAAAATGATAAACTCGAAAGAATCATTATCCTGTTGACATTACTTACCGTAATTATCATTTTGTTTTCGATTATTATTTTCAAACAATTAAAAGAAAGAAATAAGGCGAGAAAAATAATGGCGTCATCGTACAGTCAGCTGCAGGAAATGAATATCAGCCTGAGTGAGGCCAATGCTATTAAGGAAGAATACATTACTTATTTTATTAAAGCCACTTCGGCATTCATCAATAAAATAGATCATATCCAGAAAAGTACACTTCATAAGATCATTACAAAAAAAACAGATGAAGTGATTGCGAGTTTAAAACGTTATAATGTCAAGGAAGAACGGGAGAATCTTTTCCATCAGTTTGATGAGATCTTCCTGAAATTGTTCCCCACTTTTGTGACCGATTTTAATCATTTATTCCCAAATGACCATAAATGTATTGTCAAGAAAGGAGAACTTTTAAACACTGAACTTCGAATTTTTGCTTTGTACCGACTGGGAATTCAGGACAGCAGTCAAATGGCAGAATTCCTGGAACTCTCTGTCGCTACAATCTACACTTACAAAACAAGGATCAAAAGCAAATCTGATTTTAAGGATACTTTTGAGGAAAAGATTATGGCGATTAAAACGATATAAGGTACTGAGATTTTGAGAATCTAAGATACTGAGTTTTTTTCTCCGTAATCTTGTCATTCCGGAGATTCTAATTGAAGAACCACATTTTGATATCGTTTACTCAGCGAAAATAACTGCTCTGCAAAAATCATAATTACGAGTGGAATAAAGATAAAGATCATTAAACCCTCTTCATATAAAAAATAAACTGCAAACATATAAATCCGGGCATACTCCAGATAATAAATCCATTTTCGCTGCTCTAATAAAGCACCGCAATTAATCAGTGTGATGAGTATAATGGCCAGCACAAAAACTTTATCAAAAGCATTTAAAAATTCAAAATAATAGGTAAAAACAGTTAAGAATAAAGTTGAAATCCCTAACTGAATATAAAGATAATTCTTAAATCGAAGTCTCTGATTTGGATTGGCTTTATCTTGCAGAAAACGTTTTTCCAATATGGGACGGATGTCCTGATCCATGTTGGCGGGACTTCCAAAAACGGCTTTCCATTTTTCTTTGAAACCTTTGGAGCGTCTCATTAATTCGTAAATTTCAAAGTAATAATGAAAATGCTGCCACAGGAAACTGTAACTTTTCAGCGGATGCGTTAACCCGTATTTTGGTTTTTCTTCTTCCGTTTGGAAGGTTCCAAAAATACGATCCCAGAAAGTAAACATATCTCCATAGTTTTTATCAAGATACTTTTCATCGGAAGCGTGATGAATCCCATGAACGGAAGGTGTCACAAAAACATATTCCAGCCATTTTATTTTTCCGACAAGCTGTGTATGCGTAAAAAATGAATAAGCTCCATGAACAATCAGCATTGTAATCACCATTGTCGGATGAAATCCCGTAAAAGGCAGGACACACCAGAATCCAGTCCGGATAACGGCCTGAAAAGTGGTAATTCTTGCCGCAGCGGTAAAATTAAATTCTTCACTATGATGATGCACAATATGCGCTGCCCAGAAAAAATTGACTTCATGTCCTGCTCTGTGGTACCAATACCAGACAAAATCGGTTGCGAGAATTAAAGCAAACCAGACAAAAACATTCGCCGGAATATCAAAAAGATGATAATTGTTATAAATGAAATAATACAATTGATAGAAACTCGCCGCTATAAATAAATTGACCAATCTTTCTGCAATACCAATACTAATATTCGAAACGGAGCTTTCATAATTGAAAATTTCCGGTCTTTTTCTTCGTTGCGCTATCTTATATTCCATAAATAAAAAAAGAAAAAAGGCTGGCATTGCGAAGGCAAGAAAATTAATATGTTCCATTTTAAAAATTACTTTGTTGTATTATAATTAATTCAGGAAGAACATATTTTCATCAATCAATACAATTTCCCTTTATCGTATCAACTGATGAAATTATCTTCCTTTAATTGTAGCATAAATTTTTAATTCTGTTTATACTTTGGCGAATCCAGTGCCACTTCTTTTACAGATTGTGTTTCGGCGACTTTTTTCAAAGCAATAATATAAGCAGCAATGCGTGGTGTTACCTTATATTTTGCCGCAACCCTAAAAACAGTATCAAAACCTTTTTCCAGTATATCTTCCAGACGTTTGTTAATCTGATGGATTCTCCAGGATTCCAAAAGCGAATTCTGAAGCCATTCAAAATAGGAAACTGTAACACCGCCGGCATTTGCCAGGATATCCGGAACGACCAGAACGTTATTATCATGCAGTATTTTATCAGCATCAGAAGAAACAGGACCGTTTGCACCTTCAACAATAATTTTAGCACGAATGTCATTGGCATTTTTCCCTGTAATAACATCTTCTTTCGCAGCCGGAATCAAAACATCAACATCCAAAAGCAATAAATCTTCATGTTTGATGGCAACTGAATTTGGATATCCTTTTATGGATTTATTATTCAGGTTATAATACAAAATCAGTTCCGGGATATTGAGTCCTTCAGGATTATAAAAAGCCTCGGAAACGTCACTTACCGCAACAATTTTCAATCCTTTTTCGAATAAAAACAAAGCCGAATGCAAGCCGACATTTCCAAAACCCTGAATGGCAGCAGTAGCTCTTGCAGGTCTGATTTTTAGTTTTTGAAGCGCCAGCAGACTTATAATACTTACACCACGTCCAGTTGCTTCTACTCTTCCCAAAGAACCACCAGAATGCAGGTGTTTTCCGGTTACTACGGCATGAATTGTCTTTCCGTGTACCAATGAAAACTCATCCATTAGCCAGCCCATTTCGTCCGGTCCGGTTCCCATGTCGGGAGCAGGCACATCTTTTTCAGGTCCGAAAATATCTGCTAATGCTTTGGTATAGGCTCGTGTTATTTTCTCTAATTCTGTTTTAGAAAGTGTTCTTGGATCACAGATTATCCCGCCTTTTGCTCCTCCAAAAGGAATTCCGGTTACGGCAGATTTCCAGGTCATCCAGGCTGCAAGTGCTTTTACTTCATCAAGATTTACTGCCAAATCGTAACGGATCCCACCTTTTGAAGGACCTAGTGCCGTATTATGGATGACACGGTAGCCTTCAAAATTTCGAATTGCTCCGTTGTCTAAGGTGATCGAAAAATTGACTACTATTTGTTTTTCCGGACGCTGTAGTTTCTGCCTGATGGATTCATCGAGATTAAGAATATCAGCGGCGATATTAAAGCGATCAATCATAGATTGAAAGGGATTCTGTTTTACTATTTCTGCACTCATTTTATATATTTTAAAATTGGGGAATTATTTACTTTGTTCAGTTGTTCTAATTATAAAATCACATACAACATGGTATTTTCATCAGACAGCACTGCATCATTATGTTTGTATTTCTATTTGATCTCATCTTTTAATTTTTTTAATAGTTCTAAAAAAAGCCTTTCATGGTGCATGAAAGGCTAAAAAAAAAAATAACTAACAAGT
>JBDTNT010000134.1:0-3805 GCA_039933615.1 Flavobacterium sp. | reverse complement strand
ATTTTAGAATTTAATTTGTTGGCAAAAATAAAAAACTTTATTTTAAAACAACTATTTAGTTTATAAATGTGATACTAATTTATAAAATTAATTTCAAGAAAGCCCTTTTAATACTATTTATTTTCGATTTTTATTCCGTTTTTTGCATTCTCAAAATAAATTCGATTATGAAGAAAATTATTGTTTTTGCCTCAGGATCAGGAAGTAATGCTGAAAATATTATCAAACATTTTGCAAAAACCAAAATTGCAAAAGTCGTTTCTGTTTTTACGAATAATGCTTCGGCAAAAGTTATCGAAAGAGCCAAAAATCATCAAATTCCCGTTGAAATCTTCTCTAAAAGCGAACTTTCAGAGAGAAACATATTACAAAAAATACAGGAAATCGACCCGGATCTGATTGTGCTTGCGGGTTTTCTATTGAAGTTCCCGGATCATATAATAGAACAGTATCCTAATCGAATTATTAACATTCATCCTGCCCTTTTACCTAATTATGGCGGAAAAGGGATGTATGGAATGCACATTCACAGAGCAATAGTAAATAATAAAGAAAAGGAAACCGGAATCTCCATTCATTATGTAAATGAGCATTATGATGAAGGTGGTATTATTTTTCAGAAAAATGTTCTTTTAACAGAAGAGGATACACCGGAAACCGTGGCTGAAAAGATTCATGAATTAGAACAAAAGTATTTTCCTGAAATCATCTCAAGATTATTGGAAGAATAAACTTAAAAAATAAAATTCCGATCCCGATAACTAAAGGGACTAAAATATAAAATTCTATAATGACCCAACACGAAGTACATATATATACAGATGGCGCTGCAAAAGGAAATCCCGGAAACGGAGGTTATGGCGTAGTCATGGAATTGGTTGGCACACCACATAAAAAAGAATTTTACGAAGGTTTTCGACTTACTACCAATAACAGAATGGAACTTCTGGCCGTAATTGTCGGGCTGGAAAAACTCAAAAACCCAAACATGAAGGTGTTGGTGATTTCAGATTCTAAATATGTCGTTGATTCCGTTTTGAAGAAATGGGTGTTTGGCTGGGAGAAAAAAGGCTACACCGGCAAAAAAAACCCTGATTTGTGGAAACGGTTTTTAATTATATACCGCAAGCATCAGGTCGATTTTAAATGGATTAAAGGCCACAACAATCATCCACAAAATGAACGTTGTGATCAATTGGCTGTTATGGCTTCTGTGCAGCCTAAACTTTCTGTTGATGTGTATTATGAAACTGTCCAATCTAAAGAATAAAAATAACGCACCAGCAAACAATGTTTACTGATACGTTATTCAAAAGTACTAACTTAAATTTTTATTTACTCTTTGTCTAAATCTTTCGCGGCACGAAATCCTGCAAGTAAACCAAGTCCGGACATTGTAATGATTGTTGCCGGATATACAACATCAGAATTCATCTGCGTGTAAGTTGAAAGGAATAAGGCAATAAAAAACCCAAGTCCAATTCCGATTAAAAGAAAAGCAAAATTCAGGACAAAGATTTTCCAGGCTGGAACTCCATTCGTTCTTCCTTCCAAAAAAATGCTGGCGTCAACACCCTTTTCTATCAGAGCAAGACGCTCTCTGTTTCTTGTTGAATAAATAAGATAAACGATCCCGAAGATCATTAGAAAAAAACTGATTGGTATTAAAATTCCTGCTAACATACTATTTTGTTTTAATTGATTGATACTTCATATGACGAGAGGAGTTTCGTTTAGGTTACAGGTTTCTTTAAAAAAATCCCAAAAACTGGAAACATAAAAATTTTAAACCATATAAGTGATATAAGAAAATATACGTTTTGCTTTTTTTCTCACAATATTGTGTATAAACAACAGGATCTGAAACCTGAAACCTGAAACAAAGTTTTTGAATTGGATTTTGGAATTTAAAACTTTAGAATTTTATTTTAATTTTATTGTAACCTAAACAAACAAACTGTCGTCCTATAGCATATGAGTACAGTAGAAGATCAGCATTATATCAATTTAATTATACAAGGCGACCACAATGCGTTTGCCGTGTTGGTTAATCGTTATAAGGATATGATTTTTAGCCTCGCGCTCAAAATGGTTAAAAACCGCGAAGAAGCCGAAGAAGTTTCTCAGGATACCTTTATTAAGATTTACAATTCTTTAAGCAAGTTTAAAGGAGATTCCAAATTCTCAACTTGGAGTTATAAAATTGCCTACAACACCTGTTTAGACCGTCTGAAGAAAAATAAAAAGGAAGAAAACAATATCTCGATAGATGAATTTTCAGCACATTTAATTAAAACAATGGATAATGCGCTGAGTGCATTAGAAGATAAAGAACGGAAGCAAACCATTCAGAATTGCTTAAATTTGTTACCAAGCGATGAAAATTTCCTGCTGACACTTTTTTATTTTGATGATCAGAGTTTAGATGAAATCGGAAAAATCATGAATATTTCGACCAACAACGCCAAAGTAAAATTATTCAGAAGCAGACAAAAATTAGCGGTTATCCTTAAAAAGCAATTAGAACCAGAAATACTAGAGTATTATGAAAGAGAGCGATAAAAACATAGAAAATCTTATTGATAAAATGATGGCCGAAAGCAGTTTGGAATCACCATCAATTGACTTTACTTCAAAAATAATGGTTCAGGTTTTAGCTGCTGAGAAGAGCAAAATAAAATCCTACAAACCTTTGATTTCAAAACAAGTATGGATTATTATTACCGGAGCACTAATCGCTTTGATTGTTTACGTATTGATGACTGGCAACAATTACGAATTAAAAATAAGCAATACCTATTCTGCTAAAATTTCTGATTTATTTTCAGGGCTTCATGTTTCAAAAATCACTTTATATACGATTCTGATTGTACCTTTAATGATTCTGATACAGATTCCTTTATTGAAGAACTATTATAATAAGAGGTATCAGTTATAATTTTTAATTTTTTAATCATCAATCAAAAAAAATTCAAATCATTTTTTGAAAAAAATCCTTGTTTTTTAAATCAATAAAACCTATTTTAATCCCTTACGAGTGCCGAATATAATTTACTCATTTACAATACTTTTAATCCCGAAATCGTTATTGTTTTTTTGTGAAAATTTTGAGAGTGTAAACCGTTGCAATATTGTAACTTATGAAGTATCTTTGCACCCTAATTCGAAATTCATAAAATGAATAAATTATTGATTGTTGGAACGGTTGCTTTCGACGCGATTGAAACTCCTTTCGGAAAAACAGATAAAATATTAGGTGGTGCTGCAACTTACATTGGTTTATCAGCATCTTTTTTCAACCTGCAATCGGCTATTGTTTCTGTAGTTGGTGACGATTTTCCTCAGGAACATTTAGATTTACTGACTTCAAAAAATATCGATATCTCAGGTATCGAAATTGTAAAAGGTGGAAAAACCTTTTTTTGGAGTGGTTTATACCACAACGATCTAAACTCAAGAGATACTTTAGTTACAGAACTAAACGTTTTAGCTAATTTCCAGCCTAAAGTTCCTCAGAACTTCAAAGATTCTGATATTGTGATGCTAGGAAACTTACATCCTTTGGTACAGAGCAGTGTTTTAGATCAGTTGGAGAAAAAACCAAAATTAGTAGTTTTAGACACTATGAATTTCTGGATGGATTGCGCATTACCGGAATTACTTGAAGTGATTAAACGTGTAGACGTTATTACAATCAATGATGAAGAGGCAAGACAACTTTCAGGAGAATATTCCTTAGTAAAAGCTGCTGCTAAAATCCAGGAATTGGGACCAAAATATGTGGTGATCAAAAAAGGAGAACACG
>JBDTNT010000133.1:0-7714 GCA_039933615.1 Flavobacterium sp. | reverse complement strand
TTATAGGTAATATTTCCTGTATTGACCACATTATTGTCCTGCATTAAACTGGAGTTGTTCTCAAAAACAAGGGTAGCGCCGCTGTTAACATTTAGGGCATTTGTGATCGTAAGAGTACGATCAGAAGGGACTAAAATGTTTACTCCGGAATTAATTGTACAGGAACAGGCCTCAAAATCTGATGTTAAAGTGTAAGCTCCGTTAAAAACAACATTTTTTGTAAGATCAGGATTCCCACCAGACCATACGCTGCCATTCCAGGTTGTGGAAGATTGGTTTGTAATAGGAACGTTCGGTGTTGCCGGTGACTGGCATCCGGTACTATTCGTTACTCTAAAAGTATATCCTCCTACTGGAAGACCGGTAATTGTTGCTGTTGTTCCTGTTCCGCTACTTACCACATTACCTGGGGACCTTGTTAACGTCCAGGTTCCCGTAGAAGGCAGATTACTGAAAACGACACTTCCCAATTCACTGCAGGTCGTATTTATTATTTTATCAATAGTTGGAGTTGCCAATAAAATAGTTTCAATTGGCAAAGGGGTGTCTTCAACAGTATTTAAAGACGGATCTGTACCAGTCACTTTTGGGGAATTAATAATCCTGCCTGCAGCTACATCTGCGGCTGTGATCACATAAGCTCCCGTTAATGTTACTTTTGCCCCAACGGCTAAACTCGATACCGGATTTCCTGTTATGGTCATTCCGGTCATTGGATCAATAACCTGAATATTGGTTATTGGTACTTCTCCGTTATTTGTAATTTCGTAGGTATAATTTACGGTATCGCCTAATTTACCACATGGTACTATTGAGCTTGTGGCCACTAATTTTAACTCTGCAATTTTTAATGATTTTGTATTAAAAGCGATAAAAGCACAATCTGAGCTACCCGAAAAAGTAACCACAAACCGATCTACTTGTGCTGCATTTGCAGCTGTAATACCAAATGAACTTGTTTCTATTCCCAACATTCTGATGTCTCTCGTTGAAGCCGGCGTAAAACCATAAGTACCGTCCATTTTAAACAAATCCAGACTGTAAGTCCCAATAGCAGGAACTGATCCGAAAGAGACAGATAGTTCAATTCCTACTGTAGCTCCGGAAGCATCAACAAATTTAAATTTATCAGCCAGACCACTTCCGGGTTCCGCAACCTGTGTTACAATTAAGTCAGGAGTGTCATCATTCAATCCGGTAAGGTTCAGGTTGTTGGTTCCTATTTTAAATTCGGCTGTTCCGGCTTTTATATTGGCAATTCCCGTTCCCAGTGATAAACCATTAGGCCCGTCAGTAAGTCTGGAGGCAAGTTCGGCACCAGTTGCAGTGGTCCCGATTATTTTTGGAGATAAAACGGCACCGCTTGCTGATTCGTCAATCATAGAACCCTGTAATATATACATACTGGGATCTGTTCCTAAAGTCTGAATCTTTAAAGCCCTGAATTTTTGAGGTATATAGGACACACTGTTTGTGGTAAGCGTATTATCACTAACACCGGTGGAGTATGTTTTTCCATTCTGGGCCCATGTAAATCCCAAAAGATTATTTTCTCTGTCCGGTCTGTTTCCTACACCTGTCGTTGAATTTGATGTCCAATACCCCTTCCAGTCGGTATGGATTCGTGTAATTGTATTTTGACTAAATCCTTTAGCAGAAATCAGAAAAAAAAGTAATCCTAAATTTTTTAAAAAGAAAGAACGATTTAATAATAATTTTGGGGACATACGGTTTGGTTTGATTTGTTTTTTGTTAAAGTTTAGAAGAGGATTTTTAAAGTATTAAGCCTTTGATTTGGTATGAATGGTCATAACCTCAAAAAATCCGACCACTTTCGCTGCCGGATTTTTATCTGTAATTATTTCTGAAATCAATTGAAAATTATTTTTTTAGAGGCCACATGGTCATTGTCTAAAATCACTTTCGTGAACAGCACCTGACTGCCGGATTGTAGATTTGATATTTGTAATTCTGTTGCGTCTACTTTCTTTTTGTTGTAAAGTACCTTTCCTGAAATATCAAAAATGGTGACTTCCTTAATCGCTTCTGTTGCAGAAGTTACTTTTATCACTTTGTTTTTTACGGATACGATTAAGTCATTTTCAGTGTTTTCAAAATCACCTGTTCCTAATGTTTTATTTGTATATCGTATGATAAAACGATCTGTGAAAGTTCCTTTTTTTGTAGTAAAGGTATATTTACCGGCTTTTAAATCCTGTGTTTTCCCCGTTACCTTATCTTCCAGATAAACGGCCTGATTAGTCAGATCGCCGTCTGTCTGTTCTATGGCAATCGTAAAATCACCTTCAATACTCGTACGGTATCCCAGGGGAACACTATCTGTATCTGCAAAAGGCAATGCACGGCCCTGAATTACATAATTATTGTCATTGCCAGTACTGTAAAAATCTATAAAATCATTTCCGTCAAAGCTAAGACCGTCAAATTTGTCTTCAAAATCATTAGTTGCACCTTCTACATATCCTATCAGGGTTTGTTTGAATGCGCCACCTTCATTGGACATATTTAACCACATACGGCTTTTCTGTGTTGCAGCAGTTTTTGATGTTTTTGCAATTTTAAAGAATTGGTTGTTTGTACCTGCAGGGCGCATTAAGTTGTTGAATGTAACATTCCCATCTGCATTTGCACTTAAAAAGAAAGATTCTCCCGCAGCTATTTTGCCGGTAGGAATATTTCTGTTGGCACCCGGAGACTGAGAAGGAGCCGTAGCGGTACCTCCGGTAAGATTATAACTTGCATAATCATTTGAATTGTACTGGTATTTTGCCGTTGTACCGATTAATGTATTATGTGTCCAAAAATAAAGAGTACCATTGATAAAAGTATTCGCGGCTAAAAATTTGTCAGCATCTAAAGCAGAAGGATAAGGATTTCCAATTAAATAATAATTGTTTGCCTTAAGGGATTCACCTGCAATAATTCCGTTGTTAGGAATTCCAATAAAATTTACTGTTTGGGCATAGGTAGGAGTTGTCCAGTAATCTTTGCCATTAGCGTATGTAAAACCTGCTTTTGGAACACGGATAATATATCCTTTTCCAGGTTTCATGACAGTATTTCCACTTTCTATAACCCAGCCTGTACCGCTGTAAGACATATACTTGTCAGATAATGTATTTGGGGACAGGACATTTAATTTTTCCCCGGCTACGGCAGAGGACCAATACGTATAATCAAAGTCTTTCATCGGATACGAAATACGTTCCATATCAAATGAATCTGCAGCTCCGGTATAAGTGGCCGTATTGTTTGTCTGTACCAAAGAACCATTGTTTTTTATAACAAGTTTACCATTTGCATTCACCGTAATATTTTCGTTAACGGTAAGTGTCTTGTCAGCCGGGATTGTTAATGTTTTACCTGCTGCTATTGTACAGCTGCAAACTTCTAAATCATTAGCTAAAGTCAGATTGCTATTGACAGCAATAGAAGATCCGGTTTGAGGGGCCACCGAACCATCATAAGCAAATGGAGCATCGGTAAAGTTAATAGCGACATTGGCATTACCGCCATCTTCTCTTAGTCGCACTTCTACTTTGGTTGTACTGTTTAGAGGGTAGGTCTGAGTTCCATTGATTGGGGAACTTGTATTGGTATACCCATTCTGAGTGAATATTTTAACGCCATCTATATAAACTTCGGCAACATCATCACAATTTACCAATTGCAACTGGTAACGTCCACAAGGAAATCCCTGACGTTTGTAAGTAATTGCAAACTGATCTACTGGCATAGGGGCACCTTGCCAGCCGGAATAGGATGATGGTGATAGTGTAGCATTCCAGTAGGTCTGTGTATTAATGTTTATACCGGTAGCAACATAAGTTCCTGCATAAGTATTGTTTATCAGTGAGATATCCGGTGAATTAAAACCGTATACGTTCCATTTATTATCTCCGTAAGGAAGTGTAGTATCCCCTTTTATTGCTCCATAAGAAAACGATACTCTCGACGATTCTCCATTTTCATAATACTCTAAAACGAAATTATGAGTTCCGGCGGTAAAAGTATATTGTGTAGCGTAAGTAGTATAACTGTGGTCACTCCATGAATTTGTAGGGTTAAATGTTGTAACCAATGCTCCATCAACATATAATCTTACACCATCGTCTCCACCTATGGTAAAATTATATATCCCGGCGGTTGTAGTAGTCTGCATTAAATAACGTACAAGAAACTTGTCACTCGGAGCAGTTCCGCAGAATGCATTTGGCTGATAAGCGGTATCTCCGGTAATTACACCAGTACCAACATTTCGGTCAAAAAGGGCCTTCTCTGCTATTGTACCAACATATGTTGTCGCTGCAGGAGTATTTCCTGTGTATGTATACACATAACCTTTCCAGAAGTCAACACCGGCGGTTGGTGTAGCCGCACAGATTGCCGCTGTTCCTGTAACCGTTACTGTTGCAGATGAATAGTTATTGGTAGTATTACGAATAGTGTAATTAAATGTTGCTGTTCCTGTAAAACCGGTTGCAGGAGTAAACGTTATATCGGTTAATCCGTTTACAGTTACCGTTCCGTTTGATGGCTGCGTTACCGTTATCGATTGTAATGTACCGGCAGGGATTACATCATTCGTTAAAACAGGAATGTTAGTCGCCTGATTTGTTGGTGTAGAAATATAATCGTTATTAGCGGTTAAGGTATTTATATCTTTAACTGTCCCTGTAATTACTGGTCCTTCAGTATTTCCATTTCCATTTTTAATTTCAAATGTATTATAAGTATTATACACATAGAATCTTATGTATACAGTTTCAGTAGAAAGTACGGGATTTACATCTGATGGAAAGGTAGTGGTGACCGGTGTCCAGGAAGTTGCACTGTTTAGGGAAGTATATAAAACTTTTACACCAGTTGCAAAATTGATGTCTTTTGAATATCGGACTTCGAATTTTTGATTGCTCGCACCACTGTAAACAAAATTGAACTGGTTTAAATTTAATTGATGATTTGAATCCGGATTAATTTTAAACTGAACATATTTAGTGAGATCGATACCCCCGCCGTTATCTTGTGGAGTAGGCCAGCTGCCGGTTTGAAAAAAAGCATTCGTTGTGTTTTGGTATACATAGCCCAATGATGCACCTGTTGCTGTAATAGGCGCATTGGAGTTTACATAAGTATTTGTAATTGGATTAAAGCTTGAAGATGCTCCATTCCAAAGGGATAAATTTTCGTCTGTATTATTTGTAATAGTTACAGTAATGCTGCCTGTAGAAGTTTCAGTAGCATTGGATATGGTATAATTAAAAACGGCTGTGCCTGTAAAACCCTGAGCAGGATTAAAAGTTATGGTATTATTCGGATTTAAGATTGCAGTTCCCTGTGATGCAGAAGGTGCAGTAGAAATAACCAATGAAGTAACATTTCCGCTTTTTACGTCATTATTTAACGGATTAATATTAATACTTAAATCTTTTTTTGTAGCAACATAATCGTTGATCGCCAAAATTTTTGTCGAATCAAAAGCCGACATAGTTCCTCTGAGAAGTGGTACAATATTGGCTGGGTCAGTACCCGTTTTAATTTCAAAAGTATTATTAGTGCTGTAAGAATAAATTCTGATGTAAACGGTCTGAGTATCCAGAACGGGGTTTATTTCTGTTGAAAAAGCGGTTGTATAGGTTGTCCATGAACCTGGAGTAGTGGTTTCTGTAATTAAATCTTTAACACCAGTTGCAAATGTGGCATCTTTTGAATATTGAACCCTGAATTTTCCGGAACCAGACCTGCATTGAAAAGTGAAAGTACTCAGGTCAGTTTTGTACCCTGTATTTGGTTTTATAGTAAACTGAATGTATTTTGCAGGATTATATAATCCTCCGTTATCAGAAGGTACCGGCCAGCTTCCGGTTTGAAAGAAGGTATCAGTGGCGTTATTAGATACATATCCCAGCGTTACGCCGCCGCTAATTGCTACATCTTGTGAAGTAACAGTAGCAACAACATTTGTCGGGCTAAATCTGTTTCCGCCTGAAGCTGCATTCCATTTAACGAGATCAGTCTGAGCAAAACTCACAAAGGGTAAAATTAAAAATAAAAGTAAAGTTTTCATCATGTTAAATGTTTTCTATCAGGTTGTTATGCCAGCATAAGATTTAGCCCGCACAAAGATATATACAACTACGAGTTGATGATAAAAGGGGTTTTAAGAAAGGCAGTATAATCGATTAAATGTTAAAAATAATCGATAAAATGCATGGTGAAAAATGAAGATTTATGGTATTTCCTATAAAATGTTAAAATAAAATATAGGAATAATCGCAAATAGCGGGGAAAATAAAAGCTTTTTTTTATAATTTAGTCTAAAAAACGCGAGTTTAAGTGAATAATCTGCAAGAAAGTAATAATTTATAACTAACGGTTGTTTTGTAATAAATAAGGATTTTAATACAAGTAGAAATTTGAATGATAAGATTTTACGCAGGGACAAAATGAAGCAGATAATTTTAAAAAGAAAGTAAATTCAGACCTGTTCTAATTCCTTCATTTTGTCATATACCAGATTACTTTCGTAACCTCTTCTTAACATATAATCGCAGAATTTTTTTCTCTTTTTAAGCATATTTTTTTCAGTAATGGCATTCCACGATCTTTCAGAAAGTTGTTCGAAAGTGGTCATGTATTCTTCCGGTGAAATTTCTTTCAGGGCAAGAGTAATATTGGTCGAAGAAATTTGTCTGGCTTTCAGCTCATTTTTAATTCTGATTTTACCCCAAAATTTAATTCGGTGTTTTCCTCTGGCGAAACTGCAGGCAAATCTTGTTTCGTTTAAAAAGTTGCTTTCAATTAATTGAACGACAATAGAATCTATTTCATCCGAAGTCATTTTCAGACTGTATAATTTGGTCATAACTTCGGCATGACAGCGTTCCTGATAGGCACAAAAGTGCTCTAATTTGAGTAATGCCTGTTTTGGAGTGCAGATTGAGTTCATGAGTTTTTTCTTTCTTTTTAACTATTATTGCTAAAAATAATCATTTTGATGTTAAAATATGGTGTATTTTTTTACATTTCGCAAAAAGTCTTTTTTTAAAAGGTTGTTTATGTGAAGAATTATGATATTTTTGTTCGATTAATTAGATTGTTTAATAATGCTTCAACAGAATTGTTTAAATGTCTGATTTTAAAGTTTTTAAAACAAAATGGAAAGATATTACGTACGTAAATTATTCTGTATAATATATAACCCGCAGTATTTTTTTATTACGTTTTAGTACCAAAAGCAAATTTAAAACATAAATACCACATCTGATATGATTAAAAAACTACTTTTATTCGTTCGCTTATTATTTTTACCCCAATCTTATCTTTCTTCTGTCGATGATTCAAAAGGAAGATTAAGTGTAACCGCAAAGATGTTTTTCTTTGCTTTGTTTCTCAGTGCTTCATTTGCCAATGCAGCGACATATTATTCCGGGATTAATGGTGCACCAACAGATGCTAATAACCTAAACAATTGGTGGGCTAACACTAACGGTACGGGCGCGCATCCTGCAAACTTTACAGGGGCCGACGTTTTTATTGTTCAGACGGGTCATAGCATGGCAACGACAGCAGCCTGGGCGGTATCGGGAAGTTTACAGATTCAAACCGGAGGAACTTTAAGTGTTGCGGGATTTAATATTACAATTTCGGGTACTACTTCTATAACGGGTTCATTAGTTCATAGCAGCAATAC
>JBDTNT010000132.1:0-3736 GCA_039933615.1 Flavobacterium sp. | reverse complement strand
TACCATTACACCATAGACCAGCAGTGCTGTTAAGCGAGTGCAAATTTAAAGCTTTATTTAGTTTGTGCAAACTTTTTGAGCAAAAAAAAATATTTTTTTTCATTTTTTCATCTTTCAAATTGCGAATCAAAACACAAGTATTTCACAAACAACAGGTTACTTTCATTAAATAGTTTTATAGAATTTTTTGTTAATGCCCCATTCTTTACGTAAAAAACATTTTCTTTGTAGGATAGAAAACAAACAAAATTTTAACACCTAAATATGGCACAATTCAATTTCAATAAATGGAATACAATTATTGGTTGGTTTGCATTTGCAATCGCTTTAATTACTTATACACTAACTGTTGAACCTACAATGAGCTTTTGGGATTGTGGCGAATACATAGCCACAGCGGCTAAACTGGAAGTTGGGCACCCACCCGGAGCACCTTTATTCCAGATGATGGGCGCTTTCTTTGCCATGTTTGCCATAGACAATCAGCATGTGGCCGTAATGGTAAATATGATGTCTGTTTTCTCAAGTGCATTTACGATACTCTTCCTTTTCTGGTCTTCTTCTATGATTTTGAAAAAAATTGTAGCTCGTTTTGCCGAAATCGACCAAAATAATTCAATCGTAATTTTAGGAAGCTCTTTTGTCGGAGCTCTTGCCTATACTTTTTCAGACAGTTTCTGGTTTAACGCCGTTGAAGCCGAAGTGTATGCCATGGCTTCTTTATTGATTGCCTTGCTTTTTTGGCTTGGCCTTCGCTGGGAACAAGACATGGACAAACCAAAAGGAAACAAATGGTTATTGGTTATCTCACTTGTAATTGGTCTTTCGTTTGGAGTTCACTTTATGGCTTTGCTTACGATTCCTTCAATAGGTTTTCTATACTATTTTAAACACTATGAAAAAGTTACAATCAAAAATTTTCTTATTGCCAATGTTGTAGTTATCGGTATCTTGTTGTTTATCTTCAAATTACTTTTACCATTAACGATGGCTTTCTTTGGTAAGACTGAGATTTTCATGGTAAACAGCATGGGGTTACCTTTTAATTCAGGAACTATTTTTGTGGCCTTACTTTTTATTGCTTTCTTTTATTTTGGATTAAAATTTACCAAACAAAAAGGACTTGTTTTCTACAATACCATTATTCTTTGTGTTTTATTCATTTTAATAGGTTTCTCAACCTGGATGATGTTGCCGGTTCGCGCAAACGCAAATACAGTAATTAACGAAAATAAACCATCGGATGCTACAGAGGTTTTAGCGTATTATAATCGTGAGCAATATGGTGTTAATCCATTGTTTTACGGACCTCAGTATACGGAAGTTTTTGCCGGTCTGGATGCTAAAACGCCTTATTTGGATAAAAATCCAAACTACGAAAGAGATTATAAAACCGGTAAATATATTATTACCAACAATTATAAAAACGCAGAACAGAACAGCGATGACAATCAAAAAACGATTCTGCCAAGAATGTGGAGCACCGAAACCGGTCACATTCAGAATTACATAAGTTTTACAAATCCTCCGGGTTTCAAAATAAATCCAAATTACCCTTATGAAGATGATTTAGGTAAATATGGAATTGACGCCAGTCAGTTAAGCGAAGAGGAATACAATAAAGCCACAGCTCAATTGCGCAATGAAGTTGAGAAAACAGTTTCTGAATTCAGAAAAGCCTATGCTCAGAAACAAATTGATAATGAGGGTTATATAAAATTCCTGAAAAGTTACGGTGATTACTTAATTATCGAAAAACCATCAAGTGTTGATAATTTCAGTTTTATGTTCGAATACCAATTCGGATATATGTATTGGAGATACCTGATGTGGAACTTTGTTGGAAGACAAAACGATATCCAGGGGAAATATGATAATTTAGACGGAAACTGGATCAGCGGAATCAAACCACTTGATTCAGTTCATCTTGGTTCTCAGGACAACCTGCCTTCGGATGTATTAAACAATAAAGGAAGAAACGTTTATTTCTTCTTGCCTTTTATTTTAGGCCTGATCGGAATTATGTACCATGCCAATAAGGATCTTAAAAGCTTTTATGTGCTTTTAGCCTTATTCTTATTTACCGGAATTGCGCTGAAAATTTACTTAAATGAAAGACCTTTTGAGCCTCGTGAAAGAGATTATGCTCTCGTCGGCTCGTTCTACGTATTTGCAATCTGGATTGGGTTTGGGGTTTATTCGTTGTATGAAAGTATTCAGAAATATATCGCACCGAAACTTGCCGGTCCGATTATTATCGCCGGAAGTTTATTGGCTGCCCCTGTTTTAATGGCTTCTCAAAACTGGGACGATCATGACAGATCTGGCAGATATACTGCTGTAGCAATGGCAAAAGCATATTTGACTTCCTGTGATAAAGATGCAATCTTATTTACTATTGGAGACAATGATACTTTCCCGTTATGGTATGCCCAGGAAATAGAGGGTGTACGAACAGACGTGAAAATCGTAAATACCAGCCTTTTCATGACTGATTGGTACATTGATCAGATGAAAGCCAAATCGTACGAATCTGAACCATTACCTATATCTTTTACGCATGCTGAGTATGTCGGTGACAAACTTGATTATGTCGCTCATATTCAAAAAATAGAAACACGTTGGAATATCAATGATTTCATAAGTTTCATTAAAAATCCAAAATCAACAGTAAGTTTACAAAATGGTCAAACAATCCATTTTTATCCAACAAATAAAATCAGGGTTACAGTTGACAAAGATTTGATTATTAAAAACAAAATTGTTAATGCAAAATACAACGATTCTATAGTTCCTTATATGGATATTAACATCAAAGGAAGTGCGTTATACAAAAACCGCCTGATGATGCTGGACATCTTAGCGAACAATAACTGGAAAAGGCCAATCTACTTTAGTGGTGGTGCTTTTGACGATGAAGATTATTTATGGTTAAAAGACTATTTACAACTGGATGGAATGGTTTATAAATTAGTTCCTATCAAAAATACTCCGTCAAAAGATGGCGGACCAATGGATATGGGACAAATCGATGCTGATAAAATGTACAATATTGTAACGAAATGGGACTGGGGTAATAGTGAGAGCAATAAAATCTATCACGATCCAGAAACAAGAAGAAACAGTATCACGTACCGTACAAATCTATCAAGATTAATGAATCAGCTTATTGAAGAAGGTAAAATTGACAAAGCTAAAACCATTATCAATTTAGCGATGACTAAAATGCCTTTGGATAAATTCGGATACTATTCTTTAGTTGAACCTTTTGCCGGAGGATATTATAAAGTTGGAGAAACCGCAAAAGCACATGACTTACTGGACAAACTGGTTCAGAAATACAAAGAGGAATTAAATTATTATGCAACATTAAGCGCTTCTGACCAAACCGACATAGCAATTGATATTATTACAGATATTGAGCGTTACAGAAGCTTATTGGAAGTAATGAAGGACAATAATGACAAGACCTTCTATGAAAAACATAAAGTAACTTTTAATACTTACGTAAATGTTTTCGAACGTTTTGGAAGAGAAAAAGAATAATATACGAAAAACTTAGCAATTAAAAAAATGTAGCGCTGTTAGATAAATAGCGCTACATTTTTTATTTTTACACGTAACTAAATTATTTATCAAAATGAGTTTCTATTGGGTAAAAACTAATGCATTCATAAAAAGGGTGTTTTCTAAATATTGCTGGGATATCCCAAACAATGAAAAGAAAATATACCTC
>JBDTNT010000131.1:0-4074 GCA_039933615.1 Flavobacterium sp. | reverse complement strand
TATTATTATTTGAAGACTAAGAAAAGGGATGTTTGTCATCCCTTTCTTTAATTTAATTCATAAAGTAATTTTGCAATAAAATAATATTTACATTTGAGACTTAAACATTAAACCAATTTTATGAAAAAACTAGTATTTGCATTATTCCTTATTTCCGGAGCTGCATTTTCTCAAGACATGGATGTTGTAAAAGGAAAATTTGATTTCCTAAAAGATCAGAAGGAAGTCAATATTGAATTTGATTATAGTAATTTTACTATGATGAAAGAAAAAAAACCAGAAGCACAATATATTACAGAACATAAAGCTGAATTAGACCAGAAGGCAAAAGGAAACGGAAATATCTGGGAAAAAAAATGGATTTCTGCCAAAGACCAAATCTGGACTCCTAAATTTTTAGAAATAGTTAATATTGTATTAACCAAAGAACATAAAGATTTAAACTTTCAGGAAAACTTAACTACTCCTTACACTTTAATCGTTCAGGCAGTATGGATTTATCCGGGTTGGGATGCTGGGATTATGAAACAGCCTGCAAAAGTTACAACGAATTTAAGATTTGTTGAAACGGCTAACAAATCAAATGTCTTACTTGAAATCACAAGCGATGAGGCTCCTGGAGATCAATGGGGAAACAACTTTAGCAATGAATCCCGAATTGGAGAGGGATTTGCAAAAACTGCTAAATCACTGGCTAAATTGATTGCTAAAAAAGCATACAAATAATATATAAAAACGAGATTTTAAATTTCTTCGGATATTAATTATCGTTTGTCATTAAATCTGTAAAAAATGATTTCAAAAAGATTCTGTCTCGCCTTAGACCTCAAAGAAGATAAAAGTCTGATTCAGGAATACAAAGAGCTTCATAAACAAGTCTGGAATGAAATCATTGAAAGTATTAAAGATTCCGGAATTTCTGTGCTGGATATTTACATTACAGGAAACAGATTATTCATGATTATAGAAGCCAACGCAGATTTTACATTTGAAAAGAAATCCGAAATGGATGCCAATAATCCAAAAGTTCAGGAATGGGAAACCTTGATGTGGAAATTTCAACAAGCTTTACCCTGGGCAAAACCCAACGAAAAATGGATTGTAATGGATAAGATTTTTGAAATACCTGAATAATATTATTTTAAACATAAAAAAATCCGTCAGACATATTATCTGACGGATTTTTATTTTCATATCGCTTTAAAAAAAGCATTTTATCAGTGGTTTTTCTTGCTCTCTTTTTCTAAATTAAGAAGATAAGCCATATTCTTAATCACGTTATCGTGTTTCTTTACAAAAGGATTTTCTTCATTCCAGACATAACCTGCCAAAACCGAACAGATTTTTTCTTTTACATCCGGATTTTCGGGCTGGTGAAAAAACAATGTCTGAAGATTTCCAGTGTACCATTCTTTCACATAAGTGGTAAAAACAGCAATTCCTCGTTTCATATATTCTGTAAATTCAACTTCCCAGTCAACTTCAGTTCCTTTGGATTCCTTAAGGTATAATTTTGCAGCCAGCATTCCTGATTCGGTAGCAAAAGCAACTCCGGAAGAAAAAACAGGATCTAAAAATTCAGAACTGTTTCCAGTCAGGGCAAAACCGTCGCCGTACATTCTTTTTACGGCTCTCGAATAATTCTCCAGTTTCACCGGTTCGAATAAAAATTCGGTTCCTTTGAATCTTTTTATATAATAATCGGAAAGCTGAATCGCATTTCTCAAAGCCTCGGCATTCTCTTTATTTTCTGAAAGTGAATTGATAAAATCAGTCGGGCCAACAACGCCTAAACTTGTATTCCCATTCGAAAACGGAATTACCCATAACCAGACTTCCGTTTCCAGAATATCAAACGAAATTTGGGTTCCTTCCTCTCCTTCCGGCCTGTTTATGTCTTTTACGTGTGTAAATATAGATGAGTGCGGATCCAGTTGTGATGGTGTATCAAGGTCTAAAAGTCTTGGCAAAACGCGCCCATAACCGCTGGAATCAATAATGAATTTAGCATGGATTTCTTTTAAATTTCCATCCTTATCTTTTACAATCGTTTTAGAATTTTTCCCTTCAAAAGAAACTTCCAAAACTTCAGATTCAAATTCCAGATCAATTCCTTTTCTGATTATTTCCTTGGCCATCGTATCGTCAAAATCAGCTCTTGGCACCTGCCAGGTCCAATCCCAGCCTTCGCCGAATTTTTTACTGAAATCAAAAACACAAATTTCTTCTCCTCTTATAAAACGGGCTCCTAATTTCTTTTCAAAATTCATTGCGTCAAGACTTTCAAAAAGCTCTGCTTCAGCAAAATGATCCATAACCCTTGGAATAAGGCTTTCACCGACAACAAGTCTTGGAAATTTTGTTTTTTCCACCACTTTTATCTTAACGTTATTTTTATGAAGGTACGATGCCGAAACGCATCCAGAAGGTCCTGCGCCTATGATTAAAACATCTACAAACTCCTTTGTCATATTAGAAATGTTATGATTTATTAACTTACATTTGCCATCATCAAAATAACTACATTTATTTTGATAAATAAAATTAAATTAGCACAATCAAAACCGGTTTAATGAATACAATTAATGAATATTTAAGTTTAGCAGAATTCGAGTCTATTATCTTTGGAAATAATAAAGTTGTTGTTAGCGATATTGTTTTAAACAGAGTAAATGAAAGCTTTAATTTTTTGAAGGAATTTTCGGGGAACAAAGTAATATATGGTGTAAATACGGGCTTTGGACCAATGGCTCAATACCGGATTAAAGAATCTGACCAGATTCAGTTACAGTATAATTTAATCAGAAGCCACTCTTCGGGAACAGGAAAACCTTTGAGCCCTGTTTGCGCAAAAGCAGCTATTTTGGCCCGTTTAAATACCCTTTCGTTAGGAAATTCAGGCGTTCATCCGTCAGTAATTCACCTGATGGCCGAACTTATCAACAGAGATATTACTCCTTTAATTTTCGAACATGGTGGTGTTGGTGCAAGTGGCGATTTAGTTCAATTATCCCATCTGGCCTTAGTTTTAATTGGCGAAGGTGAAGTTTTTTATAAAGGGGACAGAAGACCAACTTCTGAAGTTTTCGAAATCGAAGGCTTAAAACCAATTCAGGTTGAAATCAGAGAAGGTCTTGCATTAATCAACGGAACTTCGGTAATGACCGGAATTGGAGTTGTTAATGTACATCATGCCAATAAATTACTGGATTGGTCGTTAAAATGTTCTTGTGCCATAAATGAATTGGTTCAGGCTTACGATGATCACTTTTCTGAAGAATTAAACCAAACCAAACGTCACAAAGGACAACAGGAAGTGGCTGCAAGAATGAGACAGAATCTTTCGGACAGTACTTTGATCCGTAAAAGGGAAGATCACTTATATTCCGGAGAAAATACCGAGGAAATTTTCAAAGAAAAAGTTCAGGAGTATTATTCCTTAAGATGTGTACCTCAGATTTTAGGTCCGGTTTTGGAAACAATCAATAATGTAGCTTCTATTTTAGAAGACGAATTTAACTCCGCAAACGACAATCCGATTATTGATGTGAAAAACAAACACGTTTATCACGGAGGTAATTTCCATGGTGATTATATTTCGCTTGAAATGGATAAATTAAAAATCGTTATCACCAAATTAACGATGCTGGCAGAACGTCAGCTGAATTATTTATTAAATTCAAAAATCAATGAAATCCTTCCTCCATTTGTAAATTTAGGAACATTAGGTTTTAATTTCGGAATGCAGGGAGTTCAGTTTACAGCAACCTCAACAACTGCCGAAAGTCAGATGTTATCCAACCCAATGTATGTACACAGTATTCCAAACAACAATGACAATCAGGATATTGTAAGCATGGGAACAAATGCAGCCGTGATTACTTCTAAAGTTATCGAAAATGCTTTTGAAGTTTTAAGTATTGAAATGATAACAATCGTTCAGGCAATTGATTATTTAGATCAAAAAGATAAAATTTCATCTGTGACCAAAAAATGGTATGATGATGTTCGAAATATAATTCCAACATTTAAGGAAGATCAGGTGATGTATCCTTTTGTTCAAAATGTAAAAGA
>JBDTNT010000130.1:0-16459 GCA_039933615.1 Flavobacterium sp. | reverse complement strand
AACCCGACAGGTATCAAACTTGTCGGGTTTGCTATTTAATAGAGTTTTTGTTATTACTTGACTTTGACCCGAATTCCTTTTGTGTGACTTGTAAATTCAGGCGCATACATACTTTCGATAGTTGTAATTCCGTTAGAGAATTCTCCACTGTTATTGACCCGTATGTCATACTCGATAACATAAGTACCTTTATTTATTTTATCAAAGAACAAATGTGTTGCGGCATCTTTAGTACTCATGTAATATCCTAATCCATCTTCATACTGATATTCTGAAAGTACATCTACAGGTTCAAAACAAGCAGCGCGCATGTCTTTTAGATGCACATATTCTGTGTCTTCTTTTGATGTAATAATTAATCTCACCGTAACTAAATCTCCAGTTTTTAATAGATTTGCCTCTGTTAATATCTGCAATTCCTTTCCTTTAACGGTATTTTTTTTAATAGATAATTCTTTAGAAACTGATAAAACTGCATTGGAATTGGTTTTTATTTTATCTAGATCCTCAAAATACTGCCAGTAAACACCACCAAAACCCTGAACTTTAGATTTATTTTCGATACTTATAGTTGCCATTTCTTTTTTGACCTCTGAGGCTTTCCAGTTGAGTTTGAGGTAACCTGTTTCAGCTTCCTTCTCATTTTCTGCTAATTTTTTGGTCATGATTTTTTCATCACCAAGTTTGATAACTGTATTATCTTTTACACTCAGCCAATCGGTTCCCTGCATCAATAAAGCATAAACAGCTTCGGTCGTGGATTTGGTTGTTGGCCAGTTTTTAGTTTGTTTATTTTTTAATAACCAAACTTTCATTGCATCTACAGATTTGGTGTCATTATTTATTTCGGCGAAAGCTTCAATCAATAATGCCTGAGTTTCTATTGGTGCCTGATTCCAATACCAGCCTGATTTATTGGCAATCCAGTACATTCCCCAATCTTCATTTGTGGAAGAGGTTTCTTTTAGATTTTCTAAAATCAATTTTGCAGTTTCTTTTTCTCCAAAACGGTTTAGTGTCAGAGCCGCCAGTCCTTTTTCGTAAAGAGGATAGGAAAGCCAGTCTTTCTTGGTCTCTTCAAAATATAATTTAGTCGCTTTTTTTAAAGTGTCAGAAAGTGGATATTGCTCTAAATAAAAGCTTCTGGTATATAAATAATGCAAATCAGAGGTTGGATTTACCCAGATTAATTTGTCTGTTTTTTTTAGTTTTTTAGTTTTCTCTCTATATGATTCCAAAAACTTTTTATCCAGATATGGAATTCCGGTTTTGGTTATTTCATTAATCTTAGAAAGAGTACCTTCCGTTTTATCCAGTTTATACAGATGACCTAAACCGGCTAAAATATGCCTTGTGATATATTCGTTTTCATCACTTCCGTTAAACCACGAAAACCCTCCCGACACTTTCTGTTTCTGCTTTAGTTTTTGAAAGGTAACTTCCTGTGAAGTTTTCATTTTTTCCAAATCGAATAAAAGTGCTAAATTTTTCTTTTTTTCTTCTTCGCTTTGAGCGTCATTTAGCCAGGGCGTTTCAGTAAGAATTATTGATTTTAATTCTTCGTTTTCTTCTAGTTTAGAATTCAATTTTCCGTTTTTTTTCCAATTCTCAAAAACAGTTGCAATCTTCGGATTACTCGAAATAATCTTCGATGCCAGGGCATTGGCATAGAATCTGGCAAAAGTCTGCTCTGCACATTCATGCTCGTACTCCATTAAATAAGGCAATGACTGAATCGCAATCCAAGTTGGATTTGAAGTATATTCTAACGTAAACTGATGATTCCTTAATGTAGTTGAAGTGTTGTTTTTAAGGTTCTCAAAAGTATATTGTTTCTTAGAATTTTCGCGGACCCAAATCGGAATGCTTTCTGTAACCAGTATGTTGTTGGTTAAAACCGGAAGAATGTTTTCTTCACCATCGGAAAAATCACCGGATTTTGCAAGGATTTTGTATTGAACTCCCTGTAATCCTTCCGGGATAAAGATTTTCCAGGTTGTACTGGTGTTTCCGAAAGCATTAACAGTAAAGTTTCTAACATTTTTTATATTCAACATTTTAGCGTCAATTGGTTCCATTGTAGCCGCATCAAAAAACTGTAGAATTGCAATCCCAGTTTTGGTTTCATTAGTAACATTCGAAATTTTGGCACTAATCACTATCGTATCTTTTTCTCTTAAAAAACGAGGAAAGTTGGGCAGAAGCATTAAATCTTTTTGAGTGACCACAGTTTTTTCTAAATAACCGGAAACTGCATCCTTATTGTGTGCCATTAAACGAAATTTCCACGCCGTTAGAGCTTCCGGAGATGTAAAATTGATATGTACATTTCCTTTGTTATCTGTTCTTAGATTGGGCAGAAAGAAAGCGGTTTCAGATAGATTTTTTCTGGCTTTTACTAGTGTTAAGGCCTCCAGAGCTTTTTGGTTGTGATAATAAATACTCCATTAGCACCTTTGCTGCCATAAAGTGCGATTGCTTTGTTACCCTTTATGACATCTATAGACAGTATATCTGAGGGATTAAAATTTTGAAAATCGCTTTCTTTAATAATTTCTCCATCTACAACATATAAAAGAGTTTGTCCTTCGATTGTTTTTGATCCTCGGATTATTATTTTACCTGCATCACCTGGTGCAGTAGTTATACTAATTCCAGCAGTTCTTGCTGATAAAGAAAGCAATTCATTTTCAGCAATTTTTTTTTCTGAGGCTGCCATTTTAACCATTGACACTGCACCAGCCAACATCGTTTTCTTTTTTTGTATTCCATAGCCAAATACTACAACTTCTTGCAGTTCACCGGATTCATCTTCAAAAATTAGATTTATACTCCTGTCATTTGTTACTGTAATCAATTTTGTCTTAAAACCTACATAAGTGAAAACTAATTCTTCCCCATTCTTGGCATCGATTTCATAATAACCGTCAAAATCAGAAGATGTGGCTCTTTGTGTTCCTTTTATAATAATAGATACTCCTGGAAGTGGAATCCCTCTATTATCGGTTAATACTCCAGAAATTAATTTAGCATCAGTTGGTTTTTTTATTTTTTTACTAAGTTGTTTGATGTATTGGTTTTGCAGATAAGTCATATTAGAATTATTAAAATCAAACCCAAACCAGATCAAATTCGTCGATTCGGTGTTGAACTGAACTCCGCTCAAATAAGTATTTAAATTTTGAAGGCTTGTATGAGTTTTTTCAAATCCTAAAATTGTTTTGTTGCTGATACTGTTATAATTATATTCATTAAATCCTAATGTATCCCAATTTCTTACCGTAAATTGATCTAATGAGCTGTCATACATAGAGGCTAAAATTTCTGATTCTTCTTTGGCATTGTCTGTTTTTAATTGAAAGGACCAATTTTCACTGCTTCCAGGTTGTATTTTACTTCTGAAGCTTTCTACTTTCCATTCTAATTTTGGCTGTTCTGTCTTGAGTACTATTTCTGTTTCTGTATTAAAATATTGATTTTCAAAAATGCTTTCAAACTTTATTTTTACACCATTTTTGAATTCATTTTTCAATGGGATTTTTATAATAGTTTCATTATTCTTAAGATTGTTTGTTTCTTCAAAAAATACGGTACTTTCATAGTTTCCAGTCGTTGAAATATAAAGTTCCGGAATTACCGAAGCCAGTTTTATTAAAGCAAAACCATCTTTTTTAGGGTCATCGTTAATTTGTTGTGCAGTAAATAATTTGCTCGTGTCAAATTTATCTTTGCTTTGTATAAGTTCAAAATTTGTCATTACCTCAATCGGATTATTGAAACTGTCTTTTGCGCTAAAAATAATTTTATAATTACCGGATTTATAATCTGAGATAAAATCTAAGAGGATTTTTTTATCTTTTTCGGTATCGATTTTTTTAGAAAAAACTAAATTTTCTCCAGTATTTTCAGGTTTATCTTTGTCATTAATTTCATAAGGAAATAATTTTTCGAAATCTTGATCAGGGATTGTCTCAACTTCCGGTCTTCCCCAAACTCTTGTTTTGAATTTATTAAAAAATGGGTGGACATAATATATTTTGATTTCACCTTTAGCAGCTAAAAATTCACCATTTAAATTGGTACTTACAAGTGAAATTTCGTTTTTATCCTTGGTTGTGATTTTATTTGGAATAACAGCATTTAAAATTAAATCATGATAGCCCACTTTTACAGTAGTTTGAGCCTCATGCGTTTCACCATTGATGTCTGTAACTGAAATTTCAATTGTATAATTAAAAATGGGCAACCTATCTTTAATGGACTTTTTGGAAGCAGAAGCAATAAAATCAATTACAAATTTCCCTGAAGTATCAGTTTTTGTTTCTCCATCTGTTATGTGCTCATTTTCTTCTTCTCCGTAAAAATTTATAACATAACTTAAATGTCGTTTTACAGTATAAGTTACTTTTGCGTCAGAAATGGTACTTCCTGCAAAGGCTTTCGCTAATCCATTTACTTTAACAGGTTGGTCAATTTGAAAAGTTTGTTTTTTAGGTTCCAAAGTAACTTCAAATTTTGGACGTTTGTATTCCTCAACCCTAAAATCGGTTTCGGAATTTTCTAAATCAATAATATCCCAAAACGGATGCTCTTCTTTTTCTTTGTCATATACAGCGTCTGCTTTATATTGATCTGGTTCATCCGCCATAATTTTAAAATCACCTGTAAGTATATTTTTTGGCAATGCAAATTCTCCTGAAAAAGAGCCAAATTCGTTTGTAGTTGCATCAAAGCTTGTCAATTCATTGTCATCAGGATCTTCTATAATAATTTTGAATGTAGTTTTTGACACGACATTGGTTTTATTATTACTCTTCTGTATAGCGATTCCTTTGTAATATACAGTTTGTCCGGGACGATAAATGGCACGGTCTAGGTAAAATTCGACTTTCCCTTTTGACCTATTCGTTATGTTTTCTGTATAATCAGTATTATATTGCAGGTAGTTTTTTGTAATCGTAATTGTATCGTTTCCAAAAGACAATTCTACAGGTTCATAATTGAAATTAGTTGATTTAGGATTTGAGGCTAAACCATTTGTATCTGTTTTGATAGAAAATCTTGTTGTTTTGATTGTTGCATTTGCTATTGGTTTTCCTGTTTTTCGGTCTAAAACCTGATAGGTTTCTTTTGAACTATCCTGGGTAGCCATTGCCATAAGATTAGAAGTGGTAATCATCTCGTAAGCAAAAGCTTTTTTATTTTTTGCATCTGTTTCACTTTCAAAATAAACAAGGTAAGAACCTGTTTTTAAGTTAGGTAAAAGCACCTCTGTAGTGTATTTATAATAATCTTTTTTGTTTTTTAATTGATAAGATTCTGTTGCAACGGGTTGTGTGTTTTTTATAATTTGGGTAACCAGGCTGTCCCTTGCATTATTGAATTTATTAAAAAAGGCTAATTGTTTTTGATTTATTTTGTAAAAGGAAACTTTTAGGCGCTCCACATTTTTGTATTCAATGTATGCTCTTGTGTTTTCATTATTGTAAACGTATTTCTGAAGCTGAATAGTTATTGATTTTGACAGAAGATTTTGTCTCTTAATTAAAGCTGATTTACAGGCATTAGAACGGTTGTTGATTTTTATAATACTGTCTAATGTTACGGAAGCATTGATGTTATAGTCCGGATATTGTTCTTTGGAAGCTTTTACAATAAAAAACATAGCTTTTTCCAATTGAATTTTCTGAATTAATATTTCATCTTCTGTACTTTTTTGAAGACTATCAAGAGCCTTTTTATAGTCATCATCATCGTCAAATAAAATAGTTTTGCAAAATTTAATTCGATCAAATTGGTTTTCTGTTGTCAGAGAATTGATCTCTTGTTTTTGATATAAAGAAAGAACGAAACGAAGACTTTCACTGCTTACAAAATCTAAATTCAATTTTGTAAAGTTGGCAGATTTTTCGAAAAAATCTTTTTTGAATGGAATGAAAATACTTTTGTCAATTTCCCATGAACGTATTTTTTGTGTGTAAAATGTAATATTCTCTTTTAAGATGTAATTAAATAAAGCTTCATTTTTAAACTTTTCTTCAGAAGTATAGTCGAAAACTGGTTCATATTTTGCTAAAGAAACTGCTTTTAATAATTTTTCATTTTCAAGCGTTTGTCTCATTGCTTTATTGATCTGATCATTAAAATTGCTTTCGGTCCAGGTTAAAAAATCATCATCATGCAAAACAATGTTAGTTCTTTGTGTGATTACATAAGCATTTCTTGTGAAGTAATCATTCAGACATTTAGCATAAACCAAATTTAGTATAGCTTTTGAAGGGATGGAAACTCGATTAATATTCGTTTTTAAATTGTTTATAATCTTTGTCTGTGCATTTTCCTGAAGTATCTGAATGTATTTCGATTGATAAAAAAAACATTTAATTATTTGTACTTCATCTTTATCAGCTACTGCTTTCTTGTAAATTCTAGCAACAATTTCATTGGCAGATCTTACTTTACCTTCATTTTCAAAAGCGACAACCTTATCCCATTTTTTGCCAATCTGTTGTGCAAATCCTACAGTAGAAAATAATAGGAATGCAAATAATATATTTTTCATAAGAGAGTTTTAATCTATAGATGACAATTTTATAGAAAAGGTTGTGACGATCTTAAAATAATTTTCGTACAAATTACTAATTTATATCCAAAAGCAAATTATGCAATTTATAATTCCTTATTTTTGAGAGATGAAACAACTGATATTCCTTTTTTTGTTTACACCATTATCAATATGGTCACAATCTAATTTCGAAAAAGGAGAAAAGTTACTTCATGCAAAAAAGTATGAAGAGGCAAAAGCAGTTTTTGAAGAGGTTTTGAAAACAAAACCAGCTGACCTGAAAACCATTGAATATTTAGGAGATATTGCAGTCCATGATAAAGAGTGGGATCAAGCAGTAGAATATTATAAAAAACTGAAAGAACTAAAACCTGCTGAAGCCAATTATTACTTTAAATACGGAGGCGCTTTAGGCATGAAAGCCTCAATTTCAAATAAGTTCAAAGCTTTAGGAATGGCGAATGAAGTTCGTGAATCATTCGAAAAAGCAATCGAACTAAATCCAAAACAGGTTCAGGCCCGTTGGGGACTAGTGGAATATTATCTTCATCTGCCGGGGATTTTTGGCGGAAGCGAATCAAAAGCAATTTCTTATTCTAATGAATTACTGCAATTATCTGCTGTTGACGGTTATTTGTCAAGAGGCAGAATCGAAGAGTATTTTAAAAGATATAATTCGGCTGAAAAATATTATATAAAAGCGAATGAAATTGGTAAATCAAAAACCACATTTCAAAAATTATATAATTTATATTTGAATAAATTAAAAGACGCTAAAAAAGCCAAAGAATTAAAACAAAAATTTGAGGCATCATAACCAAATCTCAAAAGCAGAATTCTAATTAAAAATAGAATAAGCCATTAAAAAAATTGAAATTTATAATGAAAACACATTTCATCGCCATCGGCGGAAGTGCTATGCACAATCTGGCCTTAGCATTGCATAACAAAGGATATCAGGTTACAGGAAGCGATGACGCCATCTTCGAGCCTTCAAAATCAAGATTGGAAAAAAAAGGAATCCTTCCTGCTGAATTAGGTTGGTTTCCTGAAAAAATCACCACAGATCTTGATGCTATAATTTTAGGAATGCATGCAAAAGCTGATAATCCGGAATTGCTGAAAGCACAGGATTTGGGTTTGAAAATATATTCGTATCCCGAATTTCTATACGAACAATCGAAAAACAAAACACGGGTAGTAATTGGTGGCTCTCACGGGAAAACGACCATTACTTCGATGATTTTGCATGTGATGCATTATCATAATATTGAAGTTGATTATATGGTTGGGGCTCAATTGGAAGGGTTTGACACGATGGTGCATCTTACCGAAGAGAATGATTTTATAGTGCTGGAAGGGGATGAATATTTATCTTCACCGATTGACAGAAGACCTAAATTTCATTTGTATCAACCCAATATAGCTTTGATTTCCGGAATTGCCTGGGACCATATCAATGTTTTTCCAACATATGAAAATTACGTAGAACAATTCGAAATTTTCATTGGTAAAATTACTAACGGCGGCATTTTGGTGTATAACGAAAATGACCCGGAAGTAAAACGCGTAGCAGAAGCTGCTGCAAATCCAATTCGTAAATTAGCGTATCACACACCAGAATATTCTGTTAGTGATGGTGTTACTTTATTAAAAACTCCGGAAGGGGATATGCCAATTGAGGTTTTTGGTGCCCATAATTTAAATAATTTAGCCGGAGCCAAATGGATCTGTCAGAATATGGGCGTTGACGAAGCTGATTTTTACGAAGCGATCGCAAGTTTTAAAGGAGCTTCTAAGCGCCTGGAAAAAATTGCCGAAGGAAAAGGTAAAGTTGCCTACAAAGATTTTGCACATTCACCCAGTAAAGTGGCTGCAACTACCAAAGCCGTAAAAGAACAATATCCAAACAGAACTTTGGTAGCTTGTTTAGAATTGCATACCTACAGCAGTTTGAATGCAGAATTCTTAAAAGAATACGAAGGTGCTTTAGAATATGCGGATGTTGCTGTAGTATTCTATTCGCCTGATGCCGTAAAAATCAAGCAGCTTGAAGAAGTAACTTACGAACAGATTGCAAGCTCATTCAATAGAAAAGATTTGATTATTTATACAAATCCAATTGAATTTAAAGAATATCTTTTCAATTTAAATCTGGATAATTCTGCTTTACTTTTAATGAGTTCAGGGAATTACGGAGGATTAAATTTTGATGATGTTAAGGGATTAATCGAATAGAGCCAAAATTTACATACTTATATAGAGCCAATTAGCATTTGTTAGTTGGCTTTTTATTTTATATACTTATAATGTCCCACAATTTCATAAGCAAACAGGCAATCCTCCAGAACCTGGCCTCCGCCAACGTTGTGTACAATCAGGTTTCGTTTTCCGTCTTTTGATTTTTTGTCGGTAATAATTCCGATATGCGGAAGTTTTCCGTTAATCATCCAGGTTACTATTTCGCCGGTTTTATAAGTTGAAGAATCCTCGCTAATGTTGAGTTTCTGTCCTTTTCTTTCAAAGAAAACTTCTAAATTGGGTACTCTTCTATGATCAATATTAGTGTCCGTTTTGGTCATTCCCCATTTTTTCTGATTTGGATATTCAGAAAAATTGGTAAGCATATCTTCATGAACTTCCTTTTGTAAATCAGTGCCTAATTTTCTATAGGACCTAATAATAACATCCGTGCAGACCCCTTTATTTTTAGGAATATCACCACCAGGATATTCAATAGAAAAATAAGCAGGGTCATAATCTATTGTCGGATCGATTATCGAAATCGCAGCGTCGGATAATTTTTCTTCAAATGTTTTTGTAGTTTGATTTGTTACTGATGAAATTAATTTGAGATTATCTTTTTGATTGCAGGAATAAAATAAAATCAGGAACAAAAGAATGCAATTATACTTCATCTTTTTTTCTTTAAAATTAAGAATAATTAACGCAATAATTTATATTTATTTTGAACGAATTTTCTTCTTTTTTTTGTGTAGTTTAGCCAAAATAATATTTTATCTAATTTTTTACTAATGGAAGGAGAATATGTTCCTATAACAGACTGGTTGGAAGACGACAAGCCAAGGGAAAAGTTAATGCTGAAAGGCAAAAACGCTTTAAGTGATGCTGAGTTGATTGCGATTTTAATTGGTTCCGGAAGCAGAAATGAATCTGCTGTAGCTTTAAGCAAACGGATTTTGACCAGTGCAGGGAATATTAATTCTCTTTCAAAATTATCTATTTTGCAATTGGTAGAATTTAAAGGTATTGGCGAAGCAAAGGCAATCAGTATTATTGCAGCTTTGGAATTAGGCCGTCGCCGAAGAATTGAAAAAGTGGTGGAATTAGTTAAAATTACATCCAGTAAAATGGTTTTTGATATTATGCAGCCCATTATTGGTGAATTGCCACATGAAGAATTTTGGGTACTTTTTCTGAATAATTCAAATAAGGTAATCTCTAAGTCTCAACTTAGTAAAGGAGGAATGACGGGTACAATTGTAGATGTGCGGTTAGTTTTTAAATTAGCCTTAGAAATTGGAGCTACAAGCTTGATTTTGTGTCATAATCATCCTTCAGGAGCATTAAAGCCAAGTGAGGCAGATAAACAGATTACAAAGAAATTAAAAATTGTAGGGGATACTCTAGATGTTAAAGTTTTAGATCATTTGATTATTACTGAAACAAATTATTATAGTTTTGTAGATGAAGGAATTTTTTAATATATGAACACAAATATTACCGACATCTTTTTCGATTTAGATCACACACTCTGGGATTTTGATAAAAACTCTGAGATGGCTTTCGATCGTATTTTTAAAGAAAAATATCCAGGTATAATCACAACTGATTTTATAACGAAATACATGCCAATAA
Source organism: Flavobacterium sp. (assembly GCA_039933615.1). Taxonomy (GTDB): domain Bacteria; phylum Bacteroidota; class Bacteroidia; order Flavobacteriales; family Flavobacteriaceae; genus Flavobacterium. Next base: position 6,015 of record JBDTNT010000130.1, on the reverse strand, counting down.
ATCAGGCATGCTGGAAATTATATCAGCATGATAAAATTACCCATCAGGAGTTGCGTTATAATCGGCTTAAATTTTCATTTGATGCTCTGAATCAGGATGTTTCTGATCAGGATATTGATGCAATTGCAAATGATTATATTGAACTCTTAACAGATAATAATCATCTTTTTGACGGTGCCATTGAAGTTTTAGAATATTTAAAACCAAAATACAAATTACATATTATTACGAATGGTTTTGCCACAGTCCAGGATAAAAAGATTAATAATGCGAGACTTTCGGATTATTTTTCTACTATAACAAATTCGGAATTGGCAGGTGTAAAAAAGCCAAATAGTATTATCTTTGATTATGCAGTAAATTTAGCGCAGGCATCTAAAGAAAATTGCATTATGATTGGCGATTGTCTGGATGCTGATGTTAATGGCGCCTTAAATGCAGGCTTGGACGCTATTTTCTTTAATGATAAGAAGATAGAAGCGCCTGAAAATATTAAACAAATAAATCATTTATTAGAACTTAAAAAATATTTATAATTATGAGAATTAAATTTTTGTTGATTGCACTTTTGGTTTCAGTTATTGGCTTTTCGCAATCTGTAAACGATTATAAAGCTGTAATTATTCCGTTAAAATATGAATTTATTAAAACCGATAATCAGTACAGATTAGCAACAAGTACCAAATCAAATTTAGTTAAAGCCGGTTTTCAGGCATTTTATATAAATGAAGAAATTCCTGCCGAATTCAGCGATCGTTGCCAGCTTTTATATGTGGATGTAAAAAAAGAAAATGGCTTTTTAGTAACGAAGCTTTTTGTGGAATTAAAAGATTGCTACGGAAAAGTAATTTTTACTTCTCAAATCGGAAAAAGCAAAGAGAAGGATTATGAAACTGCTTATAGAGAAGCTCTTAATGAGGCATTTATATCTGTAAATGCTTTACACTATAAGTATAGCGGGAAAACTGTGGCAACATCTACAGCACCAACGAGAGTAAGCAATGCGGCTATGTCAATTCCTGCTGTAGCTACAACAACTGTTGCCGCTCCGGTTGCAGATATTTCAGATCCGAATTTATTGTACGCACAACCTACAGAAAACGGGTACCAGTTAATTGATAAAACACCAAAAGTGGTAATGAAATTGCTTAAAACTTCGCGTGCAGATTCTTTTATAGCAATTAAAGATGGGATTCAGGGAACCTTAAATGCAAAAGATAATCAGTGGTTTTTTGAGTACTACCAAAATGATAAAATGATATCTGAAAAAGTTTCAGTTAAATTTTAAATATAAAATACGGGTTTAATAGCCATATTTATCTTTCCAACGGTTCTTTAAAAATTCGCGGTTGCTGTTCTCTCTTGAATTGCTTCCCGGATTATAAAGAACCGTTTCTTTTATGGCATCCGGTAAAAATTCCTGTTCTGCAAAATTATTGGCATAATCATGAGAATATTTATAATCTTCACCATAACCCAATTCTTTCATAAGTTTGGTTGGAGCATTTCGCAAATGAATCGGAACCGGTAAATCTCCCGTTTGCTTTACGAGTTGTTGTGCATTTCCTATCGCCATATATGAAGCATTGCTTTTTGGAGAAGTAGCTAAATAAATAGCGCATTGACTTAATATAATCCTGCTTTCCGGATAACCAATAGTCGAGACAGCCTGAAAGGTATTGTTTGCCATAATAAAAGCAGTAGGATTTGCATTTCCAATATCTTCACTCGATAGAATCAGCATTCTTCTTGCTATAAATTTTACATCTTCGCCGCCCTCAATCATTCTGGCTAACCAATAAACGGCCCCATTTGGATCACTCCCTCTGATTGATTTTATAAATGCAGAAACAATGTCGTAATGCTGCTCACCGGTTTTATCATATAAGACTGTATTTTGCTGAACCAGTGCAAATACGCGGTCGTTGGTAATTACAATTTCTTCGTCTGGAGAAGCATTCACGACCAACTCGAAAATATTGAGCAGTTTCCTGCCATCTCCGCCAGAAAGTCTTAACAAGGCCTCGGTTTCCTTCAGAACGATGTTTTTTGAAGCCAATTCAGTGTCAGTTTTCATGGCACGGTGCAATAAATCTTCCAGGTCATTCTTGCTAAAAGCATTCAATATATAAACCTGACAACGGGATAACAGGGCAGGGATGACTTCAAAACTTGGATTTTCTGTAGTAGCACCAATTAGAGTGATCCAGCCTTTCTCTACCGCGGCCAAAAGGGAATCCTGCTGGGATTTGCTAAATCTGTGAATCTCATCAATAAATAAAATTGGGTTTCTGGCAGTAAACAGTCCACCGCTTTGTTTGGCTTTTTCAATTACGTCACGAATATCTTTTACTCCGGAATTTATGGCACTTAAGATATAAAAAGGACGTTTCGATTCTTGTGCAATAATTTGTGCTAATGTAGTTTTTCCAGTCCCAGGTGGCCCCCAAAAGATTAATGAAGGAATAATTCCTTTCGAAATTTGTTGCGTCAGAGAACCATTTGGTCCAACCAAATGATGCTGACTAATATAATCTTCTAATTTTTGTGGGCGTATACGCTCTGCTAACGGTGCTTCCATTTTGTAAAATTACTGTTTTCAATTTAATTTTGTTGTTTTAAGGAGCTATTTCCTGCTGTCCGCTATATCTTTTTCCGGCTAAAGAAGCCAGAAAAAGGATGCCGCTTCCATCAGGGCTACACTCGTATCTAAGAATATTTTCGGTTAGCTGACAAATTATCAGTAAATTATATTTGGATAGTTTTTTGATAATTAACCATGAACCTATTTATTGGAATTATGAATGACGATCACTTTAAATTTTCAAATGCTGTTATCGGTCTTCCGGTATTTTTTGTGCTTTTCCTTTGGATAATATATTGGTTTCAAATTCGTTTCGACTTTGATTTTTATCAAAACGGAATTTATCCAAGGGATATTTCAGGTTTGCAGGGCGTTTTATTTAGCCCATTCATACATGAAAATTTAGGCCACTTGTATAATAACTCAATTCCACTTTTAGTATTATTGGCTGCGATGCAGTTTTTTTATCCAAAACAGACTTACGTAGTTATTGGTTATGGAATTTTATTCTCTGGTTTAATTACCTGGGTCATCGGAAGACAAAACTATCATATTGGTGCCAGCGGATTGATTTATGTATTGGTGAGTTTTATTTTTTTTAAGGGAATACAAACAAGATATTACCGATTAGTAGCCTTATCTTTTTCTGTCGTCCTGCTGTATGGAGGAATGATTTGGTACGTTTTCCCTGATATTGATAATACCATTTCCTGGGAAGGACATCTGGCTGGTTTCATAACCGGTTTTGCACTTACTCTGTTTTACAAAACTCCGGATTATGCCAGACCAATTGTTTACGATTGGCAAAAACCAGATTTTAATCCGGAAACAGATTCTTTTATGAAGCATTTTGATGCAGATGGTAATTTCGTCAATATTGAAATTCCAGAAGAGGAAGGACTGGATATTTTGACATATTTTAATTCAAATGTCCTGGTTAATTATACAATTAAAAAAAGCGATGAATTAGAAGATAACGGATGATATCTTAAAAATGAGGTAAAATATGTTAAATCCATAATCAGCAATTTGAAAAATAGCTTATGGATTTAACACGTTTGTTTTAATGATCAGTAAGAAATGAATTCTATTTTAAATTAAAATTATTCATTACCAATAAACTTATAATGTTTTAACTTCTTTGACGAACGGCCTCATATAAAAAAGCACCGCAGGCAACAGATACATTCAGTGATCCGATGGTTCCAAACATAGGAAGTTTTGCTTTTTCATCTACAATTTTAAGTACAGAAGGATTTATTCCTCGGTCTTCAGAGCCCATAATTATTGCTACTGGTTCATTTAATGATATGTCATAAATATTGTGCTCTGTTTTTTCAGTAGCAGCAACAGTTTTAATTCCTGAACCCTGTAAGTAAAAGATAGCATCTTTAATATGTTCCACTTTACAAATAGGCACGTTAAAAACTGCACCGGCGGATGTTTTAACGGTATCTCCGTTTACAGGTGCAGATCCCGCTTTTTGAACAATAATTCCGTTTACGCCGGTACATTCAGCAGTACGGATAATAGCTCCAAAATTTCTTGCATCAGAGATTTGATCCAATATTAAGAATAGCGGTTTTAAGCCAGATTCAATAGTTGATTCAACAAGATGTTCTAAGTCTATGAAACCAATAGGAGATATTGTTGCAACCGCACCTTGGTGGTTATTTGGAGTTAATCGATTTAGTTTTTCTACAGGAACATAAGAGAAATTAATATTAGCGCGTTTCATCACTTTCATTAAATCTTTCATTAATTCTCCAGAAATTTCTTTTTGGATGAATACTTTGTCTACTTCTTTTCCTGCCTGAATTGCTTCTATTATGGCTCTAATTCCAAATATTTGATGTTCTTTTTCCATAGGGCAAATATAGGTATAATGTTTATATAAAAAAAAACCACTCTGAGTGAACAGAGTGGTTTAATATATTTATTAGAGAATAAATTAGAATTTATCCCAGAATAATTTTGTTGTCAATAAATCTCCACCGATAGCTGTAGATGCAGCTTTCCAGTTTGTAGCATTAGCTTGTTGTTCAAGAACAGGGTATGCCATTCTTACAGGAACTTTACCACCTGCATTAGTAATAGCACTTGCTGGAGCTGTTAATACTGGGAAGTCTAATCTTCTCCAGAAATTCCAAGAAGTCAGAGCTTGATTAAACATAGCTACCCAAGCTTGCTCTCCAATTGATTTTTGCCAATTAGCTGCATTATATGGATGCGCTGCAAGGTAAGTTGTAGCTTCCGCTGCAGTACCACCCCATTCTACGATAGAAGCAGTAACCGCTGTGTTATATGCTGTTGCCGCTGCACCTGCGTTCCAACGAGCGTTAGCTTCAGCAATATAGAAAGCAACCTCTGTATAATTTAAAATGATACCAGGCGTTGTTGATGTACTTGAAAAAGTACCTATGTGAGAAAAATCGGCAAATTCACCACCTTGACCAACTACTTGTCCAACATATGCTCCACCTGCTACAGGTTTGAAATAGTTGTCAATTCTAGGGTCAGTAGTTGTGTTCATGAAATCAACTAAGGTTTTAGCAGCAAAAAAATCATCTCTACCACTTGCTACTAAATTTTCATATAAAGGATTGTAATTTGGTGACGCTGAAAGATATTGAAATTGTGCATTAGCAGCAGGAGACGTCATTACACCCGTTGCAATTGCGTCAAGTGCTGTAGTTTGAGCTAAAGCTGGATTTGCATCAGCTATTGCTATCCCAAGTTTTAATTTCAATGAATTAGCAAATACACTCCATTTTGAAATATTACCAGCATAGTATTTGTCGCCATTTGTAAAAGAGCTAAAGCCAGTCGCGGTAGCATCTAAATTAGCGATATCTATGTTTATTCTAGCAATTAAGTCTTGATAAATAGTGGCAGCATCATCGTAAACCGGTAATGGGTAAACAGCAAGATTAGCAGCTTGAGAATATGGAATATTACCGAATGTATCGACTAAATTTTGAAATGTATAAACTTGCAAAATATCAATAATTGCTAATTGATTTTTCTTGTTTTTTGGCCATCCCACTGCTTCACTTGCAGTTGGAGAATATGCACTAATTATCTCTTTGGCTTTACCTAAATTGTTTATTACATTCACATAATTGTCCGAAAATATTTGATTAGAAACATTTCTGTTTGTAAAGTCATAATTACTTTCGTTTACGTATGTTGACTCTTGCCAATACTGCATTGTTAGTCTGAAGTTGTTTTCGTTTACGCTTGGTGTATTTACATAATCACTTAATTCTTTTTCTGCGTAATTAATTAGCGATCCCGGCACAGTGGTGTATGCGCTATTTGGATCTGTATTTACATCCTCATTAACACAAGCTGTCATTGACAGACCAATTGTTAATATTGCTATTATTTTTTTCATTTTCATTTTTTTAAAAATTAACTTTGACATTAAA
>JBDTNT010000129.1:0-13465 GCA_039933615.1 Flavobacterium sp. | reverse complement strand
TTTAAGTTTACAGTTATTTAGGATAAAGATGGTCAAAAAAAAAATAAATATTGTTTTAATCGTTGTAGTCCTTGGACTATGGGGTTCTGTTTTTTACAAAACCATAACCCAATACTTTACATCTAAAGAATTAGCAGTTAACACCTCTGCTTCATCAGGTAAAGTAAAATTCAACCAGATCAATAAAGACACATTTGCATTAGAAAACGTATCGAGAGATCCTTTTTTAAACAAACAGGTTCAGGAAGTTGTTTCCCGACCGCAAAGACAGTATGTTCCGAACAACTATTCCGGCAGTGCAGTTAAAAAAGCAAAACCGGCAACAACTGCTGTCCGACAACTGACTATATGGCCCGCTATCTCTTACCACGGATACATAAAAGATTCGCGTGGAGAAATGGTAATACTGAAAATTGATTCGAAAATGTTCCGTCTAAGAAAGAATGACCTTGTTGAGGGAATTATGATCCGGAAAATCTCCAGTGATTCACTGGAGGTAGATTTTAACAAAGAGAAAAAGATAATTAAACGCTTTAAGATTTAATCCCTTATTTGACCAGATTATTTCTAGTTCAACAGATACGAAACCCGGATCGAACCATAAAAAGAACCGGTTATTTCGTGGCTGTCCAGTTCTCTTCCGTGGTAAATAAAAGCGTAAGACAAATTGAAGTTGTCGTGACGGTATTTTAGTCCAAACTCAGCATTGAAACGAAGCGGTTGCAAATCAAAAGTTAGCGGACTGTCATTATTGAATAAACTTCCCTGGATTGTAGCGTCATAAAACTGGTAATTAACGCTTGGCATCGCATAGAAATAAAATTCCCTTACCCTGTACGGCAATTCGGAACTTACTGAAGCATCATGTAAATTAGAATCATAAACCGGAAGCAGTTTTTTGAAACCAATCCTGGTCAGAAAACCTGTGGAAACACCTGTAAAAATAGTCCCCAGATTTCCTTCAGACTGAAAATGGAGATCTATAAAATCGTTATGTTTCCCCGGAAATAACTTCTTCGAATACACAACATGTGCCTGTACCCCTAAGGCATTATGAATCTGGTTCTCCCAGCCATATACATTTTTATATCCAATCACATGGTGGAAAGCTTCCTGCATTTCTTTACCCAAAGAGTTTTGTCCGACAAAACCCAACTGAAAATCTGTTTTTAAAACGGACTCACTGTTATAGAAAAAACTTCGGCCTGCCTCGGCAAAAAGATAGCCGGCAAAAGGACGATTGTTATTGTCCCTGGCTTCAATATTAATATACCGTGGGTTGTAAATGTATTGCCCAACCCGAAACTCTGTTATTTTTTTATTGATTTTTGGGTTGTCATTTTTCGACAGAAAACGATAAAATAACTCTAAACCATTGGTATAATACATATCATTTTTAGACGATGTGTATAAATCATTGTCTGTGATAAATCCGATTTCTTTCGTTTTTCCTTGTCCAAAAGTCAAAGCCGATGTCAATATCAGAAGCACAAGAAAGGCCTTTTTATTTTCCATCGTAATTTATTTTTCCAACGGCGCGCATTTCACGAACAATTCTTTCCTTACGTCTGTTGATATAACTTGAAGATCCTGTTGCTTTAAATTTTCTTGGGTTGGGCAATATCGCAGCAATTCCTGCCGCCTGCATTGCTGTCAGACTCGAAGCGTCCCGACGGTACCAGTGTTCTGTTGCGGCATAGGCCCCATAAACACCATCACCCATTTCGATACTGTTCAGATAGACTTCCATGATACGTTCTTTACCCCAGATTACTTCAATTAAAACAGTAAAATAGGCTTCTAAAGCTTTTCTGAAATAACTTTTGCCCTGCCATAAAAAAACATTTTTGGCGGTTTGTTGTGAGATCGTACTTCCGCCACGGATCCTGCGGCCGCGCTCGTTACTTTTATAGGCTTTCTGAAGTGCTTTAAAATCAAAACCATTATGAGATAAAAAAGTCCCGTCTTCGCTGGCTATAACCGCCTTCTGCAAGTTCATAGAAATCTTGTCAATCGGTTCCCAGTCATGATCGAAGTAGACTTCTTTTCCACCCAGTTTATTTTCGATGGCACGAATCACCATCAAAGGTGTAAAGGGAACAGGGATGTATTTAAAGAAAATGACCGATCCTATTGAAAGGCCAAAAAACCATAGAAATAATTTGATAAAAAACCATTTCACCTTTTCTCCTAAAGAGCGATTTGACTTCTTCGGAGAGGATTTTGGTTTAGGTTTGCTTGCGGTTGCCTTTTTAGGGGCTGGTTTTTTGACTGCCATTATATTAAATCTGATAATTCTGTTGCTGTTAAAAGTAATAATAACAACTATTAAAAACTTACACTATTGCTTTTTTATAACTTTAAAAGTTTCTTTTATATTGCCATGAGTTACAATTACTACATAAACGCCTGTGGGCAGCTGTTTGAAATCAATATCATTTTTGAATCTGAATCGTTATTTTTAAAAAGCAGCTGTCCGTTTAGGTTATAAACTTCTACTTTCGAAAGTATTGAATTACTTTCTATATTTAAAATATTTTCTACCGGAATTGGATAATATTTAAAAGTAGTCCGATTATGCTCCACAACTGATAAAGTGGTATTTGATTAATTGTATTTTTGATGGTTGATTTTATATTAAATCTGCTAATTCAGTTCCTATTAAACTTCCTATAGCAACACCCATACCTCCTAAACGCACTCCGCAGAACACATTTTCAGACAGCTGGGTCACAATAGGATTCTTACTGTTTCCAACTCCCATAATGCCGCTCCAGCGATGTGAAATCTGGAATTCACGGTTCGGCAAAATTACATTTTTAAGTAAATCTTCCAATTTATTTTTAACAATTATTGTCTGACCGAAAACTGTTGTGGTTTCTGTTTCAAAATCGAGGTTTCGTCCGCCACCCAGTAAAATCCTGTCGCCAATATTCCTGAAATAATAATACCCGCGATCGAGGTGAAAAGTCCCTTTAATATCTAAATTCGGAATTGGTTCCGTAATTAAAACCTGCGCCCTTGCCGGCTGAACTGCTCCGTTTGTTAAAGTACCCGCAAAACCATTTGTCGCAAAAAGTATTTTTTTGGAAGTAAAACTAAAATCATCCAACACCACTTCAACCCCATTTCCTTTATCCAGATAGGACGTTACGGTCTGCTGATTCAAAATCAGGATATCTGCTGCAACTGCTTGTTTAAGCAATTCCTGCATCATATTTCCGGTATCGATCTGAGCTTCAAAAGGGTTAAAAATCAAATATTCCTGAATGTTTTTAAAACCGAACCTGTCTACTTCTTTACTGAAAACATCCGCTTTAAAAAGGGGTTTCAGAATCTCATTTATAAAAGGCAATTTATTCACGCAATCACTAAAACCTCTTTCATCTTCTTTAAGAAAAAGTTCATATCCGCCATGGGGTCTGAAATCTATAACCGCATCCCCGAGTCTTTTGCGAAGTAATTGTAAGCCTTGCCAGCGTTTTTCGATAAGTTTTATAACGTCTTCCTCTGTATGCGTTTTTAAATCTTCCATAATTTCAGAAAGACTGCCGAAACAGGCAAAACCGGCATTTTTGGTACTGGCTCCCTGTGGCAGCATTCCTTTTTCTAATACCAGGATTTTTGCCGCCGGAAATCTTTCGCGTAAGCGTAATCCCGCATGCAGACCAACAATCCCGCTGCCCACGATGGTATAATCTACATTCGTAAACCAGTTTTTAAGTTCCCAATAACTGAATTCCATGAGTGAATTTTTTATAAAAATACTGATTTTTTCAAAGGGATGTTGAGCTTAATGAAGTTCCAATAGGTAAATTTTAAAATCCCGTCTTTTATCATTTATTTAAGACAATCCGGAACACCTCACAACGGGCTTCCTGAAATATATTTTGTACTTTAGGCACCACAAAAAAAATAGAATATCAATATGAAAAAAGTAGTAGTAACAACCTTAATAATGATGAGTTTAAACGCTATCGGACAGAATGTAATGTCACCGGAATTGTTATGGCAATTAGGAAGAGTGACACCACTTGGACTTTCAAAAGATGAAAAGAATGTTGTTTTTAAAGTTACGACTCCTTCCATAGAGGAGAACAAATCGCACTCTAAATTTTACACTTTACCTGTAAATGGAGGAAATGCGACCGAAATTAAAGACACCAAAGAAGTATTGAAAGACAAGAATGTTTCCTCGGACGGAAAATTTCTGGTGTACAATGAAGAAGTAAAAATTGATAAAGTTTTAGGAAAGGATTTCTATCCGAATTTAGACAAATCCGATGCCCAGATTTATGACGGTTTAGATTATCGTCATTGGGATACCTGGAATGAAGGTAAATTCAATCATGTTTTTTATAAGGAAAACAAAGAGGGTGCGGCAGGAATTGACATCTTAAAAGGAGAAACTTTCGACAGTCCGCAGAAACCTTTTGGCGGCGACGAAGATTATATCTGGTCCCCGGACGGGAAAAGTATCTTGTATGTCTGCAAGAAAAAAGCAGGGACTGCCTATGCGATTTCTACCAACACAAACATTTATGAGTACAATTTAGAAACTCAGAAAACAACCAACAGAACCGAAGACAACTTAGGGTACGATATGGCACCACAATTTTCGCCAACCGGAAACCTGACCTGGCTGCAAATGAAACGGGATGGTTACGAAGCGGACAAAAATGATATTATTGTTGATTTTAAAGGAATCAAAACAAACTTAACTGCAAATTGGGACGGAACTGTTGATCATTTTATCTGGAGTAAAGACGGTAAAAAAGTGTTTTTTGCAGCACCGGTCGATGGTACAAAACAACTTTTTGAAGTAAACTTTCCGGGTTTGACCAAAATGGCAATTCAGGTTCGTCAACTGACAAATGGTGATTTTGATGTGAATGACTTAGTTGGATTTTCCGGTGATGCTATCATTGTTACAAGAACTGATATGAATCATGCTGCTGAGATTTTTTCTTTTAATTTAAAGAAAAACACCTGGAAACAACTTTCAAATGTAAATACGGAAACCTACAAAACACTAACGTTAAGCAAAATAGAGAAACGGTATGTAACCACTACAGATGGTAAAAAAATGTTGGTTTGGGTAATTTTACCTCCAAATTTTGATGCAACAAAAAAATATCCAACTCTTTTATATTGCCAGGGCGGGCCACAATCTGCCTTGACACAATCGTATTCTTACCGTTGGAATTTCTCCCTAATGGCTGCAAAAGGTTATGTGGTAGTCGCTCCCAACCGTCGCGGTATGCCGGGACACGGTGTAGAATGGAACGAACAAATCAGTAAAGACTGGGGCGGGCAGGTTATGGATGATTACCTTTCTGCAATTGATGATGTTGCCAAAGAAAGCTACGTTGACAAAACCCGTTTAGGCTGCGTTGGTGCAAGTTACGGAGGGTATTCCGTATTTTATTTAGCCGGAATTCACAAGAACCGTTTCAAAACTTTTATTGCCCACGATGGTGTTTTCAATACACAAAGTATGTTTGGGACTACTGAAGAAGTTTTCTTTAACAACTGGGATTTTGGCGGTGCTTACTGGGAAAAAGACAATGCCGTAGCGCAAAAAACTTATACAACTTTTAACCCGGCAAGTTTAGTACAAAACTGGAATAAACCTATTTTGATTGTTCAGGGAGGAAAAGATTTCCGTGTGCCAATTGGACAGGGACAAGAAGCTTTTCAGGCTGCTCAATTAAGAGGAATTAAAAGCCGTTTGCTTTATTTTCCAGAAGAAAATCACTGGGTCTTAAAACCTCAGAATGCTCAGGTTTGGCAAGGTGAATTCTTTAAATGGTTGGAGGAAACGCTTTAATTAAACTAACGAAAACTTTAAATTATTCGCAAATCATTTTGTATGAATTATAAAATCGAGTACTGGAATAATCGAACATTATTTGTCTTTAATATCAATACAATAACTTTTGATGAATTTTCACAAATTATAGATGAAATAATAAAACCTGATAAAAAATCCGAAATTGAAATAACAAGCTGGACAGAAGGCTTTTCATTTATAAAAGAAGAAATAGAGATTTATTTTGAACATTTCTACAACTCTTCAGAACCTTATTTTTCTTTTGAATTACTTCCACGAGAAAACACTAATGATTATGATTTATTAGAGTTAAAATCAATTGCAGAAACCCTAAATGATTTTATACATAATAGATAAAATAATTATTTTATCAGCCTATTAAAATAGCTACAGATTAACACAATCTGTGGCTATTTTTTTTCTTCATCTTAAAATTATGTAACATTATTGACTGTTATTTATATTCTTAAATCAGAAATTTTAAATAAATTGCAGTAAATATCAATGACCAAAACTTGCAAATCATCCTATATAATTTATGGAGAGTAAAAAAAGTTACATGCCGTTTAAAGTTCTCTTCAGTTATATTGCGTTGTTGGGATTAGTAGTTACTGTCGGATGGTTTTTATATTCTGAAAATGCTGTCTATAATAAACTGGAAGATAAGATTGCTTTGGAAAAAACAAAAATCCTAAGGGTAAGCAAGCTTTTTTCGAATGTCTACAAAACGGAAAGTTTAGCCCGAAAAACCATTCAGACCAACTCGGAGAATGATTTTAAAAGTTACCTTATCGAAACGGATTCCTTAAAATCCAGAATTGATACCTTAAAGCAAATTGTCACTACAGAATATCAGAAAGTATTATTAGACAGTGTAACGTATTTGTTATCTGAAAAAACAGATAATATAAAGCAGCTAAAAACGATAAAAAATAAGGCAGAAGATGAAGTTTCCGTCAATACTGCTATTAACGAAATCACCAAAATGGAGTTTAAACTCCGTAAACTGGAACTACATGATTTTACTAAAAGCCCAAATGAATTAGGAAATTATCAAAGAAACGTTCTTCAGAAATATGTTGATTATCTCAATCAGAACATTCCCGATGACAGTACCAACACTTTGAGTAAACAGGCTTCTGATTCTATTTTGGCCAATTCAAAAAAACTGTTGAGTAATGTAAAACTGAAAGCAGAAAAGAAAAAGGAATCATTGAATTTCGAAGAAAACAAACTGCTGAAAAATGAAATTGCAATCTCAGAACAACTCCGAAAAGTACTTCGGATTATTGAAAGGGAAATCATTATCAACTCGATAAAAAACAATTCATTAAAAGAAAAATCACTTAAAAAAGTCAATGAAATTGTAACGGTTTCTGCTATTATCGGCTTATTTCTGACGGTGTTTTTCTCGATTTTAATTGTAAGCGATTATTCCAAATCACAGCTTTATAAAAAACAGCTGGAAATTGCCAACTTCAAAACCAGGAACCTCCTTAAAAGCCGTGAACAGTTAATCTCGACGGTAAGTCATGATTTGAAAACGCCTCTGAGTACAATTGTTGGCTACACGGAACTTTTAGGAAATTCTGATGTGAACACCAAACAATCCTATTTCGTTAAAAACATTAAAAACTCATCTGAATATATTTCGCAGCTGGTTCAGGATTTACTGGATTTTTCTCAAATCGAAGCCGGAAAAATCAGCATTGAAAAAGTACCTTTCCTGTTACCGGAAGTGATTGAAGATGCGGCCAAAAACATCCAGACGGTTTATAAAAATAAAAATATCGACCTTATTATAAATGTCGATGAAAAACTGAATTCGAAAATAGTCGGAGACCCTTTTCGCCTAAAACAAATCCTGACCAACATTGTCGGAAATGCTTATAAATTTACGGAAGAAGGGTTTATAAAAATCAGCACTTATGCCAGTGAAGACAATTTTTTTGTCATTACAATAGAAGATACCGGAATTGGAATTGAGAAAGGAAATCAGCAATTGGTTTTTGAGGAATTTGCACAAGCCAACGAAAATATAGAAAAAAAATATGGCGGAACCGGCCTGGGACTTTCTATTTGTCAAAAAATAATAGCCATTCTTGGAGGAAATCTTACCCTTGAAAGTACTTTTGGAGAAGGAAGTACATTTGAAATCAGACTGCCTTTACTATTTGACAATAACCCGGCTACACCTGCGGAAACCAAAAAACAACCTGTTTTTATCAATACTAAAAAACAGACTTTTGTTGTAATTGATGATGATATCAATTTACTGAATTTAACGAGCGGTGTTTTAAGACAGGAGAAACATGAGGTCCTGTCTTTCAACAGGGCATCTAAAGCACTGGAGGCTATTGCTAACACGAATTTCGATTTTATCATTACGGATATTCAGATGCCGGAAATGGACGGTTTTATGTTTATTGAAAAATTAAAAAATACCAATAACTCAACATTCAAAAATCAGCCGGTAATCGCCCTTACGGGAAGAACAGATTTGGATTTTTCTGTATATACCAATGCCGGATTTACAACTGTCATTAAAAAACCATATTCTCCAAAAGTCCTGCTGGAAACGATTCATCAGATTTTAGCACATAATCCTCTTCCTGATACTGAGATCAAACCTGTTGAAGAAATTCCTTCTGCTGAGCTGTATTCACTTGAAACCTTAAAAGATTTTTTAGGAAATGATAATGAATCCTTAAAAGATGTTATAAAGGCATTTATTGATAGTACGCAGGAAAATCTGGTGTATCTAGAAAAAGCTATCCTGGAAAAAAACACAGCCGAAATTGGTGCTATTGCCCACAGAATTGCACCTATGTTTAAACAAATTCAATCTAATGAAATTGCCAATACGCTAAAAGCTTTAGAAAAAGACGAGTTTAAAGAAGAGGAACTTTCCAGTGTTTTTGAAAGTTTAAAAACCAAAACTGAGATACTTTTTATCTCCTTAAAAAAGGAGATCGTTTAATCTATATTGTATTGCTTTAATTTATTGTAAAGTGTTTTTCGGGTGATTTTAAGCAATTTTGCGGCTTCAGATTTATTATTTTGTGCTTTGGATAACGCATGAATAATGGTTTCTTTTTCGTTATCTGACAACGAGAAATTCCCTGGAGCATTTTGCTGTTTCTGAATCTGGAAAAATTCAGCCGGTAAAACATCACTTTCAATAAATTCACCACGGGATAATAAAGTGGCTCGTTTCACGCAATTCTGAAGTTCACGTAAATTCCCCGGCCAGCTGTAGTTTTGAAAAATTTTGACTACTTCCGGTGAAAACCCAATAATTTCTTTATTCAATTGCTGATTGGCTTTCTCCAGAAAATAATCTGCGAAAATCATTAGATCTTCGTCCCTGTCCGTTAATGAAGGTGACTGGATCGAAAACTCATTAATCCGATGGTATAAATCTTCACGGAAATCACCGTTTTTTACCGCTTCCCGTAAATCTTCATTGGTTGCCGTTATGATCCTGATATCAACGTTTATTTCTTTATTGCTTCCGACAGGTTTAATCTTTCTTTCCTGAAGTGCCCTTAACAGCTGTATCTGATTTTCATAGGAAAGATTTCCTATTTCATCCAGAAAAAGAGTTCCGCCGTTGGCCGCTTCAAAATAACCCATTTTATCACTTATCGCTCCGGTGAAAGATCCTTTCAGATGCCCGAAAAATTCACTGGCAGCCAATTCTTTGGGAATTGCACCACAGTCTACAGCAATAAAATTATTGTTTTTTCTATTACTCTGCTGATGGATACTTTTTGCGATAATTTCTTTTCCTGTACCACTTTCCCCAATAATCAAAACTGACATATCAGTAGGGCTGACTAATTGAATGTGGTCAAGTAGTTTTTTAGAAGCAACAGAAATTCCTTTTACAAATTCATTTTCATTTGAAGGAGTTCGTTTCTTAGCAGGCTTCTTTTCTTTTGCGGGAATATCTGCCTGGGGAGTCTGCAGTGCATTTGTAATGACCAACAGAACCTCATCGGGATTAAAAGGCTTTGAGATATAGTCTGCAGCACCGTTTTTAATCGCTTTTACAGCCGTATTCACATCTGAATACCCTGTCATTAAGATTACGGGAGTTTCAGGGTTTGAGACCTTAAATTCAGCCATTAATCCAATACCGTCAGAATCAGGCAATCGAAGATCCGTCAAAATCAAATCAAAGGATTCATTTTTGATTGCTAATCGTGCTTCCGCAGCTGAAAAAGCAATAATAACTTCATAGTCTTTTTTTATCAGAAATTTCTCCAATAATTTGCAGAATGAAATATCATCTTCTATTAGTAATATCTTTGGCATTTGTTTTAAGGGACTTTTTTGCTAAAATAATACTATTAAACTTGTCTTTTCACAAAATTTTGCAAAAAAAAAAGAGATTGTTATTGAAACAATCTCTTTTTTACCAAAAACATAAATCTAATTCACCTAATTATATTTTTAACCAATTACCATTGACATCTGAGTAAACAGTAGCCTTTTGGTCACCAACTGATATCTCTAATTTGTATTCTTTTTTATCGTTTACGTAAGCCTTCACCAATTTAGCACCCGGGTAAGCTGCTTGCAAAGCTGTTTTGACTGCTGCCGGAACAGTATCTGCTCCGATTTCAGTATATTCAGTCTGGTAATTCGCTTCCGTTTTTACTTCCTCAGAATGCACAATTGACGTTGCATAAATGGACAGGCTTCCTAAAACGATTGCTGCTGACAGGACTATCTTTTTCATAGTATTATTTTTTAATGATATTTCCTGAAGCATCTGTGAATACAGTGTATTTTTGATCTCCTTTAGAGATTTCAATTTTATACTCTTTCTTTTCGTTTACATATGCTTTTTCAAGTTTTGTACCCGGAAAAGATTTTTCGATTGTTGACTTTACAGCTGCAGGTACAGCATCTGCACTAACCTCAGTAAACTCATCCTGAATAGTTACCGATTGATTCATTGAACTTTTTATTGACGGAACTGTAGCTGCATTAACAGTTAAACTTCCTAAAACGATTGCTGTGGATAATAGTAACTTTTTCATAATGATTGTTTAGCGGGTTATTGATAATTAGTTTATTTTTTAAGAATAGCTCCTTTGGCATCGGTGTAAACTGTAGATTTTACATCTCTTACAACGATATCAATTTTGTATTCTTTTTTGTCATTTACATAAGCTTTCTCCAATTTTACTCCTGGATACGCTTCATCTAATGCTGTTTTAATAGCTGCCGGAACAGCATCAATTTCTTTGTATTCGTCTTGTGTGATTTCTGACTGGTTCGTTGTGGTTTGCACGAATATATTTCCAGCCTGCATTGACATAGTTCCCAGAACTATTGCCGCAGATAAAATTAATTTTTTCATAATTTATAGTTTTACAGGTTACTTTGGTTATTTTTTGATCCAGGTTCCGTCTGCATTAGCAAAAAGAGACCCTACTTTGTCACCAACTGTAACATCTAGTTTGTATTGTGAACTTGCATTTTTATATGCTTTAGAAAGAACTGCGTCCGGGTATGCTTTTTTCAAAGCTTCCGTTACCGGAGCCGGTACTTCTTCTAATTTGATTTCAGTATATTCCTCCTGAATGGAGATTGTTTTTACTACTGTATTTGTGATTGGCGAGGTTGAGGCAAATGATGTTAAACCTCCCAAAACGATTGCGGCTGATAAAAATAAATTTTTCATGGTAGTTATGTTTTAATATTGTTAATTTAATCTTAGTATTCTTAATTTGAATTTTCACAGGAGTACTTGATTATTTTTTAATCCAAGATCCATCTGCGTTAGCAAAAAGATTTCCTACTTTGTCCCCAACAGTAACATCTAATTTATATTCTGATTTTGCATTTTTGTATGCTTTAGAAAGTACTGCATCCGGGTATGCTTTTTTCAGAGCTTCTGTTACCGGAGCCGGAACTTCTTCTAATTTGATTTCAGTATATTCATCCTGAACGGAAATTGTTTTTACGATTGTAGTAGTAATTGGAGAAGTTGAAGCAAATGAAGTTAAACCTCCCAAAACGATTGCGGCTGATAAAAATAAATTTTTCATAATGTATATATTTAAATTATTTAATAGTTGTTTTACGCTTTAGATAATGAAATTATTGTGCCGTAACTTGAAAACAACCCGACAAACCCCTTAACCCCTTCAAAATAAGGCTTTAATCAAAACGTGCCAAAACTTTAGACTGTAAAAAAGTGTATACTATTTCGAAATAGTGTGTAAAAAGTATACACAAAAAGTGTTTACCTGCGAAATAATGATAACAAACAAACCCGACAGATTTCAAAAATCTGTCGGGTTTAAAAATAGGACGTAACGAAAAAAGGCTGTCAAAATTGACAGCCTTTGTATTATTCTATTGGATTCATTTTAAAAGTATCCATAAATGCAGTTGTATAATCTCCTGCAATATATCTTGGATCATCCATTAATTGTCTATGGAAAGGTATTGTGGTTTTTACACCTTCAATAACAAATTCATCCAAAGCTCTTCGCATTTTGCTGATAGCTTCATCACGGGATTGTGCAGTTGTAATTAACTTCGCAATCATAGAATCGTAATTTGGCGGAATTGTATAACCTGAATAAACGTGTGTATCTAAACGTACTCCGTGACCTCCCGGCATATGAAGTGTAGTAATTTTTCCCGGTGAAGGGCGAAAATCATTATAAGGATCTTCAGCATTAATACGACATTCGATAGCGTGTAATTCCGGTAAGTAGTTTTTTCCTGAAATCGGAATTCCTGCTGCTACCATAATCTGCTCACGAATCAGGTCATAATCAATAACCTGCTCTGTAATCGGGTGCTCTACCTGAATACGGGTATTCATTTCCATGAAGTAGAAATTTCTGTGTTTGTCAACCAAAAATTCTACAGTTCCGGCTCCTTCATATTTAATGTACTCAGCGGCTTTTACAGCAGCTGCTCCCATTGCAGTACGCAATTCGTCTGTCATAAAAGGGGAAGGCGTTTCTTCAGTAAGTTTTTGGTGGCGACGTTGTACAGAGCAATCTCTTTCAGAAAGATGACATGCTTTTCCGTATGAATCTCCAACAACCTGAATTTCGATATGACGTGGTTCTTCAATAAGTTTCTCCATGTACATTCCGTCATTCCCAAATGCTGCGGAAGCTTCCTGACGTGCACTTTCCCAGGCTTTCAACAGCTCTTCTTCTTTCCAGACAGCACGCATTCCTTTTCCACCACCACCGGCAGTAGCTTTAAGCATAACCGGGTAACCGAATTCTTTGGCTAATTTTTGTGTTTGTTCGAAAGATTCCAACAATCCTTCAGAACCTGGTACACATGGAACCCCTGCAGCTTTCATTGTAGCTTTAGCAGAAGCTTTATCCCCCATTTTATCAATCATTTCCGGAGCGGCACCAATAAATTTGATTCCGTGTTCCTGACAAATTTTTGAGAATTTAGCATTCTCAGAAAGAAATCCGTAACCTGGGTGTATTGCATCTGCATTTGTAATTTCGGCAGCTGCAATAATATTTGACATTTTCAAATACGATAAGTTACTTGGAGGAGGTCCAATACAAACCGCTTCGTCAGCAAACTTAACATGTAGACTTTCTGCATCAGCTGTAGAGTAAACTGCTA
>JBDTNT010000128.1:0-18622 GCA_039933615.1 Flavobacterium sp. | reverse complement strand
AGTTTGCAATACTAAAATCGTGAGGAGGAAAAATAAATTTATTTGTCCATCCTTCGTAAGGATTTAAAGTATTCTGAGATGAAACTGAACTTTCGATAGCACGCATCGAAGTTGTTCCAACGGCGCAAATACGTTTTTTGTTGACTTTTGCAGCGTTTACGATATCACAGGCTTCCTGCTTGATAATCAATTCTTCAGAATCCATTTTATGCTTCGACAAATCTTCAACCTCAACCGGGTTGAAAGTTCCTAAACCAACGTGTAAAGTTACCTCAGCGAAGTTTATTCCTTTGATTTCTAGTTTTTTCAAAAGATGTTTTGAAAAGTGTAAACCTGCAGTTGGTGCAGCTACAGCTCCTTCTTCTTTTGCATAAATTGTCTGGTATCTTTCCGCATCTTCAGCAGTAACTTCTCTGTTGATGTATTTAGGAATTGGAGTTTCTCCAAGTTCTGTTAGTTTATTTCTGAATTCTTCGTAAGAACCATCGTATAAGAAACGTAAAGTTCTGCCACGTGAAGTGGTGTTGTCAATTACTTCAGCAACTAACGAATCGTCATCACCAAAATAAAGTTTGTTACCAATTCTGATTTTACGGGCCGGATCAACCAAAACGTCCCAAAGACGCTGCTCAGAATTTAGTTCTCTTAATAAGAAAACTTCAATTCTTGCTCCTGTTTTTTCTTTATTTCCGTACAAACGCGCAGGGAAAACTTTCGTATTGTTAAGAATCAAAACGTCTCCGTCATCAAAATAATTGATAACATCTTTGAACATTTTGTGCTCTATGGTTTGTTTTTGACGGTCGATTACCATTAAACGAGACTCGTCTCTGTTTTCTGCTGGAAATTCGGCTAAAAGTTCTTTCGGTAAATTAAACTGAAAATGTGATAATTTCATATTTGAATTGTTGATTTTAGAATGTAGAATTTAGATTTGCTATCTAAAATTGTAAATCGTGTGCAAATATACGATTGTGAGATAGGCGTTGTCAAGTGTTTTGCTGTTTATTTTCAAAAGTCGTTGATTTACTGACGCTTTGAGAACATTAAAAAATGTTTTTTCACCATATAAGTAATATAAGTTCATTTAATTCAGGTTGTTTTAAAATCGTCATTGTATTTATTTGGCTAAAGCCGAAAATAAATAATAAAAAAAACCTCCGGTTAAAACCGGAGGCTGTTCAAATTATGTTCACTATTAAATGAACTTATCTTTTATTTTGTCGTTTCAGAATTATAGTTCAGAAACTTCAAAATTTAATTCTTTTAAATCATTCCAAAAATCAGGATATGATTTTGAAACTACTTCGGCATTTTCAATAATAATGGGAACCTTAAGTGCCAAAGGAGCAAATGCCATTGCCATACGGTGATCGTTGTAAGTGGCAATTTTTACATTATGATTAATATTCTCTGAAGCTACCAGAGTCAAACTGTCGTTAGTAACCGAAATATTAGCTCCTAATTTTGTCAACTCTATTCTTAAGGCTTCAAGACGGTCTGTTTCTTTTATTTTTAAAGTATGAAGGCCGGTTAAATGACACCCAATTCCCAAACCTAAACAAGTAACTACAATTGTTTGTGCAATATCCGGAGTGTTGTTTAATTCAAAATTTACGGTTTCGTATTTAAAATTCTCTTGTTTTACCAAAGTCATTTTATTGTCCTGAAACGTTGTCTGAACTCCCAATTTTTCATAAAACTCAATTAATTCAGAATCTCCCTGCAGACTGTCTTTTTTATAACTGCTTAATGTAATCGAAGCCGTATCTGCCAAAGCTGCCAAACTAAAGAAGTAAGATGCAGAACTCCAATCTGATTCTACTGTCATTTCTTTTGAAACCACAGTTTCTTTAGGATAAACTTTAATTACGTTCCCTTCAAAACTCGTCTGGATATCTAAATCTTTAAGCAAAGCCAAAGTCATTTTGATATACGGAATCGAAGTAATTTCTCCGTCTAAAGTAAGTTCCAAACCGTTTTCCAGTTTTGAAGCTACTAATAAAAGTGCTGAAATATACTGGCTGCTGACATTGGCTGCCAAGTTTACCTTTGAAGCGGTAACTTTTTTTCCTTTGATTCTTATTGGAGGATATCCTTCTTCTTTTTGGTATGAAATCTCAACACCCAATTGCGATAAAGCGTCCACCAAAATTTTTATCGGACGTTCCTCCATTCTGGCTGAACCTGTCATTACAACTTCGCATCCTTCGTTTACAGCAAAATAAGCCGTTAGAAAACGCATAGCAGTTCCGGCGTGGTGAATATCTACAATTTCATCATTTCCAATTAAAGCTTTTTGCATTACTTCGCTGTCATCAGAATTGGAAGTATTGGCCAGAGTAATGTTTGGAAAGAGCGCTTTCAATAACAACAAACGATTGGTTTCGCTTTTTGATCCTGTAACTGCTATCTGACTTTGTAAATTTTTATGATTGGTGTGGAGTAATAAATTCATTTTAGGAGTATTGTTTTATGCTTTCCTGCAAATTTATTTTAAAAAAAGGACACACCAAAGCTTTGCCCTGACATATCACATTATTTTAATTTATCGTTGTTTTTATGACGGTCTTTATCCCTAACTGATTTCAAATCCATTTTTTTATCGAAAGCAGCCTGTAAATCAATCCCCGTCTGATTGGCAAGACACAGAACAACAAAAACAACATCGGCCAGTTCTTCTCCTAAGTCTTTATTTTTATCGCTTTCTTTTTCTGATTGTTCGCCATAACGTCTGGCAATAATCCGGGCTACTTCACCAACTTCTTCTGTAAGCTGTGCCATATTGGTCAGTTCATTAAAATAACGGACTCCATGTTCTTTTATCCAGTTATCTACGTCTAATTGTGCGTTTTTTAAATCCATTTTATATTTTTTTAAGAACAATTTTTTGATTTTGAATTTCAATTATTTTCTGAAAAAAGTCTTTTAGCATATCATAATCATCGGCAACAAAAATAGCTTTGTTTATTTCCTGTATAATTTTAATTTGTATTGTATGTTCATCAGAAATAACATTCATAGTATATGATGCGACTTTCCCTTCCATTACAACCCGTATTGGATGTGGTAATGATTCTACAGCATAACCCTCAGGCACTTCGTAAATCACATTAAATCTTTGTTGCTTAGGATAGCCAAAGTAAACAGGCATTTGTCTTTTTTCCTGATTAAAAGGATTACTGCTATATGCAAAAAAAAGCAATGGATTCAGAAATATTTTACTACCAATACTATCATAACTTTTATCAGATGTAAATTTAATTGTTTCAGAAACCGGTTTTGATAAATCTTCCTTTTTATTTTCTATTGCATACTTTTCTATTTCTATTCCCCCAAAATCATTTTCTGTTTTTTCGATATAGCTTTCTTCCTTTTGATCAGAATTTGCCTGTCTGAAAACGAATGCATTATACTCTGATTTTTGCATCTTCAACGTTCCTTCTAATTTTCCTAAATTTGGTGTAATTGAAGCATACAAAGTATAATTGCTTTTTGAAGGACTGGCAGGAATCAATTCTATTTCTTTTGTGGAACCATTCTCTTTTATCAATCTTCCTTTCCAGTTTAAGACATTTAAAGGAAGAATATTTGGTGTTGTAAATTTGTTTGTAGCATCCAATAAAATTTCTTGCCCGTCGATTTCAGCTGCGCCAATGACATAATTAAAAATTGTCCGGTTAGGAAATACTGAGGCACCATTCTCAATTGTACTGAGTAAAATCGGATTTGCTTCTATCTGAGCCGCTTTCAGCATGGCAATCAGCATCAGATTTATGTCAGCAACATTTCCTGTTCTTTCCTGATATGCTTTTTTAATTCCTTTTTCTGTAAAATATCCTTTTTTATCATTACAATTCATTCTATTCTGAACAAATTTAAATATAGTATCTAATTTTTTTCTTGGAGAATCTACATTTACTAAAAGTTGTTTTAGATCTTCTGAAAAAAAACCTCTTGTCGCCAGTTGTTTTTCATAGTCAGCAATTTTATAGATACTGGCTGCAACTCCCTCCCAGGTCTTGATATAATCCACAACGCGTTCTCCCGGAAATCTTTTCAGCTCTAATTCATTTTGTATGGAACCTTTGTAATTACTTATGTTATCAACAAATTTCTCTTTATAAAGTGCAGGGATATCTTTGGCACAATAAAGACTGTTTATCTGCTTATAATTACTTGCATATAACTGACTAATCTGAACAAATTCAGATTTCATTTCAGGCCTTATATTTCCTACCAGTAATGTTTTATAAATAAAGAACTCCGGAATTTCTGTTTTGTATTCAAAATAATTAACTGGAATTTCATATTGAAAATCAAAATCTGGAAGCCGTGTTATATTTTTCGATTTTAAAATATATTTGAACTCTATTACAGAACCGACTTTTACATTAGGCAAAGTAATTACTGCCGCATTATGATTTGAATTTACTTCGTTTTTAAAATCACCTTCCTTTTTTAATTTTGTTTTTACAATTCCCCCATTTTCGAGGTTGTAAGTTACCGCATCTGAAAAAGCAACTTTATCATCTGCTAAATTCCCATAATTAACAGCATACAGTACTTTTTGATTAGCCCATGTTAAACCTTCTTTTTTATAAATTTTTATTCTAAATTCATAAACATGAGTAGCTGTAAAACCGCCTTCACTGGTAAAACTAAAAAATGTCCGTCCTTTTTTAAACAAAACTGCCGCTGGTGCGGCAGTATCTTTTGGGTGTAGTTTTTCCTGTAATTCTTCGACAGTCACTTTTCCTGACTCATAATTTTGAGCACTTGCTCCAAACGAACTAGAAATTAAAAAAAACAAAACACTGATAATACGTAATGGCATTTTATATTCTTTTTAAAACGATCTTCTCAGTTTCTTTGGCAATCATTGCTTTATAATAATCCTTTAGCATTTCATATTTTTCTGTTGAAACTATTGCTTCATTTATCTGATGCTGAATAGATAGTTGAAGTACACCTCCGTTTTCAGCGATATTGAATTTAAAAGTCCCTAAATTATCTTCCATCGTTAATATAACCGGAGCCGGCAATGTTTCTACAGCAAATCCCTCAGGAATTTTAATCGTAATATTGTACCTGTCAGAAAAAGGGAATCCAAAATCTACCGGATATTCGCGGATTTCCTGTTTAAAAGAATTTTCAGTGTTAGTATAAAACAACATTGGATTGAGATAAATTTTACCTCCAATTACCTCCGCTAAATTATCTCCTTTAAACGAATATGTCTCAATTGTTGGCAGTAAAATATCTTTTTCATTTGCTCTGCTGTATTCACTGATTTCTATCTTATTGTTGTCATTCTCCAGTTTTTCAAGATATACATCTTCTTTTATCCCATCTACTTCACCTCTGTAAGACATTGCATTATAGTCTGTGCACTGTCTTCTTACTTTTCCATTGACTTTACCTTCGGCATCAATTTCATAATTAATGAAAACATTATCGTTTGATACTTTTTTAGGCATCAGATCAATCGATTCTGAAGTTCCGTCTTTGCGGATCAGCCTTCCCCGCCAGTTCAAAACTCTGAAAGGTAAAATATTCGGAGATGAATATTTACTTGTTGCATCTAATAAAATACTTCCGTTTGGAGTTTCTACAGCAGCAATCACATAATTAAAAGCTGTTCTGTTCGGGAACAAAGCAATACCATTAGAACGAGTACTTACTAAAACGGGATTTGCAGTAAGTCCTGCGTTACGCAACATTGCAGTTAACATCAGATTAATATCAGCAGAATTACCTGTTTTTTCTTTGTAGGCTTTACGTACACCTACATCACAGCCATAGCTACTGTTCCCATCCCATTTAACAGATGATTTTACATAATTTAAAACAGTCAGTATTATTTCATCACTTGATGTGATTCCAGTCAAAAGCTTTTTCAAATCTTCTTCAAAATAACCTGTTTTGTTTAATTCCGGTCCAAAGTCATCATAATCATAAATTGTTTTTACAACTGAATTCCAATCGGATGAATAGGATTTAATAGGACTGTTTGGCATTTTAATTGCAGACAATTCATAAGACAACATTGCTGTATAATTATCAATATTATTCACAAAAGATTCCTCTTTTATTGCGGGTAAATTCTCAGCAATGTAAGTTGTTCTGGTTTCAAAATAATCTATTTTATCTGTCGAAAATTTAGTTTGACTTCTGTTACCAACACTTCTTTCATTACTTGTCAATGTTATTGATTTAGATTTTGTTTCAGCCGTTTTTTTAGGAAAAATAAATCCTTTCTGCATTACATTATAGTTGTAATACTCCGGAATGTTAGTTGTAAATTCTGAATTATTTACAGGAATATTATATTGAAATCTCCAATCTCTCATCCACCCAATAAAAGGAGCTCTTACGGTATACTTATATTCAACTATTGAACCTTCTTTTACATTAGGCAAAGTGATTTTCTTTCTTCCGTAAAATTTACTCACTGCCTCGTCGAATACTCCATCACTTTTTAGTTTTGTTTTTTCAACTTTTCCGCCCACTAAATTAAATGTTGAAGCATCTGATATCTGAACCTTTTCTTTTGAATTTCCTGAAATAGAATAACCAACACTCTGATTTGCAAAATCATAACCTTCTTTTTTATATATTTTGATACGTGTTTCAACTTCTGTTGTTAAAACAAATCCATCAGTATCGTTATAATCAAAGGAAGTAACTCCTTTTTTATATAAAATAGCAGCAACTGCAGCGGTATCTTTAGGGTGTTTTTTCTCTTCTAATTCGGCAACTGAAACTTTCCCCAGTTTAAATTCCTGAGCCTGGAGATTTAAAAATGAAAAGAAGAAAAAGAACAGAATAATGGGTAGTTGATTAATTTTCATTAGTTTGATTAATTCTTAGTTAATATAATTTTGGCATTATCATTTTTTGATACCTGCTCCATAAAAAGACGATATTCATCATATTCTTTGTTCGAATATTTTCCTTTGTTTAAAAACATCGAACGTTTGTACGTCAGTTTATTGTTTTCTTTTTTAATGACTTCGGTTTTGTATTCTCCAAATTTCCCTTTCAATTCAAAGTTTGAAGGCAGGAATTCAACCGTAAAACCTGTTGGAAGATTAATTTCGATTTCATCAGAATCCAGATATCCACGCTGAATCTGAAATGGATTTTTCCTGTTTCTGATTCGTTTTACGCTTCCGTTATTTTTATTGAATGCATCAACTACAAAAATCATTTTATTGGCAGAAATAGTCGCATAGTTTACAGCACTGATTTCAATATTCTCGGTAAAACGAATGTTTTCTTTATCGTTTGTAAAGGTTATTTTCCCTAATTTCAAATTATTAATATTATCCCAATACTCTTTATAATGCGCTTCTTTTTCTGTTGGCTGTAAATGTTCAACTCTTGATTTTGAGTTATATTGGGATCCTCTCGAAACTATTGAAACGGAACCTGAAAAATTACCGCTTTCGTCAATTGTATAAGACCCTTTATCCGCCTGATCATTGCCTTTATCGTCATATAGTTTGGTCCTTACAATTACGCCACCCTCCGGTTTAATAACCAAAACATCTCTGTCATCTGTAAAAGTTCCCTGATATCCAAAAGGATCATCCTGACTCGTACATTCGAGCCATGTGTAAGTATCTCCGGTTGGAATTGCTAATATCATATGGTTTCCCTGCATGGAAACAAAGTCAGACTGAATACTTCTTTTATAATTATCTCCGTATAAAATCGTATTGTAAGATGGGACATCGACAGTTTCCAGAAGTGCTTTTGTATAGTTTGTCAGCGCTTTACAATCCCCGTATCCCAGACGGTCAACATCGGTCGCCAGCATTGGTTTCCAGCCTCCTATACCAATCGCAATATTTACATATCTTGATTTTTTCTGAACATAGTCATAAATAATTTTTGCTTTCTTAACAGGATCTTTTTCATTACCCACCAGCGCTTTTATTTTTGTTTTCGTTTCTTCCGGCAAAATGGTAGTTCCGGTTAGAATTTTATCGCTGTACCATTTACCAAATGTCTCCCATGTTTTGGCTGTTCCGTCTACTCCTTCTAAATGAAAATTTTCCAAACCCATCATAACTCTAGGAAAAAGATCAGAAGAAGAAGGACTATAATCTTCCGGTTTCTGAGCTAAAAGATTAGTCCCTAAATAAGACAGTTTCGTATCAGTATCGATTGTTTTTTTGATGTTCAGGTCCGAAAACTGAAATTCTTTCTTTTTAAATCCAAGGTTATTTGGATAAGTAACATTTAAGACACATTTCTCGACACTTACATTATAGCTTCCCAAAAAGTACCATTGCGGCAGAAAAGCAGTATTTGAAGTTTCAATTTCACTGCTGTAAACAACTGTAAATGGATATGAAATTGGAGTATACTCTAAAAAAACCACACGACTGTCTGAAAAAAGGGTGCCTCCTCCTACAGTACTTTGATCTTTGAAATCTTTTCTTTTGATTTTTTTGATTTCCTTACCAAAAGCATCATAAACAATTGCTTCAATACTTTTGACAGAAGTTGTTTTGTCATAGTTCTGATAAGCATCAATGTCATTTAATCCTTTCTCATTTAAAACCGTTACTACTCTCTGCGTTTTAATGTTCATGCTGCGCTGCGATTCAATGGTAATGTCCATTTGATCTAAACGAACAACTGCATCAGCATTTTCTTTGAGACTGTCGGTTATAGAAGTGGTGATATATTCGCTCTTTTGAGCAGTAGAAACAAGGGTAAACAAGAAAAAAAACAACGCGAAGTAAGGCTTTTTCATTAACAAGGAATTTCGCCAAATATATATCATTTTTAGAAATCCTTAACAAATCTTTAAGGATTTTTATTCTCTGTTTTTACTGTCAATTAAAATAGTAACCGGACCATCATTTAACAGCCTGACTTTCATATCTGCACCGAAGATTCCGGCTTGTATTTTCTTCTCAAATTCTTTCTCCAGAGACGCAATAAATTTCTCGTACATCGGAATAGCATATTCTGCTTTTGAAGCTTTTAGGTACGAAGGACGGTTTCCTTTTTTAACGGCAGCATGAAGCGTAAACTGACTTACGACTATAATATCTCCGTCAATATCCTGAATCGAGCAGTTCATAATATCGTTTTCATCACCAAAAATCCTCATTTTTATAATTTTCCCAACGAGCCAATCGATATCTTCCGTAGTATCGGCATCTTCAATTCCAACTAAAACCAATAAACCTTTTTGAATGTCAGCAACCTTTTTTTGATCGACTGTAACCGATGCTTCTGAAACTCTTTGAAGAACTACTTTCATTTTTTTATTTTATCTAAATCCTGTAGTTATTAGCCACAGGCTATAAGGATTAAACAGGTTTTTAAGAAATTTGGAGTTTGGGATTTTTAGAATTGAGATTTAAAAATCTATTTCCTCAATTCATCACTTGCTTTTCGGTCTTCATCATAATTGTCTGTACGATAATTTTCATCGTCACCTTCCAAAATCTTTAAATAGCTGTTATAACGCGACCAGGCGATCTCGTCTTTCTCTAAAGCTGCTTTTATCGCACAATGTGGCTCTTCTTTATGTAAGCAGTTATTGAACTTACATTGATCTTTAAGTTTGAAAAATTCAGGAAAATAACCACTAATTTCTTCTTTCTCCATATCCACAATTCCAAAACCTTTAATCCCTGGTGTGTCAATAATTCTTGCATTAAAAGACAAATCGTACATTTCGGCAAATGTCGTGGTATGCTGTCCTTGTTTGCTTGCTTCAGAAATGGTTTTAGTTTTAAGATGTAAAGAAGGTTCCATGGCATTGACCAAAGTAGATTTCCCGACACCGGAATGCCCCGAAAACATACTCACCTTACCAATCATCATTTCTTTCAACTCGTCGATACCCTTCATTTCAGTTGAGGAAACACGAAGACATTTATAACCAATTTGCTGATAAACATATTGCATATACAATTGATCTTCTAAAGTAGGTTCATCAAAAGTATCTATTTTATTAAAAACTAAAATAGTCTCAATATTATAAGCCTCAGCTGTTACCAGAAAACGGTCTATAAAATTAAATGTTGTCGGAGGGTTATTAATCGTAATCAATAAAAAAACGCGATCAATATTCGACGCAATAATATGCATCTGATGCGATAAATTAACCGATTTACGAACGATATAATTTTTTCTTTCGTGAATATGATGAATCGTTCCCGTTAAAGTATCCGATGTTTCTTCGAGTTCATAATCGACAATATCGCCTACAGCAATAGGATTAGTACTTTTGATACCTTTCATCCTAAACTTCCCTTTCATACGGCATTCTATAAAATCGCCTTTTTCAGATTTTACGGTGTACCAGCTCCCTGTAGATTTATAAACGAGTCCTGTCATTCAAACTTTAGATTTTAAACTTCACATTCTTACTGTAAAATGAATTGAAGTTATAATTAATTTTAAATGGCAAAATTACGTTTTTAGATTTGAACAACGTGATTTCACCATTTAAAATTAAAATCTTACTTTAAATTTGACAATCTTACCAGATAATTTCGGCTAAAACTTCATTTTCTTTTACTTTTCCCAATTGAATAGTTTTTAAAATTTTCGTAGTCTTTCCTGCTTTAGTCGTATAGATTTCAACCATAACTGTTGCCGGACCGCTTTCTGTTAACTCACGTTCCCCGAAATAATTCGTCTTGATCTGATATTTACCTTTTACAGCATTTCTGATTAAATATTGCTCAGGGCCATATCCCTGAGTAAAATCTTTTGAGAATTTCGCTCCGGCCTGAGTCGCTGTATGGCTGTAATAACATTCTTCACCAGTTGGTTCAATAATGTGCAGGTCCAAATCGACATCCATTAAATTCCAATTTAAAATAACCCTGATATCAACCGGCATTTTCTCCAGATATTTTTCATCCAGTTTACCGGATTTTAAACCTTTGTGGTCTGCCATCAGACGATTTATATCCATTAGGATAATATCTTCCACACCTTCATACTGTCCGCTCATTTCTCCGTAATAATTAACTTCCAAAGCCTTAATTAACTGATCAAAAGCTTCCTGATATTTCCCTGCATCTTCCAGCGCCAATGCATAATCCCTTAAGCTTTGTGGTTCATGCGCTCTCCATTTTGCAATTTGTTTCCCGGTAAATAAAGCATCATCATAATCCTTCCATTGACGCAAAGTGTAAGTCAGTGTTTTATAAAGCTGATGATTTTCTAATCCCAGATCGGCAATATTGCTGATGACCTGTAATGCTTTTTTCATGTCGCCCTGATTGTAGAAAAAGTGGGCCACATCAAAATAAAAACCTGGATTTCTTTCCTGCGTTTTTCTTAATTCGAAATACAAATCATACTGTTTTTCCTTTGGAGCAGAAGCAAGGGCTTTTAAATACAACCGGTCCGGATTCCATGTTTTTGTCTCATTTTCAATTTCCTCATCGTTTCCATTTTCAGAAACAAAATCAAAAGTTCCTGAAACAGTTTCTGCACCACTCTTTTCTTTTTTCATATCTGCTTCCTGCTCAATCTGAACTCCTGAAACTTTACCGCTAAGTGTTTGTACTAAATCCGCATTTTTTGAATATTCAACTGCCGGAAGTGACTGTACAGAATAACCAACCGATTTTTGTCCTCTGATGACACCCATCGCAGTTACCACGACTTCACTGAGTGTCTGTGAACTTTCTTTCAATCTGAACGTAATCTGGTTATTTCTGCCAACATTCACAGTATTACTTTCAACTCCGATGAAACTAGCCGTAATAGTACTATTTTCAGCAGCCTTTAGCAGAAATTTACCTTCAAAGTCAGTAACAACACTTTCAACAGCAGATCTTACTGAAGCTCCCGGAAGTGGTTGATTTTGTTCATCTAAAACGAATCCCGAAACATAACCACTTGCCAAACTTGA
Organism: Flavobacterium sp.; assembly: GCA_039933615.1. Classification (GTDB taxonomy): domain Bacteria; phylum Bacteroidota; class Bacteroidia; order Flavobacteriales; family Flavobacteriaceae; genus Flavobacterium. The sequence goes on along the minus strand of JBDTNT010000128.1, from coordinate 6,717 downwards.
ATTTCTGCGGATAGTGGTCTGTGAAACGCTATTGCTTCTGCGGGTCGTTTTAATCTTAGGTTTTGGGACAGGTTTCGGTTCACTATATTTAATATCCTGTTTCCACCAGGAATTTAATGAGGTAAAATAACGGTCAATACTCTCCCAGTTATTTTTCTGTTTCGCTAAATTATTGTCGTGTTCCAATTTTTTAATTCGGTCAAACTCGGCGCGTAATTCTGTTGGCGGCACAATATCATAAGCGATGTAATCCCGGATATCTTCCAGAACAATCAGGGATGTGTTTTTGGTAATAATACCAAATTTCTTGCCCAGAAGTTCAATTTCCTCAGCATTCGCCTCATACTGTAAATCCAGATTTGCTATTTTTTTCTGAGCCCAGAGTTTTTCAATACTAACAGCTGTTGTATTTTGTAAAGTGGCGTCGAGAGTAATTTTTCGTTCTAAAATTGCCTCGTTATTATAACCAAACAACAATGTAATTTCACTTTTTGGATTTAACGAAATCCCGGAAAAGCTAAAACTCCCTGATACAGAACTTCCTTTCATAGGAAATAAATCTGTAATCGTGTAATTTTCCTTTATTCCTAAAAACTTCAAATTATTGTTTACCAGCTTGTCTAAAGCGTTTGTCAGATTCAATTGGTTCAGGTTAATAAAACTACCGCTCGTTTTCATTGAAGAATAATTCAGGAAAGCAAAATCTGCTCCGACAGAAGAGGTAATGGCATAAATCGGACTATTTGTTTTAGGTAAAACATTCTCACTTAAAGAAGATAATCCATCCGAAAAAAACAAAAATTCATCATGATTCGGAAGGGTTATCTGTGAAAAACGGGTGCCTCCATCATACTTTGTATTTTGCAGGGCTTTTTTTAATTCAGCCCAATTTCCATCAGAAATAACAAATTCCTTTTGTTTTTCGAAAGTATAATTTAAAAGATATAAAGTCACTTTCGTGTTTTTTATCTTTTGAAAATAAACCTCCAGTAAATCCAATTCCTTTTTTAAATCACGCATTTGACAGCTCAAAGAAGTATCCCAAATCAAACCAATGGAATTCGGTATTTTTTTAGCTGTTTTATTTCCTTCCATAAAAGTATTTCCATAAAAATAATATTGTCCTCCCACGTTCTGCATGAGTACGCTTGGTGCATTTTCCTGTATCGGAATAGTAAACAGTAATTTTTCAGCAGGCTGGTAATTTTCTTTTTTCAAAGAAGTCTGAAAAGATTGATTCCATTTTGAAAAAACGATTTGCTCTCCGGAATTTTCAGTAACAGTCGGTGCAGCTGAAGTTCCCAAAACCGAAACATTAATCTCAAATTTATCCAGTTTCTCAGGGTAACGGCTAACCAGCTGATATGCCAGATTATTTTTATCGAAAGCAGCAAGCTCTTCTTCGTAACCAATAATTACAATGCGCTCCCCGTTTGGCATTAAAGGATAGATTCTCGTTCTGAAATTATTCCCATCCACTTTTTCCAGTAATCCCGGATCAACACGACGGTGTTCGATGGCCTCAAAAACCTGTTTGCCTTTGTTTTTATTTACCGGAACAGCTTCGCGCATTTTCCCGTTGATATCAATTGCGTATCTGGAAACCGATACATTTTCCGGTAGTGGAAAAATAAGTTCTGCCTCCATCTGACGGTCACCCGAATTGAAAAAATGCATCTCAGCTGTCGTGTAAGCAATATTTCCTACCACTTTTACATTCACAATAAGCTGACTCATTCTGACTTTTTCAGCAACATCACCTTTTATAGTCAACTCAGGACTTTGTGCAAAGGTTTTTGTTACTAAAAACAATAAAACATAAAGAAATAGTTTCAAGTTTCCTTGAAAATTTCCTGGCTTAGATAAATAGATTTTCGATTTCATAACATAGAAGTTAAGGTTGTATACTTCTATAGAGAATAAAAAAATTAAAAAGGTTGGGAGGAAAAATAATTTATTTTAAAAAAAGTCGAAAATCTAAAAATTAACAGCAGCTTTATTTACCATACAAGTGGTGTAAGTCCATTTAAGTTAAAGCTTGTGATTACTCAAACCAATAAAAAAACCTTCATTGCTAAAAAAGCAATGAAGGTTTTTGATCAATAGTACTTTATATAAAAGCATAGTAAATCGCATTTCTTAAACGAACTTACATCCCTTATATGTTTTAAAAATTTTCAATTATGCATTGAAGATTTTTTCCTGGTGACCGATACTTTCCTGGTGAATCGCTTTGAACATTCTCAAAACAAATTCTTCAGTAAGACCTTTTTTCTCGCCTTCAAGAATCATTTTTCCTAGGATTTCATTCCAACGATTGTTTTGAAGGATTGCAACGTTTGCATCTTTTTTCACCTGACCAATTTCGTCAGCTACTTTCATACGTTTTCCCAATAACTCTAATAAGTTAGCATCCAAAACATCGATGTTCGCTCTTAGTTTAGTCATTTTATTACTGTATTCATCTGTAGTATCATCCGTTTTTCTGATTGTTAAATCTTTGATGATTTTTTTCAAAGCATCCGGAGTAACTTGTTGAGCAGCATCAGACCAGGCATTGTCCGGATCATAATGTGTTTCGATGATCATACCATCGTAATTCAAATCTAATGCCTCTTGTGTTACTTCAAAAATCATTTTACGGTCTCCAGTAATGTGAGATGGGTCAATGATTAATGGTAAATCAGGAAATTTATTTTGCAATTCGATAGCAATCTGCCATTCCGGGATATTTCTGTATTTTGTTTTTTCGTAAGTCGAGAATCCTCTGTGAATCACACCCAATTTCTCGATTCCAGCCATGTGTAAACGCTCAACACCACCTAACCATAAAGCCAAATCCGGGTTTACCGGGTTTTTAACCAAAACGATTTTATCAGTACCTTTCAATGTATCAGCAATTTCCTGAACTGCGAAAGGATTTGCAGTTGTACGTGCACCAACCCATAAAACGTCGATATCATGTTCTAAAGCTAATTTACAATGCGCTGCAGTCGCAACTTCAGTTCCCATCAATAAACCAGTTTCAGCTTTTGCTTTTTGTAACCATTTTAAACCAATTTCTCCAACACCTTCAAATCCTCCCGGACGCGTTCTTGGTTTCCAGATTCCAGCTCTGAATACGCTAACTTTTGAATCTTTTAGCTCATGAGCAATTTTCAAAACCTGATCTTCTGTTTCTGCACTACATGGTCCAGCTATCACAAGTGGGTGATTTAAATTGAAATCCTCTAACCACTTTCTCATTTCTTTCTTATTTTCCATCTTTTTTTTAGTTTATTTTTTAATTGTTAATCCGTTTAATATTTCTTTAATTTTATTGGTGCTTTCCATTTCTTCAAAAATGGCATTGTAATTTTCTTCTTTCAGCAAATCCCTAAACCGGCTCAGATTTGAAATGTATTCTTCTAATGTTTCAATAACATGTTCCTTGTTCTGCTTAAAAATGGGCGTCCACATTGCGGGTGAACTTTTAGCGAGACGAACCGTACTTTCAAATCCACTTCCTGCCATATCAAAAATATCCTGTTCGTCTTTTTCTTTGTTCATTACTGTTTTCCCTAGCATAAATGAGCTAATATGCGACAAGTGGGAAACGTAAGCGATGTGTTTATCATGCGAAACCGGATCCATATATCGAATTCTCATTCCGATTGCCGTAAAAAGATTCAATGCTTTTTCCTGCAGTTTAAAAGTGGTTTTTTCCACTTCACAAATAATATTCGTTTTCCCCTGAAACAATCCTCTTATTGCTGCCGATGGTCCGGAAAATTCTGTTCCCGCAATCGGATGTGTAGCAATAAAATTCCTTCTTTTAGGATGATTTGCCACTGCCTCACAAATTGGTTTTTTAGTCGATCCCACTTCAAAAACAATTGTTTTTTCTCCAACTGAGTCCAGTACTTTTGGTAAAACCGTCAGCGCTACATCTACCGGAACCGAAACAATTACAAAATCAGCTTCAGTGAGATCTTCCATTTTTCCTTCTTGATCAATAACACCCAAATCAATTGCTTCCTGCACATGTTTTTCGTTATTATCAATCCCGAAAATAGTCGCTTCAGGATAACGTCCTTTGATGTCTAATACCATCGAACCGCCTATTAACCCTATTCCTATTACGTATACTTTCATATTTATTTTTATTAGAAGCTAATTCCTGCTATTCGTTTCAATCTTTCCCGCCGAACCCCGGCGCAAAAGGATTTCCACTTCTATCAGGGCTGGGGCTTCTCGTTTTTTTAAGACTTTTTTGTTTTCTGTCTTTTTTGTCATTTCGACTGAAAGGAGAAATCGCACTAGTAATTCCGTCTGCTACTTCTCTAATCTTTGTCGAGTTACTCGTGCGATTTCTCGTTCCTCGAAATGACAAGCTGTGGCAAAAAATCTAAAATCTATCTATCGCTTCCTGTACTTTTTCTTCTTTCACACACAATGAAAATCTGATATATCCTTCGCCATTGCTTCCGAAAATAGTTCCCGGCGTGATAAAAATATGTTTCTCATATAATATTTCGTCAATGAACTTTTCTGCTGATTCGATTCCTTCCGGCAATTTTGCCCAGACAAAAAGTCCAACACCTTCTTTATAAACTTTACAGCCTAATTTTTCTGCCAGTTTTTCAGTTAATTCACGACGGCGCTTGTATATTTTATTTTGATCTTCAAACCAGGATTTATCACAATTCAAAGCTGCAATTGCCCCTTTCTGAATTCCGTAAAACATCCCGCTGTCCATGTTGCTTTTTACTTTCAGAACTGCATCAATTATTTCGGCATTTCCTAAAACCATTCCGACTCTCCAGCCGGCCATGTTGAAAGTTTTACTAAGTGAATTCAATTCCAAAGCCACTTCTTTTGCTCCTTCAACCTGCAATAAGCTCATCGGATTATCATTTAAAACAAAACTATACGGATTATCATTCACCAATAAAATGTTATGTTTTTTAGCAAAAGCAACCAATTTTTCAAATAATACCAAACTTCCTCTTGCTCCTGTTGGCATGTGTGGATAACCCAGCCACATGATTTTTACTTTCGAAAGGTCTAATTTTTCCAAAGCCGCAAAATCCGGTTCCCAGGCATTTGCTTCTTTCAAATCATAATACACCGGAACTGCTCCAACCAAATTGGTTACCGAGGTATAAGTCGGATATCCTGGATTCGGAATCAAAACATGGTCGCCTTCATTTAAAAAGGCTAACGAAATATGCATAATTCCTTCTTTCGAACCCATCAAAGGCAAAATCTCTGTATTCGGATTCACTTCAACACCAAACTGATTCTGATAAAAATCTGCCATTCCTTTTCTCAATTCCGGCAATCCCTGATAGCTTTGATAACCATGCGCATTCTCGTCCTGAATTGCTGAAGCTACTGCTTCAATAACTGCTTTCGACGGACTCAAATCAGGACTTCCGATTCCCATATTGATGATAGATTTTCCCTCAGCCATTAGCTGTCTCACTTCTCTCAATTTTGAGGAGAAGTAGTATTCTTCAACTGTATCTAATCGTTTTGCTGTTGTAATCATGATTTTTATATTTGTGCTAGGCTTTACGCCCTAAACTTTATGCGTTTTTTTCACTTTAAGACTTTCGACTTTAATACTCACTTAAAGGTTTCGTATTCTTGTATTCTCCCAACACCTTTAAATATTCTGCCATTATATTTAGTAACGCTTTGGCTTTTGCAAAATCTTCATATTTCTCGAATGTCACATCTACGAAAAATGAATATTTCCAGGGTGTTTCAATTTTTGGAAGCGATTGGATTTTCGTTAAATTCAACTTGCAATCACTCATTACATTCAGAACCGCTGCCAAACTTCCTCTTTTATGATCCAATTCAAATTTGATTGAAGCTCTGTTGATTTCGCTTTCCGGTAAAAATGAATTCTGTTTTTTAATAATCACGAAACGTGTCATGTTATTTTTGATCGTTTGAATTTCCGGTGCCAGAATTTCTAAATCATACATTTCAGAAGCCGTTTTACTTGCAATTGCTGCAATTCCGGTTAATTGTTTTTCCTGAATTCTTCTGGCTGTCTCAGCTGTATCTTTATCCTCAACCAATTTGATGTTTGGATACTTTTTCAGAAAATCCATACATTGCAATATTGCCATCGGATGGGAATGAACTTCTTTTATATCTTCAATTTTCTGACCTTTTAAAGCCATTAAATTTTGGTGAATACTTAAATAATGTTCTCCAATTATGTGTAAATTATTTTTGTCAATCAAAGCATAATTCGGAATAATTGGTCCTGCAATCGAGTTTTCTATCGCCATTACCGCCTGATCCGATTTTCCGGAAAGCAAGCTGTCAATTAATTCCTCAAAAGACAGACATTCATCAATTTCCACATTTTCAGAGAAATACTCCTTCACTACCTGATGATGAAATGAACCTTTTATACCTTGTATTGCAATTTTCGTTGTCATATATTCAAAAAAAAATCCTGATTTTCATCAGGATTGTATATTAGTTTTATTTGTCTTTTAATTTTCTCAAATAACCATAGCACAATCCTAACTTCTACTAAAGAAGAAATAAAAAGAGTTGCTAAAATAAAAACGGTTATTAGACATTTTGTTTGTGTTTTTCAATAAATTCTCTGCGAATGTATACATTATTTTTACTGCACCAAAAAAATTATTGCATTTTATGAAACAAAAAGGGATTTCTTAACAAATTCATCAGGTTTTGTATGATAAT
>JBDTNT010000127.1:0-10558 GCA_039933615.1 Flavobacterium sp. | reverse complement strand
ATACTCATAATAATGATGCAAATAACAACAGTTGTAATTACAACATACAAATAGTCTTTCTCTAAAAGAAAAGAAAACAGCGAAAGCAATACCCTGAAAACTGGTGTCAGGAAAAGCAAAATAATACCGAAGAATATGATGGATTCTCCCCTTCCCTGGATTACGCCATTGTAAACACCTGCGATTACTTCAAAAATATTCTTGTCATTTTCTTTGAATACCGAGTAGTTTTCGATGTCACTTCCGTGGTGCATCAAATACACAATACCGCCAATAAAGGCCACCGATAGGGAAATCCAAACGCCATAGCGTAATAAATTACCAACAATTTTCTGGAAATCTTTCTCTCCAAATTTTTCCTGTGTCATACTCTTAGATTTTTCCATTAAGTCCGCTGTAAATCATGTTTAAGGCCAGCACAAAAATCAGGCAGGCAAAAAAGACACGCAGTTTTTTAGGGTTTGTCCTAACTAAAATTTTAGCTCCGGCCATCGCTCCAAACAATACACCAATCACAACCGGCATACAGATTCCGGGCTCGATATATCCTTTTTGAATGTAGATTACAGAACTTGCCATTGCCGTCACACCCATCATGAAATTACTGGTCGTTGTAGAAACTTTAAACGGAATCCGCATAATATTGTCCATTGCAATTACTTTAAAAGCTCCGGAACCAATTCCTAATAATCCCGACATCATTCCGGCAACGCCCATCATACTGAACCCTCCTATTACATTTTTGGTTCCATAACGAATTACTTCGCCATCGTGTGTAGGATAGGTTCCCTCTAATTTTAGCTTTTTTGCCAACGGACTGGATTGTAACACGATATGTTCTTCTTTTTTCCTCAAGGAATTAATTGCAGAGAAAATCAAGGTTAGTCCGAACAATACTGCGATAAATGAAGTTGGTGCAATTACAGAGAGCAACGCCCCTCCTACTGCTCCCAAAGTGGTGGCTATTTCGAGAAAAATACCGAGGCGCATATTGGTAATTCCCTCTTTTACGTATGCTGCTGCCGAACCCGACGAAGTTGCGATTACAGAGACCAAAGCTGCTCCGATTGCATAGTGAAGATCGACTCCAAGGACAATTGTCAAAAGTGGTATAATAATTATTCCGCCACCTAATCCTGATAATGAACCTATAAAACCAGCTAAAAATGCACCCAGAATCATGATCAGGGTAAATGTAAGTACTGTCATTTGGATTTATTTATTTGGCTGCTAATTTACGAATACATATTCGCTATTGAAACATTATATTTTAAAGTCAATCTATAAAAAACACAAAAACACAAACAAATACTTGATTTTCAACAATATAAAACCATACTTAAAAACACCTTAAAAATTCTGAAACTCATATAGCTTACCTATGAGAGAGAGAGAGAGAGAGAGAGAAAAATGTATTTCTTTATATTCTTTTATAAAAAAATCTATGTTTCTATGTTTTAAATAAAATTTTCAATACTTATACCCAACGGAACGGGTTAAAGGAATAAACTGATATAGTTAAATACTGCAGATTATGAAATACTAATGTGATTTTCTGTAAGATATAAATTAGTCATTAGAGGTAAATTTGTAATATATCAGACTTTAAAAAAGTAACTAATCTCAAAATATAAGATTATGAAAAATAACAGCAACGTAAATTACGGTCAGATTGAGCGTAATTTTCACCATGATGAAGCCACAGTTACCGATAGAAAAAGAGATTCTTCTGTAGAAAATTTATTTGACAAAGATCCCTTCAATGAAGATGATCTGCAATATAAGGAAGACGATCTGAATGATATCAATCATGAGACCAATGATTACAACAGGAATGAAAACATTCCGAATGAGGAGCGTGTCATAAATGAAGATGACCACATCACTAATGATGAGCCGGATAATCTGGATGAAGATTTTAATCAAAACGATATTGATCACCTGGAAAAAGATGGTGATTTAGATAATGATGACAATAGTGAAGACCTCGAAGAATCTGACGAGCATTTTCACGAAAACCATCCGAGAGAATAACAGATTGCAAAAAAAATTGTACAAAAGCAGCCGTTGAGAATTGATCTTAACGGCTGTTTTTTTTAATGCCATGAAATTTTATAAGAGAATCTAAAAACTATATAAATCACACCAAATAGTATTGTTGTAATTTTAGCGAATTGATTTTAAACAAATTACAAAATGGATATTACCACTCAAATTATATGGCTATTTGTTCTGGCCATTCCAATTTCCTGTATCAGCTGGTCCGTAACTCATGAAGAAATATTTCGGGAACCCAGGGAATGGTGTGTGAAAAATTCCACAACAGGCCGCACTATCCTGATCCGAAAAGCTTTTTATCTTTTTACCTGTGAATATTGCTTCAGCCATTATGTGACTCTTTTTTTTATTATTCTCTGCGACTATAAATTACTGCTGGAAGACTGGCGCGGGTATCTGATTGCTGGCTTTTCATTGGTTTTTGTAGCCAATATTTATATGAGCCTGTTCGGTTTGTTGAGACAGGCCATTAAAAAAGAGAAAGTAGAGATCAAAAAAATTGAAATGGAAGAAGAAAATATTTCCAATTCTTAATTTTAAAAGATAAAAATTTAAAACCGATTGAACTATATAAAGCATGCCTTTAATTCAAAATAATTTTCATCATTCATAAAAGCATAAAAAAGCCGGTACTTATTGTTACCGGCTTTACTTTTAATTGAGATTATTTTTAATATTTTTCTTTCTTAAAGGGTCAATTTTATAATCTTCTATAGATTTGCCTTTAGACCAATATTCCAGAATGGTTTTAATAATCTGTTTGAACTGTTCATAACTGTACGGTTTTATGACATAACTCTGTGTCGGAACAGAATAAAGATCTATTACAAAACATTGTGTAAAAGATGTCGTAAAAAACAAACAGGGGCAATTTAGTTCTATACTTAGATTTTCATACGTTATGTGTATGCGTTTTTCATCGTCTGTATTGAGCAAAACTATATCTGAAAATATTAAGAACGCTTTCATTTTTCTTGAAGTCAGGTAGTGATACGCATTATTAGCTGAATTGAAGTATAAAACTTCATTCGAAATCTCTAATTCTGAGAAAATTTCCATAAATAATTTACGATCTCCCTGATTATTTTCTATAAGCACAATAGGTCCATTTATATTCATGATAGTCTATTTTATGTTATAACTAAGGGCATCGGACATCATTATTGCCGTTTTTATTTTATACAGCAATAGTCTAAAACAAAGATTCAGAATTTTGGGAAATATTTTTTTACAACATCTTTTTGAAAAATTACATAATTATCATTGCTGAATTTTGGTATGAATTTTCCTTTATAATTTCAAAAATAAAGTGAGGTGGGAATAAAATTATATAATCAGAAAATTTAATTCTATAATAAAAAGTGGCGTTATGGCCTTAATTTTGATACATTAAAATAAGTAATGCTAAATATATAAATCAGAAAGTCATGACAGAAAAAAATTATGATCCTGACAACGATAATTGCCCGGAAAAAGACACTGTAGAAAATCTTCACAAATCAAAACTGAATAACAACACGCAGACTGCTGAAGAATTTATTGACGATAGTCCAAATCGTATTTCAAAAGATAAAGCGAAAGATTTGGAACAAAATTCGGATACTAATCCAACAAAAGATTAATATCGTAAAAAAGAGAATACTGATGAATCAATGACAATAATCAGTACCCTTTTATAGTTTAAAATAGAATCTGAACTGATCTTCAGATTTTTATAATGTTTAATTAAAAAATAAAAATATGTCAAATTTCATTAATCCATTATTACTTGGAAATACAGCATTGTTAGATACTACTACCTCCAAAATTTCTGCAAAACAATTAATTTTGGCAGGAGTTGGTTCCCTTTTAATTGGTGCTGCCTTAAAAAAAACCGGACACGCTAAAACAGGTGCCCTTGTAGCAAGCCTGGCCTTACCACTGCTGACATCAGCCTGCTATAAAAAATATAAATCCAAAAAACTGGAGAATGTAAATAAAAGTACAGACATTAGTGGAAATTACTATTAATCCTGTACTGCAAAAATAAAAAAAGCACTTCTCAACGGAAGTGCTTTTTTATTGCTTTATTTTGAAACCATATTGACCTATTAATTGATATTTCCTTCCACCCAATTTAAGGCTTTATTGAACGCTTCTTTTTTAAAGCCACGAAATTCCCCAGGAACTACATAACTAAAGCCATTCGTAAAAGAAATAACCTCTTCTGAATCTGAAATAATGGCGGCTCTGTTCCATTTTCCTAAATGTTTAATTCCCAGCATGGCATCTTCAAGCCAGGCCCCGGCAGTGAAATTCTGGATATCAGTATCCAAAACCAATAAAAAATTAATTTCGTTGGTTTGGTTTATTAATTTTTCTACGGCAGGAACTACCACACTCTGAAAATCTTCTTTGGTTACTTCTGCCAATGCTCTGAAAGCAACAATATTGTCTGTTGTATCAATTTGATGTATCATTTTTTCATTAGATTAAATTATTGAAATCCTTATTTTCCTGACCGTAATATTCTTACCTGTATCAGAATTAAATTGTCTGTCAAAAATAACTCCTATAGCTGTTTCGTGCCTTATATCATCTCGTTATAATTTTACAAAATCCCTATTTATCAAACACTTAAAAGATTTTATTAAGTCACCTTTTGATTTTTTAACGTCAACTCTTTTTTTTTAAACCTGCTACTTTAGATAAAAATTAATCACTTAAAATCGATGTATCATGGAAAAAAAGCCAAAGAAATTTCCTGAACAAAAACAAGAACTTCCGGGTAATGAATATAGAATGAATCCGGAGCCTGAGATTATTCGGGAGAACTATGCAGGAAGCGGAAAACTTTTAGGCAAAACAGCTTTTATAACAGGTGGTGACAGCGGTATTGGTAGAAGTGTTGCCGTACATTTTGCGCGTGAAGGTGCCAATATTGCTATTGTTTATCTGAAAGAAGATAAAGATGCCCTTGAAACCAAAGTCTTGATTGAAAAAGAAGGCCGGCAATGCCTGATTATAAGCGGCGATTTAAAAGATGAAAAATTCTGCAAATCGGCCATAAAGAAATGCCATACCTTATTTAAGAAAATAAATATTATTGTGAATAATGCAGCTGTACAATTCCCTCAGACCGAACTGGAAAATATCACGCCTGCACAACTTCAGAAAACATTTGAGACCAATATTTATCCTTATTTCTATATCACAAAAGCTGCTTTGCCTTTATTAAAGGAAGGAGATACAATCATCAATACAAGTTCTGTAACTGCTTACCGCGGAAGCGAACATCTGGTAGACTATGCAAGTACAAAAGGGGCTATTGTTAGTTTTACAAGATCTTTATCGACTATGCTGGCACCCAAAAAAATACGTGTAAACGGAGTCGCCCCCGGTCCTATATGGACTCCTCTTATCGTAGCCAGTTTTGACAAACTTTCGGATTTCGGAAAAGACAATCCAATGGGAAGAGCCGGTCAGCCCTCGGAAGTTGCTCCTGCTTATGTTTTTCTCGCCTGCGAAGACAGTAGTTATATTACCGGACAATTTATTCATATTAATGGCGGAGAGATTGTGGCCTAGCGTTTATTTTAATATAAAAGACCATTTACGATAAAAACCCGACAGATTTTAAAAACCTGTCGGGTTTTACGATAAAGGAGCTGCCCGAAAGGACAGCTCCTTTATTATTTTAATCTGCAGGGTCTTTTGTATTTGCCTTGAATGTATGCTGTAACGGGTCTCAATGCTTTTTTTGTTTCAGGATGTCTTCCATTTCCATTGGCATTAAAAAAATCAACTCCTTTACTTGTTTTAGCATACCACACAATTGCTTCGCCATCGGGTTTAAAGCAATTTGTAGTATCGCAAACATTTACCTTTTTAAAATTTAGTAGATTATCATCCAATTCCACTACATCATTTAAATTTCCTTCAATTGCTTTATCACAATACACAATTTCATAATGATCATCAGACCATTGCATGCAGCCCTTATTAAAAAAATAAAAATATATTACTGCAGCTATCAAACAAAAAATAACTGTAACTGCTATTATGATTGATTTTAATTTTTTTGTAAATCTTTCTGAAAACTTCCCTCTAAAACTTCTCAGAAAATCTGCCAAAAAAACTTCCAAAAAACTTTTTGGCTTTTCTTTAATTGATGAATCTATAAATTTTAATCCGTCATAAGTTTTCACCTCGTCTTCAGGTTTGACTAAAATCGTTTCTGGTAAATTAGGATTGTTGGCAGGCTTATCTAAAATTATTATCCCTTCATCTTTATATTTTTTATAAGGCCGTGGATGAAAATCTACCAAAACTGCAGCTAATTCTACAGCAAATCGGTTAGAAGGAACTTTTTCTCCTTTTAAAAAACTCCCAATAGGTCTGAATCGATCTGTTTGCTCCCTAAAATGATTCTTTTTTGTGAGATCAAATTCAAATTCAAAGAAAGAGTGAAAAGTTTTTAAATCTTCATTGCTAGTATTTGACTTGAATATTTCCCAACATAATTTTCTAAGATTGGCTTGTGAAGGAGGTGATAAAAAATTAAAATAAACACCTTCTTTTTCAATCTCATATTTTGCTTGAATAGCTTTTTTATAATCTTCAAAAGTATTGTTACGCATAAGCCAACGGGATTTTTTAGGAATTACTAGGGATTTTCAGGATTGCTTAAACATTACAGGAATTCCGGGAATGCTTTGTCAATGCAGGTTCATAAACGTGGTTCCTTTGCTAAACAAATTAGTTAACGTTTTGATCTGCAGGTCAAAAACAAATGTACAAAACTAGTTCAATTAAAAAGTGTGGAAAACCATAAGGCAGAGTTTATCTGGGGAGTATAGATAAAATCTTATAGTTCTACGCACTTCACTTCCCAACAAAATTCAAAAAAACATTCCGCAGGGTGCGGTCTGTAAATCAGCTCAAAAAATTTCGATTTCAATATCGAACAGGCTGATCTATGTCAAATTTTAAATTAAGAAGTAAGATGAAAAAAGTTTTTATATTAGCGTGTTTAGTAGCCAGTGTGGCATTCGTATCTTGTACAAATGATGAAGAAGATACAACAAATGACAAAAAAACTGAAATCAAAAAAGATAACAATCTTAAAGATGGTGTAAGGGCTGACGGACCTGGTGATGAAGGTCCTGGAGATGATCCTATTCCTATCAAACCACCAAAAAAATAATTAGTCAGGTAGATTGTCTACAATTAATTACTAATTTCGGGGAAAGTAACTTTCATGCTACGGTCCCCGATTTTTTGTTTCCTGATTTTTATGTTTTTTCTTTCCTGTGAAGAAAAAACGGCAGTATTATTAAAACCGAATTCAATTAAAAAAGAAGCTTCCTTCTTCCAGAAAAAAGCAGAAAACAACTTTCAAAACAAAAAATTCAACAGTGCCTTTTATTATTTCAATAAATCAAAAATATTATCTGAATCCATAAAGGACAGTTCCAATGTTGCTTACAATCTTGTTCTAATGGCTTCTGTTCAACAAATAAACGGAGATTATTATGGGAGTAAGGAAACATTAACTGAGGCATTGCCTTTTATTAAAAATGACTATAATTACAGTGCTTCTGTCAATAACTACTTTGGAATTGCTGATAAAGAACTTTTCTTATATGATGACGCCATTTTTTATTATAACCAAGCTATAAAAGAAGCCAAGGATTTTCAGTCAAAACAACATCCTTTAAATAATATTGCGGTTGTCTATATCAAACAAAAAAAATATGATAAGGCTATTGAGATTTTAAAATCAATTAAGTTTAATGATTCTTCTCTCGTAAAAAGTAAAGCCAGAGCTATCGACAATCTGGGTTTTGCCTATTTTAAAAAAGGAATAAATGATAAGGGCTTACAATTAATGACCAAAAGTCTTGAACTAAGAAAACAGATTGATGATCCGTACGGAAGCATTGAAAGCTATCTTCATTTAGCGGAGTATTATTCAGAAACCAATCTTACAAAATCCAATCAGAATGCGCACAATGCCTATCTGCTTGCAACTAAATTCAATAGTGTTGATGAAAGGCTGAAAGCAATGTCTTTTTTAATTTCGAATGGTTCGGGTACTGAGTATGCCCAAAAATACATTGTTATAAATGATAGTATTACCCAAATCCGAAACAACTTCAAAAACAAATTTGCCAAGATTAAATACGATTCCAAAAAGGAAAAAGACGAAAACCAGAAACTGAAACTGGAACGGATTGAAAACCTGTTATCGCTGCAGGAAGTAAAATACCAACGTATCTTTTTTATTATTGGCATTGCGGCCCTCTTCTTTTTTATTCTTTATTTGAGAAAGCGAAATCGAATCGAAAAAATAAAAACGGCCTACGACACCGAAACCAGAATTGCCAAAGACCTTCATGACGAACTCGCCAATGATGTTTTTTATGCCATCACTTTTACGCAGACTCAATCCTTAGATACGGAAAGCAAAGAAACCCTGATTCAGAAACTGGATCATATTTATGCACGGGTGCGCAGAATTTCGAGAGAGAACAATACCATTGATACCAAACAAAATTATGCTGCCAATTTAAAAGAAATGCTTTCTACCTATAATATCGGACGTACAAATAATACTGAAGGTACAAATGTAATTATTACCAGTATCGAAAATGTCAATTGGGAAACTGTTGACGACTTAAAAAAAGTCGCCGTTTACAGGGTTTTACAAGAATTAATGGTCAATATGAAAAAACACAGTGTTGCTTCTGTTGTGGTGGTAAAGTTTGCCACTGAAGAAAATTCTATCCTGATTAATTATACCGATAACGGACAAGGAACCGATAAAAATAAAATTATTAAAAATGGTCTTCAGAATATGGAAAACCGTATTCTGGCCATAAAAGGATCTATTATTTTTGAAACAGAACCGGGGAAAGGTTTTAAAGTAAAAATAACTATGCCTAAATAACTCTATATGTTTAAAAAAGTAATTGTAGCCGAAGACGTTGATGCTATCAGTTTAGGAATTGAACAAGTCTTAAAAGATTTAAATATTGTAAATTTTCAACATTCAAAATATTGCGATGAAGCGTTTCTGAAAATGCGCGCCGCCATTAATCAGAATGAACCGTATGATCTGCTCATTAGTGATCTGTCATTCAAAACAGGGCATCGCGAAGTAAAGATTAAAGACGGTGACGAATTGATTCAGAAAGTGCGTGATTTACAGCCTGATATTAAAATTATCGCTTTTTCGGTCGAAGATAAAAGCTATCGCATTAAATCCCTTTTCGACAATTCAGGAATTGATGCCTTTGTGCTAAAAGGCCTGAACAGTATCGAGGAACTAAAAAAAGCCATCCATATTGTCTCAACTTCAGATCAGACGTTTATTTCGCCTGAAGTCGCTTCGGCATTACAGGAAAAAAATAATTTCGAAATGGACGATGTGGATATTAAAATCCTAAAACACCTGGCGTCGGGCACTTCACAAGATGAAATTATAGAGATTTTTAAAAGCTTGGATGTGAAGCCCAACAGCAAAAGCGCTATTGAAAAAAGGCTTTCAAAACTAAAAGACTTTTTTAAGGCTAACAATACGATCCATCTGGTTTCTATAACCAAAGATATGGGGATTATTTAATCTCCTGATCATGCTGTAAACAGTATAAAAAGCTCCTTCGGGGGCTTTTTTTATGGACTGAACTTAAAATAATTCGAATTATGGCTTTCCGTAAAATACTGGTTTTAAATAGATTTAAGTTTGAATTATTAAATTATTTAAACGTAAAACTTATGAAAACTTATTATGTAAACAAAAATGCACAATCTAACGGAGATCACGAAGTGCATACTGATGATTGTAGCTATTTACCAATTTCTACAAATAGAAAAAATCTTGGTGAATATTCTGACTGCAAACCTGCAGTCACTGAAGCAAAGAAAACTTATTCTCAATCTAATGGTTGTCAAACTTGTTGCTCTGATTGTCATACAAGTTAAAATAATCATGGCATTCAGATTTCAAAAAAGAGTAAAACTTGGAGGAGGATTTGGTTTAAACTTAAGTAAATCAGGTATTTCTCCAAGTTTAAAAACAAAAATGGGAACTTTTAGCAAAAGTGGCTATTCAGTCAAAACCGGGATATCCGGATTGCGATATCAAAATAGTGGCTGTATGGTACTGTTTGTATGTACAGGAATTGCAACACTTTTAATTTACACAATAAAACATTTATAATTATGGGATACAGAAAAGGATATTTTAGAAAAGACGGAACTTACGTTCAGGCACATTATGCAAATAACAGATCCAAGTCTTTTTCAAATAAAAATAATGGATGCTTTCTACTATTTTCAGCATTGTTGTTTCTGGGATTGGCAATCTCCTGCTCAGATTCATCTTCAGAAACAACAGATTGTCCAACTAAAACCTGCGGTGATTTTTCATCTCAGTCCGCTGCACAATCAACTTATAACAGCAATAAAAGCTGTTATAAAAACCTGGATGCTGACGGAGACGGAATTGCCTGCGAAA
>JBDTNT010000126.1:0-21783 GCA_039933615.1 Flavobacterium sp. | reverse complement strand
TAAATCGCTTAATTGTTGTGTGTTAGGCTTCATTTTATATGTAAAAGTTAAACTGATGCAAAAGTAATTGTTATTTTGCGGGGAGACAAATGATTTTTTGCTTTAGTTTGCTGTAAATGTTAAATTATACTACTTTTTTTATAGATGTTATATAAACATTGAAGATATTTTGGATTATGGCAGTTGTTTAAATAAAAAAGCTCCATCATGGAGCTTTTAATTTGTATTTAAATCAGTTTATTAGTGACGATTTTAATTATCGCTTTCGCTGTAATAATTATTTTCTTCATCTTCCGATCCGATTTCTTCCTGTGTATCATCAAGTTCAGAACCCGGAACATCTAAATCGTCTCCTGCTTTGTTTTCTTTATCAATGTTGAAAGTGTTTTCGTTCCATTCCCCTTCTTTTTTATCAATGCTTTCTTCAGTATTGATATCATCCGGATTTATGTTTTTTAATTTGTCTTCCTTATTATAAATGTCTTCGCTGGAAGGATAATTTAGTTCTTCCAGATTTCTTTCGATTTCATTTTCGTTTGTTTTTGTTTCTTCTGAATTTTTCATGATTTCTATATTTAAGGATGCAAATGAAGCTTTAAGGGCATTCTGTCTGCATGGCTGATTTTTTATAATAAGTAAAGTTATTGAATGTTATCTGGAACGGATTATATCTTTTGCAATCTTATCTTGTAGTATTTACATGTGTTTTTTGAATGTAGGTTTGCGTTAGGGACAGGAGCGGCATCCTTTTGTGACGGTCTGCAGGTCTGGTTTGGTATAAAAAGTAATGGAACAAAAGATACAGCGGATAGCCCGACCCTTGGGGAACGCCCAGATTATATAAATTCTGATTTTGAAATTTCAAATTCCAGGTTTTCTTTGTTTCAGATCGCAAGCTTATTGGTTATGGCTTAAAGCGTAAAGCGAATTCGGGGCATTTTCTAATTTACAAATTATCTAATTAAATTTTCCTCAAATTAGACTATCTTTGCCGACTGAAAAAAGAAACAGATGAAGTTTGATTTATTACAAAAAGATCCGCAATCTAAAGCACGAGCGGGGAGTATTACTACAGATCACGGCGTAATTGAAACGCCTATTTTTATGCCTGTCGGAACGGTGGCTTCTGTAAAAGGAGTACATCAGCGTGAACTTAAAGAGGATATTAATCCGGATATTATTCTTGGGAATACGTATCATTTATATTTACGTCCGCAAACTGAGATTCTTGAAAAAGCCGGTGGATTGCATAAATTTATGAACTGGGACCGTAATATTTTGACTGATTCGGGTGGATATCAGGTATATTCACTTTCTAATAATCGAAAAATCAAGGAAGAAGGAGTGAAATTTAAATCGCATATTGACGGTTCATACCACTTTTTTACGCCTGAAAATGTAATGGAAATTCAGCGTACCATCGGAGCCGATATTATCATGGCTTTTGATGAATGTACGCCTTACCCTTGCGATTACAGATATGCACAACGCTCGATGCACATGACACACCGTTGGTTGGATCGTTGTATCAGTCATTTGGATAAATTGCCTTATAAATATGGTTACGAACAAACTTTTTTTCCAATTGTTCAGGGAAGTACTTATAAAGATTTGCGTCGCCAGTCGGCAGAATATATTGCGAATTCCGGTCAACAGGGAAATGCAATTGGTGGTTTGTCAGTAGGGGAGCCTGCGGAAGAAATGTATGCGATGACGGAAGTGGTTTGTGAAATCTTACCGGAAGATAAACCGCGTTATTTAATGGGTGTCGGTACTCCGATTAATATTTTGGAAAATATTGCTTTGGGAATCGATATGTTCGATTGCGTAATGCCAACGCGTAACGCCAGAAATGGTATGTTGTTTACGTCAAACGGAACAATCAATATCAAGAATAAAAAGTGGGAAGATGATTTCTCTCCAATTGATGAAATGGGGCATACTTTTGTAGATACAGAATATACAAAGGCTTATCTGCGTCACTTGTTTGCTGCTAATGAATATTTAGGGAAACAAATTGCGACGATTCATAATTTAGGTTTTTATATGTGGTTGGTTCGTGAAGCAAGAAAACATATCTTAGCAGGAGATTTCAGACCATGGAAAGAAATGATGGTCAAAAACATGAGTCAAAGACTATAAAAAAGTTTAAAGTTTTTTTAGTTTCAAGCTTTAAGTTTGCTTAGGTTAACTTGAAACTTGAAACCTGAAACTTTCAAACCTTTAAACTAAAAAGAATATATGCTGACGATAATAGACAAGTATATTTTAAAAAGATATTTAGCCACTTTTTCGGTGATGATTATGTTATTTATTCCAA
Organism: Flavobacterium sp.; assembly: GCA_039933615.1. Taxonomy (GTDB): domain Bacteria; phylum Bacteroidota; class Bacteroidia; order Flavobacteriales; family Flavobacteriaceae; genus Flavobacterium. The sequence continues at coordinate 19,463 of JBDTNT010000126.1, read as the reverse complement.
TTGGAATTGTAATTGACGTTTCTGAAAAGGTAAATAAAATGCTGGAGAACAAGATTCCGTTTATGGATATTGCGATCTACTATTACAATTTTACGATCTATTTTGCGAACTCATTATTTCCGATATTTTTGTTTTTATCGGTAATCTGGTTTACTTCAAAACTGGCCAATAATACGGAGATTATCGCTATTTTAAGCTCCGGGATTTCATTTACACGCTTTTTAAGACCTTATATTATTGGTGCCAGTATTATTTCTGTTTTTGTATTGCTGATGGGTTTTTTTATTGTTCCTGCTGCCAGTGAAGGTTTTAATAATTTTAGGTATACTTATCTGAAAGGAAATGGAAAGCAACTTATGCGTGGTGAAAATACCAACGTTTACAGACAGATTAATGATAATGATTTTATCTTCGTTAATAGTTTTAATGAAGAATCTAAAACAGCTTTTAATTTTTCCTTAGAACACTTTGACAAGGATCAATTAAAGTATAAAATTACTGCAAGCCGTATCAAATGGGATCCGAAGAAAAAAGTATACACACTGTACGACTACACTAAAAGAACGGTAAATGAACTAAGTGATGTTATTGAAAAAGTTCCTGAAAAAAATATGGCATTTAAATTTGAGTTAGAAGATCTGACTCCGGTGGTTTATATTGCTGAAACTCTAAGTTTAGGAAAACTCTATAAATTTATTGAAAAAGAAAGAAAACGTGGTTCAGGGAATATTAATACATATTTAGTAGTACTTTACAAAAAGTACAGTGTTCCTGTTTCTGCTTTTATTCTGACCATTATTGCCGTAGCAGTTTCTGCAATGAAACGCCGTGGTGGTATGGGAACGAATCTTGCAATCGGAATCGCAATTGCCTTTTCGTTTGTATTTTTTGATAAAATATTTGGTACCCTTGCCGAAAAATCTACTTTCTCACCTTTATTAGCGGTCTGGTTTCCAAATATTGTTTTTGGAATCCTGGCGATTTACCTGTTACGTAATGCGAAACGATAATTTAAAAAGTTATTTAAATCTTCATTTAATTGTTTTTATCTGGGGTTTTACAGCCATTTTAGGTGCTTTAATAACTATTGATGCTGAAAATCTGGTTTGGTACAGAATGCTTCTTGCCGGAATTTTTCTGGGCAGTTTTATTGCGTTTAAAAAACAGTCTTTTCAGGTTCCTGTAAAAGAACTTTTTAAACTTATTTTTGTTGGATTGCTGATTGCCTTACACTGGATTTTCTTCTTTAAGGCCATTCATATTTCTAATGTTTCTATTACACTTTCGATATTTTCACTGGGGGCATTCTTTGCTTCCTTGTTGGAACCCATATTTTATGGACGAAAAGTATTGTGGTATGAAGTTTTCTTCGGACTTATAATTATTGGCGGTTTAGGATTGATTTTGCAGGTGGAGATCAAATATCTGCAAGGCGTATATTATGCATTGGCTTCTATTATCCTTGGTGTATTGTTTACGCTTATGAACGGAAAGCTAATAGCTGATCATGAACCATCCGTAATTACTTTTTATGAATTTGGGGCCGGTGTTTTCTTCATTTCTGTTTATTTTTTGTTTCAGGGAAAATTTAATGCTGATTTCTTTTCAATGTCGTTAAACAACTGGATTCTATTACTGGTTTTGGCATCCATTTGCACAGCTTATGCTTTTACAGCTTCAGTAAAGGTAATGCAGCGATTAACACCTTACACGGTTATGTTAACCACTAATTTAGAGCCTGTTTACGGAATTGTCCTGGCGTATTTTATCCTTGGAGGAAAAGAAAAAATGAGTACGGAATTTTATATCGGAGCTATAATAATTGTCATTACAGTTATTCTAAATGGCGTATTCAAACATTACCAAAACAAGAAAAAAGTGTAATATTTAACTTATTTTTAAATTGCATTTTTATATATTAAACAACATTTAATTCTGCCAATGATATAATATTTTTATATTTGCGGTTCGATTTACAAACAAAATTCAAAAATCCATGGAATATTTAGATTTTGAGCTTCCAATAAAAGAACTTGAAGAGCAGTTAGAAAAGTGTGTTATAATTGGAAAAGAATCTGACGTTGATGTTACACCAACTTGTAAGGAAATCAACAAGAAATTAGAACAAACTAAGAAAGATATATATAAAAACCTTACGGCTTGGCAACGTGTACAATTGTCAAGACACCCGAACAGGCCTTATACTTTAGATTATATCAGGGCAATTTGCGGTGACACCTTTTTAGAACTTCATGGAGACAGAGGTTTTAAAGATGATAAAGCGATGGTAGGTGGTTTAGGAAAAGTTAACGGACAGTCTTTTATGATTGTTGGTCAGCAAAAAGGCTATAATACGAAAACACGTCAATACCGTAATTTCGGTATGGCAAATCCTGAAGGTTACCGTAAAGCTTTGCGTTTGATGAAAATGGCAGAGAAATTCGGAATCCCGGTTTTGACTTTAGTAGATACTCCTGGTGCTTATCCGGGACTTGAAGCTGAAGAAAGAGGACAGGGAGAAGCTATTGCCAGAAATATTTTCGAAATGGTTCGTTTGAAAGTGCCAATCATTACCATTATTGTGGGTGAAGGTGCTTCCGGAGGAGCTTTGGGAATTGGTGTCGGAGACAAAGTCTATATGTTGGAAAACACCTGGTATTCTGTAATTTCCCCGGAATCCTGTTCTTCAATTTTATGGAAAAGCTGGGAATACAAAGAACGTGCAGCTGATGCCTTGAAACTGACTTCATCTGACATGAAAAGACAAAAACTAGTTGATGATGTAATTCCGGAACCACTAGGAGGAGCGCACTATGATCGCGAAACTACTTTTAAAACCGTAGCGGAATATATCACTAAAGGTTATAATGAATTGAAAGACTTATCAACAACCGATTTAATTGCCCAAAGAATGGACAAATATAGTCAGATGGGGGAGTATAAAGAGTAAATTCTTACAATTTTATTTAAAATCCGAAGCCTTATCGTTTCGGATTTTTTTTTGGTTATCAACAAAAATATATATTTATAAACAATTAATAGTTATAACTCGTTAGCATTGTTTTTTTTAATTTTGCTACTTTCGCTATATGGAAAATTTCAAAAATATAAACCCAATTAAGGTAGAAAAAACCACGATTATTAATTTAGAAAAAGGTAAACTTCCGCCACAAGTGCTTGATTTAGAGGAGGCTGTTCTTGGAGCCATGATGATTGATAAAAAGGGGGTAGATGACGTAATTGATATTTTACAAGCCGATGCTTTTTATAAAGATGCACACAAATTTATTTTTGAAGCAATTGTTCAGCTTTTTACCGAAACACAGCCAATTGACTTATTGACAGTTTCGAGCCAGTTAAAAAAGAATGGAAAATTAGAACTGGCAGGGGGAGATTTTTACTTAATACAGCTTACACAAAAAATTGCCTCTTCGGCGCATATTGAATTTCACTCCCGTATCATACTTCAGAAATATATTCAGAGAAGTTTGATTCGAATTTCATCTGAAATTATTGAAGAATCATATGATGAAACTACAGACGTTTTTGATTTATTAGACAAAGCCGAATCAAAACTATATGAAGTAACGCAAGGAAATATTAAACGTAGTTCAGAAACGGCGCAGAGTTTAGTTCTGCAGGCAAAGAAGCGTATTGAGGAAATTTCTAAACAAGAAGGATTGAGCGGTGTTGAAACTGGTTTTACCAATTTAGACAAACTGACTTCCGGATGGCAGCCGAGTGATTTAATTATTATTGCAGCGAGACCGGCGATGGGAAAAACTGCATTTGTACTTTCAATGGCCAGAAATATAGCCATCGATTTCGGGCATCCGGTAGCATTATTCTCCTTGGAGATGGCTTCAGTTCAGTTGATAACCAGGTTAATTTCGTCAGAAACAGGATTGTCGTCAGAGAAATTACGTACCGGTAAATTAGAGCCTCATGAATGGACGATGTTGAGTACCAAAGTGAAGAACTTAGAAAAAGCTCCATTGTTTATTGATGATACGCCATCACTTTCTATTTTCGATTTAAGAGCAAAATGCCGTCGTCTGGTTTCACAACACGGTATCAAAATCATCATTGTTGATTATTTGCAGTTGATGACAGCCGGAGGGAATGGTAAAGGAGGAGGAAATCGTGAGCAGGAAATCTCAACAATTTCCCGAAACTTAAAAGCTTTGGCAAAAGAACTTAACGTTCCGGTAATTGCACTTTCTCAGTTATCACGTGCTGTTGAAACGCGTGGATCGAGCAAACGTCCTTTACTATCGGATCTTCGTGAATCCGGGGCGATCGAGCAGGATGCTGATATTGTTTCGTTTTTATACCGACCTGAATATTACAAAATTGACGAGTGGGATGATGATGAAGCTTCGTCAACCGCTGGTCAGGCAGAAATAATGATAGCAAAACACCGTAATGGTGGTATTGAAAACGTTCGATTGAAATTTATTGGACACCTTGGAAAATTTGATAACCTTGATGATTTTTCAGGTAATTATGATGATTTGCCTTCAAAAATGAATCATGAAGAAAATCCATTTATAACCAAAAACCTGCCTTCGGCAAATGAAGCTTTTGGTAGTAACTTAAATGATGACGATGACGATAGTGATGTTCCGTTTTAATTAAAATCAAATCAAAAAAAATAGAAAAAAATCCTAATAAGTAACCCTGCTTGTTAGGATTTTTTTTTACTCAATAATAACTTGTTTTTGTGTGTAATTTTATACAATAATATTTCTTTTATAAAATTAATTCGGTAGTTTAGCAAAACCAATTAACATACTATTAACTAATTTTAAATTTAAAACTATGAGTGAAGAAACTTTCCCAAACCCTGTTCAAGTTCCGTTAGCTGTTGCTAAAGAATGGGAAAAAAGATATCAGGATGATACCACGGTGGAAGACAGCAAAACAAAAGTAAAATCTTTTCTGATACCAAGAGAGAGTTTAGAAAATGTATTGCAGCTTAATACCGATGCTGTTCGTGCTTATATCGGCATTAATGACAAAAAGGAAAAGACATTGCTTTTTGTAGGAGCAGAACTGGACAAAGAAACCGGGAAGTATTTAGATGTTTATGGACCACCATCAGCACTACAAAAATCGGAGCAGGCAACAGAGTCAGCAGATGATCAGATTGTTTATGACGGTACACGCCCAAGCCCTCCTTATTGATTTTAAACAGAGTATTAAAAAATGGATGATTTTTTAATATACTCAGGTTATACCATTTTATTTGTTAACCTGATTCTTTATACCATTAGCTTTTTCCGAAAGGAGAAAGCTAATGTTTTTTTTGTACTATACTTGTTTTTTTGTTGTGTCATACAGTTTTCTATGGAAATTTTGTATCAATTAAAAATTCATAATTTACTATTGGTAAATGTCTTTTTTATAGGGCAATTTATTTTATTAGGATTGTTTTTTAAATCGTTTTTTACCAATAAGAATCAAATGAAACTCTTGCAATTTAGTATGTATTTTGCATTGTTTTTAATTCTTTGTCAATATGTGTGTGATTATAGCTTATTGTTTGAATTTAATTTATTTACAATTACGCTTACATCTCTTTTATTGGTTTGTTATGCCTTATTGCACTTGTATAATCAGCTTTCGACTGAAAAAATGTATTATTTTATTACAATAAGTATAATAATTTATATGCTGTCTAGTACTGTTTTGTACTTAATTGGTAATTTGACACATGATTTAAGTGCTAATTTTAAATATATTTCCTGGCAGTTAAATGCATTTTTGGTTATTATACAGCATTTCTTATACTTGTACGAATGGAAAGTAAGTTTATTTAATAAAAGAATTTTGAAAAGATAAATCAAATTATATCAAATAAATTAAAAAACAGAAATACCTTAATCGATATGAATGAAAATTCAATTCCTGAAAAAGAGATCGTTGCCATAATATTATATACATCACTTTTTTTGATTATTGTGGCAATCGTTCTGGTTGTATTCTTCTATTTTTCCAGAAAAAAAATTATCCAGAAAGAATTAGAAAAGAAAGATCTCATTTTACAATACCAAAAAGAACAATTACATGCCATTATCGTAACTCAGGAAGAAGAGCGCAAACGTATAGCTCAGGATTTGCATGATGATATCAGTTCTAAATTGAATATTGTATCATTAAATAGTCATTTATTGAATTCTCCTAATTTAACTCAAGAAGAGACTGCTGAGATAACTGAAACAATTATAAATTTAACTACAAAAGCTTTAGAGAATTCCAGAAAAATTGCTCATAATTTACTGCCACCGGTTTTTGAAAAATTTGGACTTAATGCTGCAGTTGAAGAATTGTGCGAAGAGTTTGAAAGTTCTAAAGCCGTAAAAGTATATTATAAAAACGAGATTAATTTTGATGACAAAGAAATAGACCGCCATTTGCATGTCTTCAGAATCTTACAGGAATTAATGAATAATTCTATGAGACACGGAAAAGCCAGCGAAATCTGGATTGTTTTTAAGAGCGATAATGAGATTAGTACTTGTAATTATGAAGATAACGGAGTAGGATTTAACGTTGAGGAATCAGAAAACCAAAAAGGATTAGGGATGAAAAATATAGAAAGCCGTATATCTTTTCTGAATGGAACAATCAAAATAAATTCTCAAATAGACAATGGTATAGCTGTAATGTTCACATTTTAAAGCATGATTTAGGAAAAAAGTCGAATTTTTACTAATAAACAAAGATGTTTTCCTTTTTTTTAAAGCTTATTTTGTAATTTCGGCAGACTAACGACCAAAAACCAAATAAAAAATGAACGGCTCTATTAAAATTGCTTTAGTCGATGACGAAGTTTTATTTCGGAAAGGGATTTCTTTTTTACTGCAAAGAGAAGATAATATAGAAATTATTTTTGAAGCTTCAAATGGAGAAGACCTTATTTCCCACTTGGAAGACAATGAAATAAAACCGGATATTATTGTAATGGATTTAAAAATGCCAGTCTTAAATGGTGTCGAAGCCACAAAAATTATTCGGAAAGCGTATCCGGATATAAAAATAATAGCTTTAACGAGTTATGACACAAAATCGTTTGTTGCTAATATGATTCAGGTTGGAGCGGTCGCTTACCTAATAAAAAACACTACTCCAAAAGACTTGATCCACACCATAAATGAAGTATCCCGAAAAGGGTTTTATTACAGTCAGACTGTTTTAAAAACAATCCAGGATACTATTATTTCCTCAAAAAACAATAAGTGCAACTTAGAAACCGGATTTCTGTCACCACGGGAAATAGAAATCCTTCAGCTTATCTGTCAGCAAAAAACAACTTCTGAAATTGCGGATCAGCTTTTTCTAAGTCCAAGGACTGTCGAAGGACACCGAAATAATTTATTGTTAAAAACGGAATCCAGAAATATTGCCGGATTAGTGGTTTATGCGATTCAAAATGAAATAGCAGTTTTGACAATTTAACTTGTTAAAAATTGAATAGATAAAACATAGTAGACTATTATAGTTAAGACAAGTAAACAAATACCTATTTTTTGCATTAAATTTAATCCCTTTGGTTCATTGTTTCCTTCATTGGGTTTCATGGTTAAATTTTTCATTTGATTTATATAATTGGTTATTATTGACCACAAATTTAATTAGAAAGTATTGTTAGAATACAGGTATTTTTACCTGTTTTACAACTTATTTTGATGAATTTACTTATATTATTGAATCGGCTTTAATAAAACAGTGATGCAATTGTGTTTTTTAATCCTTCCTTTATATCTTTACTAAAATAATTTTTCTGATGAATAAAGGACTGGTTTATATTTTCATACTTCTGGTTTCACTGACCGCTAAGGCCTCGTTTATATTAGTGCCGATGGATGAAACGACACAACAAAATCATCTCAAAGCTTATGGGATTACCTATTGGTGTTTAAGTAAAGATTATAAAGCCAGCTGGTTGCTGAATTACCGTGGTGGTTCATTTTTATTGCCTGATGCTGAGGAAATTCGAAAGGAATGTAAAATTAGAGGAGTTAGTTTTGAAATAATTTCTGATAGTGAAGAGGCTTCAATTTTAAATGAAATTTCAAGCCCTTCTCAAAATATGGAATCTGTAGTTCTTGAAAAAGCACCGAAAATAGCTGTTTATACCCCAAAAGGGAAACAACCCTGGGATGATGCTGTAACACTAGTTTTGACTTATGCAGAAATACCTTTTACACCAATTTATGATGAAGAAGTTTTGAGTGATCAGCTCCTTCTTTATGATTGGCTGCATTTACATCACGAAGATTTTACGGGTCAGTACGGAAAATTTTACGCAGCTTATAAAAATACACCCTGGTATATTGATCAAAAAAGGGATTCCGAAGCATTGGCAACTAAATTAGGATATGCCAAAGTATCGCAGGAGAAAGGCGCAGTTGCAAAAAAAATCAGGGATTTTGTCGTTGGCGGTGGATTTATGTTTGCAATGTGTTCTGCAACAGATAGTTTTGACATCGCACTTGCTGCAGATGGAATTGATATTTGCGAAGCTATGTTTGATGGAGATGCAAGTGAATCCAATTATCAGTCAAAATTAAATTATTCAAATTCATTTGCGTTTAAAAACTTTACATTAGAAAGAAGGCCTGAAGTATATGAGTTTTCAGATATTGATATGACTTCTAAGCGTAAAATTCAAATGGAGAAAGATTATTTTTCTCTAATGGAATTTTCTGCAAAATGGGATCCAATTCCAAGTATGTTATGTCAAAATCATACTCAATTAGTAAAAGGTTTTATGGGACAAACAACATCTTTTGACTCAGCTTTAATAAAATCTAATGTTTTGGTAATGGGTGTTTGTGAACTTAATGGAGAGTCCAGATACATTCATGGAGAAAAAGGAAAAGGAATGTTTACCTTTTTTGGAGGTCATGATCCGGAAGATTTTCAACATCAGGTGGGAGATCCTCCAACAGTTTTAGATTTACACCCCAATTCTCCGGGCTACAGGTTAATATTAAATAATGTATTGTTTCCTGCAGCAAAAAAGAAAAAGCTTAAAACTTAATTTATTTGATTGAAAATTCAAACCAGATCGGAATGTGGTCAGATATTTTACGTGCTTCTTTTAAGGAAATAAACTTTTTATAGAATGGAATTACTCCCGAATTGACGTTAGACAAAGAATTTGTTCTGTAAAAGATATTATCAAATTCTGATGCTAAACAATTTTCACCCTGACATTTTTGTTTTAATGTTGTTTTTTGATTTTGAAAAACAGGACAATATCCCATTTTTTTCAACGGATTGAAAACGGTATGAGATTGAGGGCAATTGTAATCACCAATAAAAACTAAATTTAAATTTGGGTACTCCTGTGGAAGAAATTTAAAATACTTGATTTCTGTTTCAGGTTGTTTGCTTTTTGTAATCGCATGAAAAGTAACTAATGTGATTGTTTTTTTATCAATTTCAAAAGTTGCAAAATAAGGTTCACGATCAATTTCCAGTGTATATTTTTTTTCCAGCCATGCATTTCCTTTCAACCGTGCTTTATTAGTCTTCCAGATAAATGCATAACGCTCTTTTTTATAGCTGCCGCCGCTCGTTGGATCACTTATTCTATAATCCCATTTAGAACCTTTTTTATTCAAAATTGCAACAAGGTTGGCCACGGCCTGTGCACCACCATATCCTGCTACAACTTCCTGAATTGTTATAATGTCATATTCGTGAAGGGTTGTTGCAATAAAATTTAATTGGGTTTCAGTTTTTGATTTTCCAAAATTCTCTAAGTTCCAGGATAGGACTTTTACCTGAGAAAAAGACTGAAAAGTAAAGAATAGGATAAAAAGACTTAGGATATTTTTCATGCAGTATTTAAAGGGCAAATATAAGCATTTCAAAATTTGTCATTTAGTTCTATGAATCAAATGGTTTTTTAAAGCCAGTATCTTTTAATGTTTTTTATATCTGTTTTTTAATGCTGTTGTAATAATTATTATTTGCAAAACTAAAAGTGCAGGAATAAAAATAATATTCCAGTCGACTTTTATCCATCCTGTTTCCTCTGATATCAAAGCAAAACAGATAGAAAGAAAAAGACAGATTAACATCGCTTTGATAACAATTTTATTTTTGGACGTATTAATTCGGGAGATAAATTTCCGGTTTTTATTTCTCACTAAATTAATTGTGGGTTTTGGTTTCATTGGCATTTTAATAGATTCTACACAAATTTAAATTTATAAAAGCAAATTTCCTTACGGGAAACCGTAAGGGGTTTAAAAACTAAATCAGTCCAAAATCTTTTGCGATGGCTATTAAATGGACATTATTGTTGGCTTTAAAATATATTTTTAATTTATTGATTCTTTTTTCAATACTGCTTGTACCATTTGGAGTTATTGAAGTAGCTTTAAATTCGTTTGATATATTTTCTAAAGTATAACCCTGAGCTAAAAGTTTTAAGATAGAGATATCATATGATTCAATTTCAATTAGGGTTTTATCATTAAAACTGAAGGACAGATCAGAAGATAATATTTTCTCTTCATTTCTGAAAGTTCTCTCAATTGCGATTTTTAATTCTTCAATACTATTTCGTCCTTTAGAGACGTATGCATTAATTTTTGAATCATTAAAAAGAGATTTGATACGATATGATTTATCTTCTATTGAAAATATAATTTTTTTTATGGAAGGCTGAACTTTATTTATAGCTTCTATAAGTTCATCACCAGAAGAAATTTTTGGTTTTCGATGATCAGATTTAAATGATAAATCACTTATTATCAAGTCGTAAGGATTTTTTTCGGTTATTCCTTTTTTTATTTTTAATAATGCATCATCGCAATACTTCACGTGATCAATTATGGGAATGTTCAAATCTTCAAGAACCTGAACAATTCCTACACTTATACTATCTAAATCTTCTGCAACTAAAACTTTTTTGAACATACTATTGTTTTTTTATATAGAGAAAGAAAAACTTAATTTAAATCCTCTTTGGGAATAAGTGCCAAAATTAATATTTCCTTTGATAGTTTTTATACGGCTTTCCACATTTTGTAGTCCATTTTTTAAAATAAAAGGATTTTTTGTAAGTCCAATGCCATTATCAGTGTAATTTACAGTTAAAATTTTATTGTTTATTTTAAAATTAATACTTGCCAAAGTTGCTTCGCTATGCGTTTGCATGTTTGAAAACAACTCTTGAATTATTCTGTATAGAATTATTTTTTTATTCTTATCTACATTATTCCAGGCAATTGTGTCCAAACCATTTAATAAAATATTTACATCTGGAGTTTTAAATTCAGCAATCATTTCTTTTAAGGTATGAACATAATTTTCATCTGTTATGATAGAGCTGTTCTCTTTTGAAATGTTTCTGGTGCGCGAATATATAATTTCTAAATTATTCAATAATTGCTCTTTATTTTCACCTTTTTCAAGATCTTCGACTTTTGCAAAAGAAATAGTATTGTAAATAGTATTTGAAAGATCATTTCTTAGTTTCTCCGAAATTCGCATTTCACTGTTATAAATGGCTTCACTTTTTTCTCTTCTTCCTTTTATGATGAGGTGTAAAGAAAGAAAGGAAATAAGAATTACGATAAAGAAAATAATTATATAGGATAGTATATTACGGTTCTTTTGTCGTTCCATTTGTAATTCATTTTCTGCTTTTTGCGTTTTTAGCTGCAAATTCTCTGCCTTGTCTAGTTTCGAATCATATTTTATTTGAGCAAATTGATTTTTTGCTTTAAGACTTACTTCTTTGATACTGTCAGTAAAATGTATGTATTCGAGAGTATATTTTTTTAAATCTTCTCCAGTACTACATTTGACTAATGTGCTTAAATATTTGATTCTTTTTGTTGTGAAATTGTTTTTACGGGACATATCATAAGCGATTTTCGCATGTTTTGGAGCAAGCTTAGGATTGTTTTTAAAATAATAAAGGGAAATAAATCTGTGATTGAGCATTATTCCCTCCTGGCTATTGATTTGAAGATTGATTTTTAAGCTCTCATTAAAATATTGTAATGCTTTAGGATTGTTTTTTTTATAGTAACAGTAGCCTAAATCATTTAACTCCAAGGTATAATTTCTTTTGCTTAAAGCTAAGTTATTTTTGTCAATGTATTTTTTTTCAACCAATGGTAAATATATTTTAATGGCTTCATCATATTTTCCCTGATCACTGTAAACACCTGCTATATTGCTTAGGGTCTGATTCTTTTTTAAAATAGATATTGTATGTTCTAATGCCTTTTTATGGTAGATGAGAGCATTCTTTAGATCATAGTTGTTGTGATAATTATTGGCCATGATGGTGTATACATACCACTTAAATCTCGGTCTTGTCGTTTTTTCAAAATAAGGCATTGTCTTAGTCAGCAAATATTCACTTTTGATGTAGTTCCCTTCCAGCTGTAGGATTTCAGCCATGCATGTTAAAGAATAAACATATTCATCAGGATTTTTTTTAGGATCAATGATAGAAAGGGCTTTGTTAAAATGGCTGTAAGCACTGTCTTTTTTGTTATTATCAAATAAAACATCTGCCGAGTCCACAATCTTTTTGATTTCAGCAGTAGAATTTTCTTCCTTATCTTTAATACGATTTTCTCTTTTACAGGAATGAACACAACAAATAATCAGTAATAGTACAGTTATTTTGACCAAAAAGTATTTGATCGAGATTTTTTTTAGAGAAAGAGTTATCCTTTTTTTCATTATTGCAAAGGAAATTTAATATAGACTTTAAAACCTTTTTCTTGATTTGATTCAATATCAATACTACCTTTTATAGCAATAATTCGATTTTCTACATTGTGAAGTCCATTTTTCAATACTATTTTTTTAAGATCAATTCCCTGCCCATTATCTGTATAATTAATTAATATATCGTTATTTGTTTTTTTGAAAGTAATGCCTACTAATGTTGCCTTACTGTGTTTTTTCATGTTTACAAGTAATTCTTGTATAGTCCTGTAAATGGTTATTTTTTTTGTCTTTTCGATTTCATCCCATAAAATTGTATCCATACCATTTACTAACAGATTAATATCAGAGGTGTAAAATCCGGAAATCATTTGCTTTAAAGAAATTATATAATCTTTGTCAGTGCTTATGAGACTTTTTTCTTTTGAAATATCAATGGTTCTGGAATAGATATCATCAAGACTATCTAACAACTGCTTTTTGTTTTCTGGTGTTGAAAGATCTATGTTTTCAGCGAAAACCATGGCATGATAAACATCATTAGCGAGTTCATCATGTAGTTTTTTTGAGATTCGTGTTTCACTATGATAAGTAGCTTTAATTTTTTCCCGGTTTGCGCGTGAACTTAGATAAAAATAAAGGATGATAATAAAGACCAAAGCCAGTAAAATTATTATATAGGAGATAATATTTCTGGTTTCCTGCCTTTCTAATTGCAACTCATTTTTGATTTTTTGAGATTTTAGTTTTAAGTTTTCCTCTTTTTCTTTTTTTGAATCATATTTAATTTTTGCAAATAGATTTTTTGCTTTCTGTTTTATTTCAAAAACACTATCTGTTAATTCAACATAAGTATTTGAATTTTTCTTTAGTTCTTTATTAGAATCATTTTTTATAATAAATGCAAGAGTCCTTAATCTATTGTCTATACAATTTGTGATAGTATATTTTTTATAACTCAAATTGGCGTATTTTATGGATAAGGCTGGGTTATTTTTTTTATAAAATTCAGCAATATAGTAGTAAGTCTTTGCTAATTCAGAATCGTTTTTGAGCTTAGATTTTATTTCTAAACTTTCTGTATAGAATGACAGAGCCACCATATTCTCAAGTTTAAAATAGCAAAACCCTGTTTTGTCAAGTATTTTAGCATAGAATTCCGGATTTCCCTGAGTCTTTTTGTTGATGCTTAATGGAAGTAATATTTGTAATGCGTCAGTATATTTTTTTTGTTTTATAAAAACGGCTGCGATATTGGTCTGTGTATTTAGCTTTTTCGTTTCATCTGTTTTCAAATGCAATGCCTTATAAAAGTAATATAGAGCACAATCATAATTGTAAAGATTGACATAATTAAAACCTGAAAGAGTATAGATCTTCCATTTGTAAACGGAATTTGTTACATTATTTAAAAAAGGTAAACCTTCCTTTAGTACAGTTTGACTTCCAATAAAATCATCCTGATTTTGTTGTATTTCAGCCATATTAAAGATGCAATAAATATAGTCATCGGGATTATTGGCCGGATTATAATTTATTTTAGCTTTATTGTAATAGTAAAAAGCACTGTCAAATTGTTTAAGTGCATTAAATTTATCGGCAGTTACGATAAGCTTTCGAAGTTCAGTTGTGCTTTTTGTTTCTTTTGGAATGAGGATATTTTTCTTTTGACAAGAAGAAAAAACAGCGAAAGTAAAAAATATATAGAGGTAAGTTTGTATTTTTCTTGGTATCATTGCGCCAAAAATAGAAAATTCTATAAACTGGGAGCACGTATAAATACGGTATTTTAGATTTTCTTTAAATAAAAACAATCCAATTCCCATATACAGCTGTATACAGGCAAACCCTTACTGGGAAGGGTTTGCATTAGTGTTTTTTTTTGTAAAACTTATCTTTAAAATTAAACTGCTCTCATTCCTGTGGCAATTCCAATTCTGTTCCATGCATTGATGGTAATAATCATCATAATTATTTCAGCAAGTGATTTTTCATCAAAATATTTGACAGCATTATCATATGTTTCTTCAGATACATGCTGGCTTATTAAGGTAACTTCTTCTGTCAATGCTAAAATTGCTTTCTCTTCTTCGGTATAGACATCAGCTTCCCGCCATGCACTTAACAAATAAATGCGTTGCTCGCTTACGCCTAATTTACGGGCATCGGCAGTATGCATATTAATGCAATAAGCACAGCCATTTACTTGTGAGGCTCTAATTTTGATTAGTTCCTTATAAACAGGGTTTAATGATGTTGAAGCGATGTATTTTTCTAAACTTAACATTGCCTGATAAGCTTCCGGAGCTGCTTTCGGGATAACGATTCTTGGTTTCATTGTATTTGTTTTTAAAGTTTGATACAAAGTTCAGTTATATCTTCTTTCAAAAACTTGAACTACTTCAAGAAATACCTATTGTACTTTTCCAGCTCTTATTTTACTCATAAACTCAGCAGAAAAATCTAAATAGGAGGCGAGCATATATTGAGGAACACGCTGTACAAATTCAGGAAACAGATTATTGATATGATGATATCTTTCTTCTGCTGACATGGTAAACAAAAATTTGATCCGCATTTGAGCTGCTCCAAATGATTTCTGTGAAACAATCCTGAAGTACCGTTCCATTTTAGGAATCTGTATAAGAATTGATTCGACTGTTGGTTTCTCGATAGCGATAACTTCACAGTTTTCTACCGCCTGAATGTAAAAGTGAGATGGAACATGATTATGATAGCTAAGATAATCTGTTATCCACCAGTTTTCAATACCAAATTGGAGCGTTTGTTCTGTTCCTTTCGAGTTAATAATATATTGCCTCATACAGCCTTTTACAACAAAATAGATAGTATTACAGATTTGACCTTCCTGTAATACGTGTTCCTTTTTTTTAATCTTTGACATATTTAAACAAGACTCCAGAGTATCTATTTCTGAGGGTTCAAGGGTTATGAACTTTTCTATATGATTAAAAAGTGGTTGGTACATAAGGTGAAGTTTACTGCTGTACAAATGTACTTCTTAAATTTAATTTCTGGCCGATAAGATTTTCGATATCATATAAAAGCAAAAACCCAGTCAATTGACTGGGTTTTCTATGATAAGTAAGTAATCTTAAATTGAGTTTATAAAACGTTTATTTTACTTTATTAAGAATAGCTTTGAAAGCTTCTGGGTGGTTCATAGCTAAATCTGCAAGAACTTTACGGTTCAATTCGATTCCGTTAGCTTTTACTTTACCCATGAATTGAGAATAAGACATTCCTTCCAATCTAGCTCCAGCGTTGATACGTTGAATCCATAAAGCACGGAAATTTCTTTTATTCTGTTTTCTGTCACGGTAAGCGTAGCACATTGCTTTCTCTACCGCATTCTTAGCAACTGTCCAAACGTTTTTACGTCTACCAAAGAAACCTTTGGCTTGCTTCATTATTTTTTTTCTTCTTGCTCTTTTAGCAACTGAATTTACCGCTCTTGGCATAATTTTAATGTGTTTTTGTAGCAGGCGTCCTGAATTAAATCAAAGGAACTTAAAGGCCATACTCCAAGGTTATATAAATAATTTTGTAACCTAAAGAAATCTTTAGTCAAATGTCAAAAGTCAAATGTCAAAAGTAATTCACTTTAGACTTTAAGACTTTCTAACTTTAGACTTATATTAGATAATTCTTAATTGTTGTTTAATGCTTTTCATATCTGTTTTGTGAACTAACGCTGAATGTGTCAAAGCTAATTTACGTTTTTTAGATTTTTTAGTCAAGATGTGACTTTTAAAAGCATGCTTTCTTTTAATCTTTCCAGAACCAGTAACTTTGAAACGTTTCTTGGCGCTAGATTTTGTTTTCATTTTAGGCATTTTTCCTAGTGTTTTAATTTATTCTTACTTACTTATATCTTGGTCAGAAAGTTTAAATGTCTAATGTTTAAAAGTCAGCTTGTGACTTTAGACTTTAAGACTTTCAACTTTAAGACTTATTTCTTCTTCTTCGGAGCAATGAACATAATCATTCTTTTTCCTTCTAAAACTGGCATAGCTTCCACTTTACCATGCTCTTCTAAATCGGTTGCCAAACGTAATAATAAAATTTGTCCTTGATCTTTATAGATGATAGAACGACCTTTAAAGAACACGAATGCTTTCAATTTTGCTCCTTCTTTAAGGAATTTCTCAGCATTCTTTCTTTTAAATTCGTAATCATGTTCATCCGTCTGAGGACCAAATCTAATTTCCTTTACTACAACTTGTGTCGACTTAGCTTTTAATACCTTATCACGTTTCTTTTGTTCGTAAACAAATTTCTTGTAATCCATGATTTTACAAACCGGTGGCTCAGCATTTGGCGAGATTTCAACTAAATCCAATTCAAATTGATCAGCTAAACGTAAAGCATCTGCTAGTTTAAATACACCAGGTTCGATGTTTTCACCTACTAGTCTCACTTCTTGCACACCACGAATAAGATTGTTTATTCTGTGTGCGTCTTTTTTTTCTACTCGAGGTTGGTAACCTCTGTTGCTTCTTATTGCTATGACTTTATAATTTAAGTTAAACTGTAAAAACTTTTAATGTCTTTTTTATTTCTTCGTCTACAATTGCGACAAATTCTTCAATTGTAACTGTAATATTTCCTTTTCCTTCCTGACCGTGACGACGAATTGAAATTGTTCCGTTTTTCTCTTCTTCCTCACCTACAATAAGCATGAACGGTATTTTTTGCATTTCTGCATCTCTAATTTTCTTACCAATTGTCTCGCTTCTGTTGTCAATTAGGGCGCGAATTTCGTGATTTTCTAGCAAATCTAAAACTTTTTTAGCATATATTTCATATTTCTCGCTCAAAGACAAGATAATAGCCTGCTCAGGCATTAGCCAAAGCGGGAAATTTCCTGCAGTATGCTCTAGTAAAATTGCTATAAAACGTTCCATAGATCCAAACGGAGCTCTGTGAATCATCACGGGTCTATGTAATTCGTTATCAGCACCTTTGTAAGTCAATTCAAAACGCTCAGGAAGGTTGTAATCAACCTGAATGGTTCCTAATTGCCATTGTCTGCCTAAAGCATCTTTTACCATAAAGTCTAGCTTCGGACCGTAAAAAGCAGCCTCGCCATATTCTATTACAGTATTCAATCCTTTGTCTGCAGCAGCGTTGATAATTGCATTTTCAGCTTTCTCCCAGTTTTCATCAGATCCAATGTATTTTTCTCTGTTTTCCTGATCTCTTAATGAAATCTGAGCAGTAAAGTTCTCAAAACCTAATGAACCAAATACATAAAGTACCAGGTCAATTACTTTTTTAAACTCTTCATCCAATTGCTCTGGAGTACAGAAAATATGTGCATCATCCTGAGTAAACCCTCTAACACGAGTCAGACCGTGCAACTCGCCAGATTGTTCATATCTGTATACAGTACCAAATTCAGCATAACGCTTAGGTAAATCTTTATATGACCAAGGTCTTACATTGTAAATCTCACAGTGGTGAGGGCAGTTCATTGGTTTCAATAAAAACTCTTCTCCTTCTGCAGGAGTATTGATTGGCTGAAAACTATCTGCACCATATTTTGCATAATGACCAGAAGTAACATAAAGTTCTTTTTGTCCAATATGTGGAGTAACTACTTGTTCATAACCCGCTTTCTTCTGGGCTTTCTTTAAAAATTGCTCTAAACGGTCTCTAAGTGCGGCACCTTTTGGTAACCATAAAGGTAAACCAGCTCCAACTTTTTGAGAAAAAGCAAACAATTCTAATTCTTTTCCAAGTTTACGGTGATCACGACGTTTCGCTTCTTCAAGAAGTTCAAGATATTCAGTCAAATCTTTTTGTTTAGGAAAAGAAGTTCCGTAAACACGAGTCAACTGTTTGTTCTTCTCGTCACCACGCCAGTAAGCCCCGGCAACACTCATTATTTTCATAGCTTTGATAATCCCGGTATTCGGAATATGTCCACCACGACATAAATCTGTAAAAGTAGCATGATCACAAAATGTGATAGTTCCGTCTTCAAGATTAGAAATCAATTCAGTTTTGTAAACGTTGTCTTTGTACATTTCTAAAGCATCAGCTTTAGTAACCGGACGCATTTTAAATTCATGTTTTCCTCTCGAAATCTCAAGAACACGATCTTCAATCTTTTTAAAATCAGCGTCAGTTATTTTCTGGTCTTCAAAATCTACATCATAATAAAACCCATTCGAAATTGCTGGCCCAAGAGTCAGTTTAATTCCAGGATAAAGTTCTTCAAGAGCTTGCGCCATTACGTGCGAAGTCGAATGCCAAAAAGCTTTTTTACCTTCTGCATCATTCCAGGTATATAAAATAAGACTACCATCGGTCGTCAATGGAGTTTCGGTTTCTATTGTTGTACCATTAAAAGACGCAGAAATCACGTTTCTTGCAAATCCTTCACTAATGCTTTTAGCAACCTCCATCGGAGTTACACCAGAAGCGAACTCTCTAATCGACCCATCGGGTAAAGTAATCTTAATCATTGTTTATAATTTTGTGAATGCAAATATAGCGCATTAGTAAAATACATACAATATATATATGTAGAAGTTTATACTTATATATTAAGGATGTATACTATATAACTAGAAAATCTTTTCCTAATTTATAATAGTAGGTATTCATTCAAGATCTGACAGTTTTTCAGAATCTGTCGGGTTTTTATTTCTACCTAATATATAAGGGATAGGAATAACAAGTTTAATGATCAGGAGCTAATTCCCGCTGTTGGTTCCAAT
>JBDTNT010000125.1:0-11838 GCA_039933615.1 Flavobacterium sp. | reverse complement strand
CTGGAAAACCAGTAGCCGTAATTCATAACGAAGAAAAATAAAAATGGAAAATTATATAACGACAATACTGGTGACCATAATTCTTGGCATCGCATACCTATCCTACAAAGTTTCTAAAGATCTGGATAACAGAAACGATACTTGTACAGAAATTTAATGACAATCTATAAAATGAAAAAGTATATAACCAAAATCGTGATGGTCGTCATTCTGATTATCACATTCATATCCTGTAACGTTTCTAAGGATATTGAAACTCCAAAAGATGCAATCCCTGAAAATTTCAGGGGTGCATCGGTTTCAAAAGATACTGCCAGTATCGGGGATTTAGAGTGGAAAAATTTCTTTACTGAAAAAGACATTGTTGCGTTAATTGACAGCGCTGTTTCCTTAAATAATGATTTACAGATTGCTCAGAAAAACATTGAAATTGCACAATACCGTTTTTCTCAATCCAAATGGGGAAATGTACCGCAAGTCAATTTGTTTGTAAACGCAAGCACAAGTAATCCTTCCGATAATAGTTTTACCGGAAAGAATCTAAGTCAGGCATTAGGTCAAAAACACATTGACGATTATTCTGCCGGTGCTTCACTTTCCTGGGAAGCAGACATCTGGGGAAAAATCAAAAATCAGAAAAAAGGGGCTTTTGCAAGTTACCTTCAGTCTGAAGAAGTAAAAAAAGCGTTGCAGACTACTATTGTCGCGAACGTTTCTAAAGGATACTACAATCTTTTAATGTTGGACGCACAATTGGAAATCGCTAAGAAAAATGTGCAGTTAAATGACAGTACGACCAATATAATCAAATTAAAATTTGATGCCGGTCAGGTTACTTCATTGGCCATCCAGCAATCGGAAGCACAGAAATTAACGGCAGCGCAATTGGTACCTTTATTGGAGCAAAATATTGCCATTCAGGAAAATGCCCTGAGCGTTTTAACGGGTTCATTTCCGAATTCGAAAAGAAGAAGCATTGTTCTAAGTGCTATTGAAGTAAAAAACAATGCAGCAATCGGAATTCCGTCTTCATTAGTAAGCAGAAGACCCGATGTAAAAAGTGCTGAATTAGCACTAAAAGCAGCAAATGCGAACGTTGGAATCACAAAAGCTGATTTATATCCGGCATTGCGTATTACAGCCCAAGGCGGATTAAATTCGTTCGAAACAAGCAATTGGTTCAACATTCCAGCATCATTATTCGGAACTGTTGCGGGAGGTTTAACACAGCCTTTACTAAACAATAAAAAAGTAAGAACACAGTATAATATTGCTGTAGCAGAAAGAGAAAAAGCTGTACTGACTTTCAGACAATCTGTTTTAGTAGCAGTAAGCGAAGTATCTGATGCTTTGGTAAAAGTGGAGAAATTACAACAGCAGCAAACGTTTCTTCAGGAGCGTGTAAAAACGCTGCAACAAGCCATTAAAAATTCGAATTTATTGTTCAAAAACGGAATGGCTGAATACCTTGAAGTAATAACTGCGCAAGCCAATTTATTGCAAAGCGAGTTAGAACTGGCAGACTTAAAAAGAGAACAATTATCGGCCAATACCGAGTTATATCGCGCATTGGGCGGAGGTTGGAGATAATACCCGTTTTTTAATTATTTATTTGAGTGACGCTGCAGGATTTCGGTTCTGCAGCGTTTTTTCATTTCAATATGTTTTACCGGAAGCTGTTCCTGCTGTCCGCTCTATCTTTTCCCTGCTAAAGAAGCAGGAAAAAGGATGCCGCTCCCATCAGGGCTAGGGTTTCAGGTTTCAAAAAGAAATTTTATATACCGTATTTTCATACAATAATTTCATATATTTACGGCTCTGAATTACTAGACTACTACTCCTTTTATGAAAATTTCAATACTGATTCCTCTTGCACTCTTCTCTCTCCTGACTGGCTGTAAAAACAACGAAAATAATAACGGTACCGAATCAAAAACGACAAAAGCCGAAACGAAAGTCCTAACCGAAGAATTTACCGGTTTAAAAGGAGAATGGCAATACGAGTACAATCCCAATAATGAAAATGTACCGCAAACTCTATTTACCTTAAAAATTATAAGCACAGCAAATGGTGAATTTCAGGCCCAATATTGTGCTGTTGCACAAAGCGGCAACAGAATTGACTGTTCCAGTGACCCGGAAATAAATGTACAGGGAAATTTTAAAGCCAATAAGGTTCTGGCCAGTTTCTATAGTTTTTTTGATCCTAAAAAAACAAAAGGAGAAGTAGAATTAGCCGTGCTTAATAAAGACAGTATCCGATGGATCGTTAAAAAAGCTGATGGTTTTGACTATTATGCGCCAAAAACATGCATCCTAACAAGAGTTAAAAAAGAAGCAAATGAAGACTGTAAGGATATAGAAATCGAAATGGGATCCGGAAGAGAATGTATTTTAAAAAATACTGATCTTGAAACTGCTTACCGGGACCTTATTAAAAACAAAGAAGTCGAAGATGCTAATTATTATTTAAGTGAAATCCCAAAAGCCAATACATCTGTTGAAGTAAATAAAAATGGACTTATAGCAATTGACTATACGATTAGTAATAATAAAATCGAAATCAGTATGTCTTATCAGGGAGGTGTTACTGAAGTCACTTTAGAAAAAATAAAAACCGACGTGAAGCGAAGCATTTATCATTATGCAGATTAAATTGCAGCTGATAAATTAATATCTGCTTAAAAACTTTTCAATCAAACTGCTATACCATTTATTTATAGCAGTTTTTTTTTATGTTCTTTTTTCATCTTAAATAGATACTTTTGACATTAGTATAATTTCCGAAAACATGACAGTAGATAAAACCAAATATCTTCACGAATTAAAATTAAACTTTCAAAGCTATGCCCCTGTCCCGGAGAAATCCTGGCAATTGCTGGTAGCTATTACTGAATTTCAATTGGTGAAAAAAGGAGATATTCTGCTAAGAAACGGTCAGGTTGCAAAAGAACTTTACTTCATCTGCAAAGGCATTTTACGAGCTTTTATTACCGATAAAGCCGGAAATATTTACAACAAGAATATTTTTCTAGAAGGTTCATTTGCAGGCTCTAAAGCTTCATCTTTACAGCAAACTCCTTCTGATTTTTCCATTGAAGCTCTGGAAGATTCCATTCTGATCAGCATCAATTACAAAAAATACCGGGAACTTATTTTCGGGAATGAAGATCTTAAAAACTTCTATATCGCTTACTTAGAAAAGAACTGGGTCATTGAAAAAGAACAAAGAGAAATCTCATTAGTCATGGAAAATGCCACAGAAAGATACCTGCGTTTCCTCTCAAAACATCCTGATATTTCGCAGAGAATTCCATTACTGCATATTGCTTCTCATCTGGGAATTACACCAACACAATTAAGCCGCATCAGAAAAAGTCTCGAAAAAGACTTATAAATCAACATAGGTAAAGGTTTTCGATAAAGACGAAACTTACCTTTGTTGTGTAACAGCTTTAATTCCTTCAAAATGAAAAATAACCAAATCATAAAAGACAATATTGATAACCTTACCAGTTTATGGAAAACCGTTGGAACTCCTTTTCAATCTTATCATAAAACTGAAAACTTAGAATACTGCAAAATCAAAAATTCCGGCTGGCCAAACAAATTATGGTTTCATCAGGATATTTCTGAACATGATGCCGAAAATGCAATCGAAATCATGAAAGCAAATTCAGGTTTGGTTCTACCCTATTTTGATATTTATAATAGTAATTCAAATCAAATTCTGGAATCCAAAGGTTTGGTTCTAAAAACGGAACAGGTTGCCATGGCCTTATCATTAAATCAAAAATTCAAGCAGGAGAAGAATATCGAATTTAAACGAATTAACAATGAACAGGATGCCAAAATCTGGACCGATTTATATCCCAGTGCGTTTGGCTATACGATCAGTAAAGAAATCCTGCTTCAAAATTATAAATCTGTAAAGTTTTATTTATTCTCCTTTGAAAACCAGCCAATAGGAACCTGCATGTTATTTCAAACCGGAAATAAAGTAGGTATTCACGGCGTCGGAGTTATCCCGGAAATGAGAAGAAAAGGTTTTGCCGAAGAAATCATGAAATTCGTTCTTAATCTTTCTATCGATTTAAATGCTGAATATGCTTTATTACAGGCTTCCGCTATGGGAAAAGATATTTATACCCGATTGGGCTTTGAGGATTTATTTGTGATTAAAAACTACATATTAGGTTAAATTAAAAAAACTATAAATTAATGTTTTTCCGCAAAGTCGCAAAGTTTTAATCTCTGTCTCTTGGCGTCTTGGCTACTTTGCGAGATTATTTATTTAAAAAAAAGACCTAACGCAATAGTTTTCTCGCAAAGACGCAAAGTCGCAAAGTTTTAATCTGTTTGTTCGCGTCTTGGCGACTTTGCGAGATTATTTTTTCAAAGAAAAAAACCAAACTTTCAGACTTTGAACCTTTGCACCTCTGCATCTTTGAACCTATAAAAAACACTCTTGTCCCAAATGACCCTAAAATAGTCGCAAATACGTATTCGATAAAAAGAATAAGTATAGTAGATTTGTATTAAATAATTAACTTAACTATTTAAAAAACAAACCAATGAAGAAAGCAAAGATTATTTTCTGGATTACCACTATTATTATTTTTCTATTCGAAGGCGTTATGCCGGCATTAACTTCACAGAGCGAATTAGCAAAAGAAGGTATCAGACATTTAGGCTATCCTGAATATTTTGGTAATGCTTTGGTTGTTTTTAAAATTTTAGGAGTTTTGGCTCTGGTTATTCCACAAGTGCCGAACAGAATCAAGGAGTGGGCTTATGCCGGTTTTACTTTTGACTTTTTATTTGCTTCCATCAGCCATTTTGCAATTGACGGATTCGGATTTCAGTCCTTTTTCCCATTGCTTGTTTTGGCCATACTCTTGATTTCATATTACTATTTTCATAAAATTGAGCGACATAAAAATATCGCTTTATAAACTTCAAAAGCAATGATCGAAGTTTTTGAAACAAATGTTCAGGAAATGGAGCAGTCAAAAATGATTGTAATGAAGCTTCTTGAACATTTTCCAAACAGCGTCATTAATTTTGACCTTGACGATTGTGATAAGATTTTGAGAATTCATTCCGTATCAATTTCAAAAAAAAGAATAATCGAGCTTCTTAATTCGTATGGTTTTCACTGCGAAGTACTTTTATAAAACGCTAATTTTAAAAACTTTAAATTAAATTGTAATTTTAATTTATTACTAATCAGTAAATACTACGGCTATGAAATTACCTGTTGGACATCAGACCATAATGCCATATTTAATTTTAAATGGGGCTTTGAAATTTATAGACTTTACCAAAAATGTATTTCATGCAGTATCCCATACCCAATCCCTGCGGGAAGACGGAACTGTAATGCATGCCGAAATAAGCATTGACGGAAGCACGATCATGATTGCAGAAGAATCTCAAGACTGGAAAAAACAAACCGCAAACTTATTTGTATATGTACCCAATGCCGATGAGACTTTCAAAAAAGCAATTGAGGCTGGTGCAAGTGTATTAATGGAACCAAGTGACCAGGAGTATGGCAGGGCCTCGGGCGTAACGGACCCTTTTGGGAATGTCTGGTGGATTACATCAGTAAAAAATAATATTTAAATCCTGTAAATATGAAAGCTGAACTTCAAAAAAATGTAATCGACACATTCAAGGAATTAAATGATAAACTTGCCTCTTTTTCTGAAACGGAATTAAACACAGTTCCGTTTGAAGGAAGCTGGACCGCCGGACAAGTAGTGCAGCATTTAATTCTGGGATCTTCCGGTTTTCCAAAAATGTGTGCCGGTAAAACCGAAAAAACGTCCAGAAAACCAGACGAAAAAGTGAAGGAAACAGAAGCGCTTTTCTTTAACTATGATATTAAAATGAAATCTCCGGAATATATAGTTCCTGAAAATAAAGAATACACGAAGAACTCATTGACTTTATCACTTTTAAAAATAGAAAAGGAATTATTGACTGTTTCAGAAACTTATGATCTGACTTTAACCTGCGTCGATACTGAAGTTCCGGGATTTGGAAAATTCACTATTTACGAATGGATCAGTTTCGCCCTTATTCATATTAAAAGACACCTGAGTCAATTACAGGCGATTTCGAAGATTTTAACGGAAGAGTGATGAATCGCAGTTTTTAGTCACAGTCACTGTTGAGATCCTTTTACATCACATTCCTACATTTTTTCACATACTGACATACTCACATTTTACATTTTTATATTTTCGAATTCTCCCATTTTAAACAAAACTAAAAGCGTTGCAAATACTAGTACTTGCAACGCTTTTAGTTTATAGGATTAATGAATTATCGCTACACTTTTGTTCTTCCGGTTATTAATGAAATAATGAATAACACTATAAATATGAAGAATAAAACTTTTGCAATACTAGCTGCTCCGGCGGCGATTCCACCAAAGCCAAATATTCCGGCTATTATAGCAAGAATAATAAAAATGACTGTCCAACGTAACATATGATTTGATTTTTAGTTGATAAAATGACTTATTAGGTCTGATTTGTTATTTCAAATTTCATTCTAAAAAACAGCTTCCTTTAACTCAATCCGTTTTTTTTTTAGCGCAATCAATCGCAACACACAATAATTCTGAAAATTCAGCAGAAGTATCAAAATTACATTTTTTGTCTTACAAAATTCCCATGTAAATGCTTTAGAGTTAATTTTTTAGTGGATTGGATTAATCGCGGCTATGGCTTAGTTCTAATTTTAAAAAACTAAAATCAGGAAATATGGAATTGGCTACAAAACAAGACGTAATTTTAGAAAAAACAGAAAGATCTTTTGAAGAATCAGGAGTTTCAAACTCTACGATTTTTCAGGATAAAAATACTGGAACAGCCTTTTTTGAAAATCTTATATATATTGACTATGGCTCTACTGATGACCACATTGCTTCTGCCTGTCTGAACATCAAAAATTTATTAAACGAACTAAAAAATACTCCCCATGAAAGCTATATCTAAATCAAAAATCGTTTTCTTATCAACTTTTCCACCAACACAATGTGGAATCGCAACTTATACGCAGGATACAATTAAAGGAATTACTGATGTTTTCGGTAAATCTGTTAGTTGTGAAATTTGTGAACTGGTCGACAAACCAAAGGCAAAACCAAAACAGGCATTTACTTTAAATACAAAAAACAGACAAGAATATACTTCTGTAGCGGAACAAATCAATGCTGACGAAAGTGTAAAACTGGTTCATATTCAACATGAGTTTGGTTTGTTTGGAGGAAATTACGGAGACCATTTACTGGATTTTCTGAATGTGATCAAAAAACCGGTAACGTATACTTTTCACAGTGTGATTCCAAACCCGAATAATGAATTGAAAACTTTTGTAAAATTACTTTTAAGTTACAGTAATTCAGTTTTTGTAATGACCAACCAATCCGAAGAAATACTGATCAACGATTATGGTATTGCAAAAGAGATCATTACCTGTGTACCACACGGGACTCATGTTGTGGTTTATGAACCGCCATTTAAAGCCAAAGAAAAATTTAATATTCAGGACAGAACCGTACTATCTACTTTCGGCCTTTTGGGAGAAGGAAAAAATATAGAAACAGGTTTAAGAGCCTTACCGAAAATTATTGAAAATACACCAAATGTACTTTATTTAATTATTGGAAAAACACATCCGAACAATGTAATTAACGGCGTTGATACCTACAGAAATACATTAGAAAAAATTGTAGACGATTTACAATTGCACGACAATGTTCGTTTTATAAATGAATATCTGGATACAGATCAGCTTTTGGAATATCTGAAAGCGACGGACATTTATTTGTTTACCTCAAAAGATCCAAATCAGGCTGTAAGCGGTACTTTTTCATACGCTATGAGTTGCGCTTGTCCAATTGTAGCATCAAAAATTCCACATACCAGAGAAGTACTGACTCCTGATTCCGGAATTTTAGTTGACATCGGAAATGAAGATCAGTTTGCAGAAGCCGCCATTAAATTACTTTCAGATGAAAATCTAAGAGAAGAAATGGGTAAAAACTCTTTCAGAAAAACACGCGCTTCCTCTTGGGAAAATGTAGGTATTACCCACATGAATACGTATCAAAAACTGATGGACAAATCATATGAAATCAAATACACCTATCCTTCAATTGAACTGGCCCATGTTAAAAAAATGACTACTGAATTAGGCATTATTCAATTTAGTAAAATCTCAGTTCCTGATCTTTCTTCAGGGTACACTTTAGATGATAATGCACGTGCGTTGGTTGCCTTCTGTATGCATTACAAATTAACAGAAGACAAAGACGATTTACCATATATCTTAATTTACCTTGATTTCATTGAGCGTTGCCAAAAACCAAAGGGTGACTTTATGAACTATGTCGATGAAAATAACAGGGAACATATTGAGCAAAACGCAGAAGTAAATTTAGAAGATTCAAATGCACGTGCCATCTGGGCTTTGGGAACAGTTGTTTCCAATGCTGCTATTCTTCCGGAGTCCATTGCTAAGAAAGCATCAAAATGTTTATTGAATTCCCTAAAATGGGCAGAAAATATTCAGTCACCACGTTCTATTGGTTTTGCTACAAAAGGTTTATACTTGTATCATACCGCCGTTCCTAATTTATATGTGGCTGCTATTATCAATAAACTGAATGCAAAATTGCTTTCCAATTATGAACTTCATGCTACCAAAGACTGGAAATGGTTTGAAAATTATATGACTTACGGCAATGGAATCCTGCCGGAATCGATGCTGTATGCTTATCTGGTAACCAATAAACCTATTTACAAAAAAGTAGCGATCGAATCACTGGATTTCTTGTCCTCAAAAATGTTTTTTGATGGCAGTTTCAGAGTAATTTCAAATAATGGATGGTACCATAAAGGTTCAGAGCCGGAACAATACGGAGAACAGCCAATAGATGTATCGTACACTATTCAGTCTTTAAATTCATTTTATAAAGCCTTTAAGACTCCTGAATACAAACAACAGATGAAAACAGCTTTTAACTGGTTCTTAGGAAAAAACCATTTAAATCAAATCATGTACAACCCAATTAGCGGAGGAGGATATGACGGTTTAGAAAAAGAAAACGTAAACCTGAATCAGGGTGCCGAATCAACTGTGTGTTTTTTAACGGCAAGACTGATTATGGAAAACCTGAAATTATCAGAAAGTAAAGTAATTCCATTGATGAAAGCCAATACTAATAATATAGCAATAAATTCATAAAATATATTTAACTACACTTTTAACTAAAGTAAAAGGTAATCTTTTCATTACCGCTTAAAATCCCTTTTTTTTAAAAGGGATTTTTTGTTTTTCAGCATATTTCCGAACAACGTTACATATTTTAAATTATTGTCCTGCAATGTAAATTATATAAACTTGGGAAAAAGTTCTGTAATATTTTTCCTTTAGTTGCTAGGTAACTTTAAACTAGTAAATAATCAAAAAGCAATTTTCATTAAAAGCTTGATTTTTAGATTATAATCAAATAATTAAATCCAGACTATTTTGATTCTCACTTTAAAAAATACATTCGAAGAAATAGGAAATGCAACATTGTTTGCGGGCAGGTTTTTTAAGGAGATTTTAATTCCTCCTTACGAAATCAGAGAGTTCAGGAAACAATGTTATATTATTGGTTTTAAATCTTTGCCGTTAGTAGCAATTACAGGTTTTATTATGGGCATGGTACTAACACTGCAGTCACGTCCGACATTAGTTAAATTTGGTGCAGAATCCTGGTTACCGGGAATGGTAGCGCTTTCTCTAATAAGAGAAATTGCTCCGGTAATTACAGCATTGATCTGTGCAGGAAAAATTTCTTCGGGAATAGGTGCAGAATTAGGCTCTATGAAAGTAACAGAACAGATTGATGCCATGGAAGTTTCTGCTATCAATCCCTACAATTATCTGGTAGTTACCCGAATCTTAGCAACAACCTTAATGGTCCCGATATTGGTGATTTTTGCCGATGCTGTCGGAATAATCGGGGGCTATATTGGAATTAATATCCATGACGAAGTCAATTTCTATCGTTTCCTTACTCAGATATTAGAATCCTTAGACTATTCAGACCTTGTTCCGGCTACTATAAAAACATTCTTCTTTGGATTTTTTATTGGAATGATCGGATGTTATAAAGGATTTAATGCCTCAAATGGAACTGAAAGTGTGGGTAAAGCAGCAAATTCAGCGGTTGTAACAGCTTCATTGGCCATTTTTATAATAGATATGATTGCCGTACAATTAACCGATTTAATCTTTTAAAAATGATCGAAGAAAAAAAACATACCAAACCTAAAGCCAAAGAGAAAAATCAGAGTCCGATTATAGAAATAAAGGACTTGCACAAAACGTTTGGCAAAGACAATAAAATCCTAAAAGGGGTAAATCTTACCGTAAACCAAGGAGAAGATTTAGTGATTTTGGGACGTTCTGGGTCAGGAAAATCGGTTACTATAAAATGTATCGTTGGGCTGATTGAACCCGACAAAGGGGAAATAAAAGTTTTTGATCAGAATGTATTGACCCTGAACAAAAGTGAGCTGAATGAAATCAGAGTCCGAATTGGATTTTTATTCCAGAGTGGTGCCCTTTACGATTCAATGTCGGTTAGGGAGAATCTGGCTTTCACCTTAAAAAAACATAAAAGAGATCTGACCGCTGAAGAAGTAGAAAGTGAAGTTATGGAAGCTCTTGACAATGTAGGCCTTAGCGATGCAATAGATAAAATGCCATCTGAATTATCGGGAGGTATGCAAAAAAGGATTGGTCTGGCACGTACGCTGATCTTAAAACCTGAAATTATTCTGTATGACGAACCAACAACAGGATTGGATACCATAACATCGAGAGAAATCAGTGAATTGATACTTGACATTAAACACAAACGCAAAACAACATCGATCATTATTACACACGATATGGCTTGTGCAAAACTAACGGCTGACCGTATTATGGTATTAAAAGAAGGTGTGATACATGCCGAAGGAACATACGAAGAACTGGAAAAAAGCGATGATGAATGGGTACGCTCTTTCTTTCAATAAAAATAAAAAATAAAAATAGAAATCATGGATAAGCAATCTGGAAACACTTGGAAATTAGGAATGTTTGTAACAATAGGTTTGTTGCTGTTTGTACTTGCAATTTATTTTATTGGAAAACAAAAAAACCTGTTTGGTGACACCTTCAGAATTACATCAAACTTTAAAACCGTAAGTGGTCTGCAAATTGGTAACAACGTTCGTTTTTCAGGAATCAATATTGGGACAATCGAAGAAATCAGATTGGTAAATGATTCTTCTGTTGTTGTAGTGATGGTTATAAAGAATAATGTACGCGAATTTATAAAAACAGATGCACGCGCCAGCATTGGTTCAGACGGGCTGATGGGCGATAAAGTGCTTACGATTTCTCCGGGTGAACATTCTCAAAAAATGGTTGAAAACAATTCCAAAATTGCCTCAATAGCCGGAATTGAAATGGCGGACCTTATGAAAAGCGTGAAGAAAAGCGTTGATAATGTGGGCGTAATTTCAGATGAGCTAGCGATTTTCAGTCATAGTATGAATAACGGAAACGGTGCTTTGGCCCGATTGGTAAAAGACGATAAAATGGCCAGCAGTGTTTCTAATACACTCTCTAATCTGGAAAGCGGAACCAAAGGTTTCAGTGAGAATATGCAAGCTGCAAAAAGTAATTTCCTTCTTAGAGGATATTACAAGAAAAAAGAGAAACAAAAAGCAAAAAAGCAGGAAGAAATAAAAGAGAAAAAAGAAGAACAACAGGAAAAAG
>JBDTNT010000124.1:0-5689 GCA_039933615.1 Flavobacterium sp. | reverse complement strand
CCTGGAAAAAGAAATCAGTTAAATCCCAAAATTCAGAAACAAAATGAGCTCTTTCTTTGATCAATGAAACGATTCTTGTAACGTCAAATTTAGAAATATCGACGCCTTTTTCAACCAAAATAGGAGTGAAGTCTTTCGCTAAATCTTCATCATTTTGTTTGATTAAATATTGGTGATTGAACCATTTGTTTTTCTCAGGATCAAATTTAGCTCCGGATTTATGAACTCTGTTCAAGTCAAAAGATTCTACTAATTCTTCTAAAGAAAATAATTCTTTATCAGTTCCATCATTCCAACCTAACAAAGCAAGGAAGTTTATAACTGCTTCAGGAAAAAATCCTTTCTCTCTGTAACCGGATGAAATTCCTTCTTCGGTTTTCCATTCTAATGGAAACACAGGAAACCCTAATTTATCACCATCTCTTTTTGATAATTTTCCGTTTCCAACAGGTTTTAAAATCAAAGGTAAATGTGCAAATTCCGGAGCATCCCAACCAAAAGCTCTGTATAATAAAACGTGAAGAGGCATAGACGGTAACCATTCTTCACCACGGATTACATGTGAAGTTTCCATCAGATGATCATCAACAATATTGGCCAAATGGTAAGTTGGCATTCCGTCACTTTTAAATAAAACTTTATCGTCAAGAAGATTGGTTTCAAACTTAACATCACCACGAATGATATCTTTTAAATGTAAAGTTTCATCAACCGGTGTTTTAAAACGAATCACATAATGCTCTCCATTGGCAATTCTTTTTGAAGTATCCTCAGCAGAAATCACCAATGAAGTATCCAACTTTTCACGATTGTGATGATTGTAAATAAATGTTTTTCCTTCCGCTTCATGTTCTTTTCTCAAAGTATCAAGAGCATCCGGAGTATCAAAAGCGTAATATGCCCACCCAGAATTGATCAATTGATCTGCATATTTTTGATATATTTCCTTACGGTCACTTTGTCTGTACGGACCAAATTTTTCATTTTTTCCAACAGTTTCCTCGGGAGCAATTCCTAACCATTCCAGTGCTTCCATTATATAAGCCTCAGCTCCCGGAACAAAACGGGTTTGATCTGTATCTTCAATTCTCAGATAAAAAACACCATTGTTTTTTTTGGCAAATAAATAATTAAATAGGGCAGTACGAACGCCGCCAATATGTAAAGGTCCTGTTGGACTTGGTGCAAAACGCACACGAACTTGCTTTGACATTTGTTTAAATTTTGTTGCAAAGATACAACTACTGATTAGATAATTTGAAAAGGATGATAATGAGATAAAGTTTACTCTGAAGTTAATTAACTAATTTTCTAAATTGATCATTTTCTTATTAGATAAAGTCTTGTTTGTAGCTTAATTGACTAATTTCCTAATTGATCATTTTCTAATTAAAATTAGTACTTTTATAGGTTACAAATCAAACAGATTCATTTTGAAAACAACGTCTGCCATATATCTAAAGCTTGAAGCTTTTATTAAAAAATATTATACCAATGAACTTATAAAAGGAATACTTCTTTTTACCGGTTTCGGGCTTTTGTATTTTTTGTTTACGCTTTTTATCGAGTATTTCCTTTGGTTAAAACCCACTGGAAGAACAGTCTTATTCTGGCTGTTTATTGGTGTTGAAGTTTTTCTTTTGTTCCGTTTTATTTTATTTCCAGTTTTTAAGTTATTCAAACTTCAAAAAGGAATTGATTACAATCAGGCCTCAACTATTATTGGTAATCATTTTACGGAAGTAAGTGATAAACTAACCAACTTTTTACAGCTGTCTGCCTCTGAAAATTCTCTTGAAAGTTCAGAATTAATGTTGGCTTCCATAGAACAAAAAGCAAATTCACTACAACCAATTCCATTTGGGAATGCTGTAAATTTTAATTCGAATAAAAAGTATTTACCATTGGCGATTATCCCAGTTTTACTTTTTGCAGTGTTTTATATTTCAGGCAACAGTACTATTATTTCTCAAAGTTTAAATAGAGTAGTGCATTTCAATGCTACATTTTTACCTCCGGCACCTTTCAAATTTGTGGTATTGAATAAAAAGCTGCAGACAGAACAGAACAAAGATTTTGTTGTACAAATGGAATCAATAGGGAATATTGTTCCTGAGAACGTAATGATTCATATTGGTGATGAAAGCTATTTTATGGAATCTTCGCAACCAGGAAAGTTTGAATTTAAAATAGAGAAGCCAGTAGATAATATCTCTTTTTCTTTTGAAGGAAATTCGGTTTCCTCTGAAGAATATGAATTGAAAGTAATCACTGTTCCTTCAATTGCCAACTTCGAAATGGTATTGAATTTTCCATCTTACTTAAAAAAGAAAGCAGAAACAATTCAGGGAACCGGGAATGCTATCGTTCCGGAAGGAACTTTGGTGACCTGGAAAATGAATACACAATTTACGCAGGAGATTGTCTGGAAGGATGATAAGTCAGTTTTTAAGTTCAATAAAGCTGAAAATGAGTTTAAATGGAGTAAAAATATTGGTCAAAATACAGAATATCAAATCCTTACTTCTAATGATAAGGTCAAAAACTACGAAAAATTAGATTATCAGCTGTCTGTTATTAAAGATCAGCATCCAACAATCACCGTTGCGCCAGCACCGGATAGTCTGAAGCTGGATAAAAGTTATGTCTTAGGAAGATTAGGTGACGATTACGGTTTATCAAAATTACAGATTGTATACTACGAACGTAACAAATCACAAACTGCTAAACGAGGAACTATACCTGTGAAGCAAGCCGTATTCGATCAGTTCGTTTTTTCTTTTCCAAGTAATTTAGCGGTAGAAGAAGGAGTGTCTTATGAATACTATTTTGAAGTTTTTGATAATGATGCACCACATCATTTTAAGAGCACCAAGTCTTCTGTTTTTTCGGATAGGGTTTCTACAACAGATGAAGTTCATGATTTAGAATTGCAGCAGCAAAACCAGAACATAAATAGTTTAGAAAAATCTTTAAAGAACCAAACGAAGCAATTTTCTGAAATGGATAAAATCCAGAATTCAGGAAAAGAAAAAAATAATTTAGAGTTTAAAGATCAGCAGAAAATCAATGATTTTATCAAGCGTCAGAAACAACAGGACGAGATGATGAAAGAGTTTGCGGAGAAAATGAACAAGAATCTGGATAAATTCAAAGAGGATAAAAAGGATAAAACTGCCGAAGATTTACAAAAGCGTTTAGAAAACGCAGATAAGGATTTGGAGAAAAACCAAAAATTATTAGAGGAGCTTAAAAACCTAAACGATAAATTAAACAGCGACGACTTGTTTGATAAAATGGAAAAATTCAAGCAAATCAGTAAGAACCAATCTAAAAACTTAGAACAGTTAGTAGAGCTTACCAAACGTTTTTATGTTTCAAAGAAAGCAGAGCAGGTTGCAGAAAAACTGGAAAAGCTTGCAGAGAAGCAAGAACAGCTTTCTAATAAAGACAAAGAAAACACTTTAGAGAAACAGGAAGAAATCAATAAGTCTTTCGATAAAATACAGGAAGATTTAAAAGAGCTTAAAGAAGAAAATAAATCATTAAAAGCTCCTTTGGATATTCCTTCCGATGCCTCAAAAGAGAAAGAAGTGGAAGATGATTTGAAAAAAGCATCTGATGAATTAGATAAAAAGAATACTTCTTCTGCTAAGCCAAAACAAAAAAGTGCAGCTAAGAAAATGAAATCCATGTCTCAGGAAATGGAGTCTGGTATGGAAGGTGGAGAACAGGAACAACTTGAAGAAGATGTTGCGATGCTTCGTCAGGTTCTGGATAATCTTTTGGCGTATTCTTTATCTCAGGAAGATGTGATGAAGCAATTTAAAACGATGAGATTAGGTTCTTCTGCATATACGAAGAATATAAAGGTGCAACAAAATTTAAAACAACAATTTAAACATGTTGATGATAGTTTGTTTGCTTTGTCTTTACGTAATCCAAAAGTAGCTGAAGATGTAACAAAGGAAATCGGAAACGTACAATATAATGTAGACAAAGCTATTGAATCCTTAACGGATGTTCAGGTTCTAAAAGGAGTTTCGCACCAGCAGTATGCCGTTTCCTCTGCCAATAAACTGGCAGACTTTTTAAGTGATTTATTAAACAACATGCAAATGTCTATGTCTAAACCGGGAGCAGGAAAACCAAAACCAGGTGATGGACAAGGAATGCAGTTGCCGGATATTATTCAAAAACAAAAAAGTTTAGCTGATAAAATGAAAGAGGGAATGAAGCCGGGTGACAAGCCAGGTGATAAACCCGGACAAGGACAAGGTCAGAAACCCGGACAGGGACAAAGTGGTCAGGGAAAAGAGGGTCAGGGAAATAAAAGTGGTGATAAAGGTTCTTCCGGTAAAGAGGGTAAAAATGGTAAAGGTGAGAAGGAAGGAAAAGATGGTGATGATGGAGAAGGAAATGCGGAAGCAATAATGGAAATTTATAAAGAGCAGGTTAAACTTAGGGAAGCATTACAAAAAGAGTTGGCCAAACAAGGATTAGATTCACAAGGAAAATCTGTTATTGATCAGATGAAACAATCAGAGAAACAACTATTAAATAAAGGATTTAAGAATGAGAACCTGCAGAGAATTTTAAATATCCAACAGGAATTATTAAAATTGAACAATGCAGTTCAGCAACAAGGTCAGGATACCAAGCGTCAATCTGAAACAAACAAGGCTGAATTTGCAAATCGGACTAATGTACTACCAAGCTCGTTATTGGATTATTTAAACAGTGTAGAGATTTTAAACAGACAATCACTACCTTTGCGCTCGAATTTTAATCAAAAGGTTCAAGAATATTTTAATACAAAATGATCAATTTTAATTACGAAACAGATTTTAATTTAGAAAACGAACAAGCATTTACTGATTGGTTGAGTGCTGTTATTGTTTCTGAAAAGAAAAACGAAGGAGAGATAAATTACATTTTTTGTGACGATGAATATCTTCATAAAATCAATGTAGAATATTTAGATCACGATACGCTGACAGATATTATCAGTTTTGACTACACTGTCGGTAACGAATTAAACGGGGATATTTTTGTTTCTGTAGAAAGAGTAGAAGACAATGCTAAAGATTTTAATGTTTCTTTTGAAGAAGAATTGAAGCGTGTTTTAGCTCACGGTATATTACACTACTGTGGATATAAAGACAAAACTGATATTGATGCAGAGTTGATGCGTTCAAAGGAAGACGAAAAAATCGCGATGTTCCACGTGGAACTCTAATATAAATATCTTTGAATATTTGTATCAATATGTTTCACGTGAAACATATTTCTATTTTGATTATACGAATCCAAGTGTTCCACGTGAAACATTTAATTTAGATTATGTTTTTAAGTGTTTCACGTGGAACATCAAACTTCTGCGTAAACTTGAAACTTGAAACAAAGCAATCTGTTCCACGTGGAACAAAAGAAATAAAGTTAATTCTGAGAACCACCTTAAAGGGTTTCCAGAGAATAAAAAAAACAAAATGTTTTTAGAAGAATACGATGTTATTGTGGTTGGTGCCGGCCATGCAGGATCTGAAGCCGCGGCAGCGGCCGCAAATTTAGGGTCAAAAACTTTATTGGTTACAATGAGTTTGCAGAACATAGCACAAATGTCTTGCAACCCTGCAATGGGTGGAATTGCAAAAGGACAGATTGTTCGTGAAATCGATGCACTTGGCGG